>JAGLSU010000059.1 GCA_023135935.1 Planctomycetota bacterium
CACGACTGACTCTGAATCAGTTAGTTCAGGTTCAAATCCTGGTTCCCCAGTTAAATTTTGCGCATAAATGCAATGTTTCGAAATAGTTAGTTGAAGGATAGCCCGAATGACAAAACTTCTAATCGTTGGAATAGGCGGATTTCTTGGAACTGTGTTCCGTTTTGTGCTTGTCGAGTGGGTGCACAAAATTCTTAGCAATCCGTGGTATCCTTACGGAACATTTGCGGTCAATCTTCTTGGGTGTTTACTGATAGGTACTTTGGGTGGATTAGCTGAAAACAAAGGGTTGTTAAGTTCTCAAATGCGGCTTTTCTTTTTTGTTGGTATTCTCGGTGGATTCACCACATTCTCGGCATTTGGTTACGAAACGCACAATTTATTCAAAGATGCTCAGCCGTTCGCTGCCATAATGAATATCGCATTGCATATTGTACTCGGACTTGGAGCCGTACTTTTGGGTTATAAGGCATCCAGCTTAATCTGAGGTAGACAATTACCAAACCGGCTTAATTCTTAAATTCGACGATAATTGGCGTGTGGTCGCTCGGTCTTTCTGCTGTTCGCGGGTTCCTATCAACATAACAGGCAGTCGATTTCTCCGCCAATGGCTTTGTAGCCATAATATGGTCCAATCGCCAACCAAAATTACGCTTAAATGAACCCCTCATCCGATAGTCCCAGAAAGTGTATTGTCCGGCTTTGTCACAATGCATCCGGAATACATCTACAAAACCCCAATCCATCACTTTATTCAATGCCGCTGTAACTTCCGGACAAAAACAAACATGCCCCATCAACCCCTCCGGGTCATAAACGTCCTTTGGCTCTGGTGCCACGTTTAAATCACCAACCCAAATAATGGCATCGGTTGGCTTGAAGTTCTTCTGGAAATATTCGAGCAGGCGGTCGAACCATTTCAATTTGTACTCGAACTTTTCAGATTCGGGCAGGTAGCCCTGCGGGACATAAGTGTTAACAATATTGATTTTATTAATTTCCGCTTTTATCAATCGCGGCTCGTCTTTCGGCTCATCTTCAAAGCCAAGCTCCACTTTTTTGATTTCACTCTTACTGAAAATTGCCACCCCGTTATACTTCTTCTGTCCCTTAAAAACATATTTGTACCCCGTCCCCTCAAACGCGTCAGCCGGAAAATCAACATCCTGAACCTTAGTTTCCTGAACGCATAGAACATCCGGTTGACATTTGGCTAACCACGGTAAGATAACAGGTAAACGGACACGCAGTGAATTGACGTTAAAGCTGGCGACTTTCATTTCCGGACAGCCTCTTCAGCCTTTTTTTTTAAGAGATTGACCTTGGCAAATGTACTTTTTATCGGTGTTGGCTCTTTGGTCTTTTGCGGAATATCATCACCTTCAGCCATCTTGTCAACTACAGCATAACTCTCAACTATAGCCAACAAACTTAACAGGAAGCTGAGCATGCTCTCTGCGCCTTGATTAACATTAACCCCGCCCGGAACGAGAGCGTCGTGACACCCTTTGGTCCTGAAGTTGTAAACTGGAAGATGCAAATCGTTTTCACCGAGGAACCAATCAAAGACCTTCCTTTGCAATGTTAGGTAGCCGCTGTTTTGCGTAGCATTATAAGCGTCTCTTAGCATCATGACCATACTTAGAGCCTCCAGAGGCTGTTGGTCGAACGTGGCTTTTGTTCCCCTTCGCTTATACCATCCATTACAACCTACAGGACTAAAATGTCCGTCACTAAAAGTATTTTCCAACAGGAACTCGCATGTTTTCTCCGCCACTTCAAGATATTTTGCGTCTTCGAAAGTCGAACCTGCAACAAACAAAGCGTGCGGCAAAACAGCATTATCATAGGTTAGCTCTCCCTCGAACCATTGCCAATCAGGGTGACTGTTTTTCTTGTATAAAGACACAAGCTTATCTGCCGCCGTTGTTAACTGTCGTTTGATGTCACTGGCGCCGGGGAACTGCTTAAGATAGTCAGACATGCCAAGTATCGAATAAGCCATACCTCGTGGAGATTGCTTCTTTATATGTTTAACGGATTTATCGAAACAGTCCTTAATGACGGATAGGTATGAAGGCGAAGGCGGCTTTGCCATAACCGTTCCGAATGCCCATAGTACCCTACCAAAAGCATCATTGACGGGCTCATTTTTTACCCAACTCCTGTCAAAGTTCATGAAGTTTCTGACCGACCCATCATTTTTTTGTGAGTGCAGTACGAAGGACAAGTACATGTCAAACAGGTCTAAAGCTTCTGCCTCGGGGTATTGAGCATAATACTTGGTCATTGCGATTACAGCCCTTGCATTGTCATCCGTGCAATAACCATGGATGCGGTTCGGGACCGTAAAGTTCGCATGTTGATACAAACCGGTATTGTCAGTCAGCCTTTTCAGATGGGCTAATGATGGCTCGGGCACTTCAAGATTCGATACTCTCTCCGTAACCGACGGTGTGACTTTGGCGGTAACGCGAACCGGCAGCCGTTTCGCATTGAATAATTTCCAGTAAGCCTGACCAATTTTAGGCCACGTTCTCGACCGACCATAATCGTATGCTTTCCTTCGCAAAGAATAAAACAGTGAATCATCCTGAAGTATTTCTGTTATTGCTTCAGCTGTTTGTCTTGAGTCGCCGAATCTTACTAACTTGCCTTGACCTTTGGCAAGCAATTCCATAGCCGCCCAATAAGGAGTCGAGACAACAGCCTTGCCTGTACCGACCGCAAAGGATAGCGTGCCGCTCGTTAACTGCTCTTTGTTTAAATATGGAGTGACGTAAATATCTGCTGCACAAAGAAAATTACGAAGTTCGTCATCATTTACGAATCTGTTGTGAAAAATAACATGTTCCTGCAACCCTAATTCTTTCACCATTTGTTGAAGGCTGAATCGGTACGATTCGCCATCGTGTTTTAACACGGATGGATGTGTCATTCCCAAAATTATGTACAAAGCAGATGGCTCAGCTTCGATTATAGCCGGCATAGCCTTCAGCATTACCTCTACACCCTTATTTTTGCTGAGCAAGCCGAAAGTCAAAATTGTCCTTCGGCCTTCCATACCGAATTTGTGTTTGTAGTAGTTATTATCAACGAAAGATAAATCAGGTATCCCGTGAGGAATCAACTGTACTTTTTTGCCGGACACATCATAAATGTCACGCAGCATACTTATGCCGCGTTCGTTCATGGTTATTACCTTATGTGAGGTATTGCAGACGTCTACTAATGACTTGTAGTAAACCGGGTCCGGGTCATCAAGAACCGTATGCAGAGTGGTTACTACAGGAGCCTTTAGTCGCTTAAGCAATAGATTCAAATACGAACCGGCATCGCCCCCGAACAAGCCAAATTCGTGCTGAACTGAAACCACGTCAACATGACTGAAATTAATGTAGTCAGCAGCACAAATATAATCATTTTTTACGTTCTGGCGGATTTCAAACTTAACGGGGTCGTTATACTTCAACTCATTGTCCGACCTCATCGCTACCACCAGCGGTTCGAAATCGTCTTTGGCGGCCAAAGCTGTATTTTCGATAAGGTCAGAACAAAATGTTGCAATTCCACATTTTCTCGGCAGAAAAGAAGAAATAAAGGCCACTCTTTTAGTGGAACTTTTTGCCATCCGTAACACCCCTTAAATTAAATAGCCACAAACGTAGCAAGTCTATTCTAATACCGCCCCATTAGACTGTCAATAAAATTGGTTACCGAGGTTGTATCTTAATATACGTTTTGCCGGTTAAATTGGTTGTATAACTACTGCTAAAATAGGGTGTTAGAAGAGGTTCATGGTGATTTTTTCACTATTTTTGCGGTTTTTTAATTTTTTTATCACTAAAAGGCTGATAAACTTGTATAATATACTACTAATGACGTAGGAATAATAGGAGATGTATAATGAAACTATCAACACGTACCAGGTATGGAATAAGGGCAATATTGGAGTTGGCTGAAAACTCGGGCACTACACCTTTGCAGATAAAAGTTATTGCCAAACGCCAGGACATATCCGTCAAATATCTCGAGCAATTAATGGCTATGCTCAAGTCGGCTGGACTGGTGAAAAGTGTCAGGGGCTCCAAAGGTGGATATCTTCTTGCTAAAACCCCAAATCAGATTAAACTTAGTGATTGTTTCAAAGCCCTCGAGGGGCCGGTAATCACTGCGGAATGTCTTGAAGATGAAAGCTATTGCCAGCGTACCGCTGATTGTGTAGCAAGACAGCTCTGGGCCGAAGTCCAGAACGCGATTATGAGTGTTCTTGATTCGATGACGTTACAGGATTTAGTTGATAGGGCAAAAAGTGGCAAAAAGTTATTTTACCAGATATGATCAGATGGAGAAAAAACTATGAGTGCTATATTTGAGAATATAATGGCTGCGGTTGGATTTACACCGCTCGTGAAAATCAACAAACTTGGTTCGGACAAAGCGACTATTCTAGCGAAGCTTGAATCATTCAATCCCTGTGGTAGCGTCAAAGATAGAATTGCCTTATCGATGATAAAAGCAGCCGAAGATAAAGGTCAGTTAAAACCTGATACCGTCATTATTGAACCGACCAGCGGAAACACCGGAATAGGACTCGCTTTTGTTTGTGCCGCGAAGGGATACCATTTGATTTTAACCATGCCGGAATCTATGAGCATAGAAAGAAGAAAGCTGCTTCAGCTATTTGGCGCTGAAATAGTCTTAACGCTAGCTGAAGGTGGCATGGCAGGTGCTGTGGAAAAAGCAAAAGAAATCGTTAAAAAAACCCCGAATGCTTTTATGCCCCAACAGTTTAACAACCCTGCAAATCCGCAAATTCACAGGGAAGTTACAGCGAAAGAAATTTGGATAGATAGCGGTGGTAAACTCGACATTCTTGTTGTTGGAGTAGGCACTGGTGGAACCATTACCGGCTGTGGAGAAGCACTCAAAAGCAAAAACAAGAATTTGAAAGTCGTGGCGGTCGAACCGAAAGATTCACCTATATTGTCAGGCGGCAAGCCCGGGCCTCATAAAATTCAGGGAATCGGAGCCGGTTTTATTCCTGATGTTTTAAATGCTGATATAATTGACGAGATTATACAGGTCACTAACAACGATGCGATAGAAACAGCACGACAGTTGGCACGTAAAGAGGGAATAATTGCGGGCATAAGCAGCGGGGCAAATGTCTGGGCTGCGATACAACTTTCTCACCTGAAGGAAAATGAAGGAAAAACGATAGTCACATTTGTTTGTGATACGGGTGAAAGATATATCTCCACCGAAATGTTTGAGATGTAAAAGGGTTTGACAATGGAAGATAAAAAAATAACCAGCAAGGAAATGGAGGCCTTGGTAGATAAAATTGCCCGGACATATGAAGGTGATTCCGGTATAAATTTTATCGATGCCACTAATTTGCCGGTAAGAGATAAAATTATCGAAATTCTCGATTTGCTTACGGAACTGATTTTCCCGGGCTATACTGGCAAAAGAACTGTCACGAGGGAGAATATCAAATTTGTTGTTATCGATATTCTGTACCATGTCTACACGGCTCTTTCTGAACAAATAGCCCTTGCATATAAGCATAGATGCAGGATGGAACAGTGCGACACAGGTGATTGCCAAAAAATCGCTGAGCAAGCCACTAAATATCTGTTGTCTCAACTGCCTAAAATCAGGGAATCACTAAAGGGCGATGTTGGCGCGGCTTTTGATGGAGACCCCGCTGCCAAGTCGTACGAAGAAATTGTTGTTAGCTACCCATGTATAATAGCAATTACGACATATCGCATTGCTCATGAATTGTATCTTAAAGAAGTACCGTTGATTCCGAGAATAATGACCGAATGTGCACATACGAAAACCGGCATTGATATTCATCCCGGCGCAAACATTGGCAAAAACTTCTTTATCGACCATGGTACCGGTGTCGTTATAGGCGAAACCACCATCATCGGTAATAACGTAAAACTTTATCAGGGCACCACGCTCGGCGCTATGAGTTTCCCGAAGGACGAAAGAGGAAGAATAATAAAAGGCGGAAAAAGACACCCAACGTTGGAAGATAATGTGGTAGTTTATGCCGAGGCGACGATATTGGGTGATGTAACCATCGGAACCGGTGCCGTAGTTGGCGGTAACGTCTGGATAAAAAAATCAGTACCGCCAGGTGTCACCGTATCGGTAGCTAAAGAAGATTTGGTTTACATTAAACACGAAAAGGATAAATAAATATTTTAAGAGGTTCAATTTGAGCGAGCAACTACTTGAGAAAATCAAAGAGCTTAAAAGTAAGCGTAAAGCCGTGATACTTGCGCATAATTATCAATGCGGCGAGATACAGGATATCGCCGATTTTTGTGGTGATTCTCTGGGCTTGAGCATAAAAGCAGCTGAAACTGATGCCGATGTGATTGTTTTCTGTGGTGTGCGGTTTATGGCTGAGACCGCCGCTATTCTTTCTCCACAGAAGACCGTACTTCTGCCGGATAAAGATGCCGGCTGCCCGATGGCCGATATGATAACCGAACAGCAACTGATTAAGCTGAAACAACAGCATCCGGAGGCCTTGGTCGTCTGTTATGTCAACAGTTCCGCGGAGGTCAAAGCCGAAAGCCACTATTGTTGCACCAGTTCTAATGCCGTGGAGATAGTGAACTCTTTACCGAAGGACAAGCAAATTATATTTGTGCCTGACCAGCACCTCGGCCAGTTTGTTGCTGAAAGAACCGGCAGAGATATGGTGCTTTGGCCGGGCTATTGCATAACTCATGTAATGATAACCGAAGACGAAATAAAAAATGCAAAGCAAAAGTATCCCGATGCGGTTGTAATGGCCCATCCCGAGTGTAGCGAATCGGTCAAAGCTCTTGCAGACCAACTACTCAGTACCGGACAAATGCTGAACTTTGCCAAAACCAGTTCAGCTAAACAATTTATAGTCGCTACCGAAATAGGAATAATACATGCTTTGAAAAAGCAAAATCCTGATGCCGAGTTTATCGCTGCAAGCGACAAAGCAATTTGTCCTAATATGAAAAAAATTACTTTAGAAAAAGTGCTGTGGTCATTGGAAGATATGCAGCATAAAATTACCGTGCCGGACCAGATAAGGATAGAAGCGAAGAAGGCACTTGATAGAATGGTGGAAGTTTTACCTGCGAAGTAAGGAAGGATTTGAAGAAATGGCGGAAGAAACTAAATATCAAATAGAAACGTTGGCTTTGCACGCGGGTCAGCAGGTCGATTCAGATACACTCAGTAGAGCAGTTCCGATTTATCAAACTACGAGTTACTGTTTCAAAGATACCGAGCACGCCGCGAATTTGTTTGCGCTCAAAGAGTTCGGAAATATCTATACCCGACTGATGAATCCAACGGCAGATGTGCTGGAAAAACGGCTTGCTGCAATGGAAGGCGGCGTCGGCGGACTTGCCTTCAGCTCCGGCATGGCGGCTATTACTGCAAGTATTTTGAATATCTGCAAATCGGGCCAGCACATAGTTTCTTCGAATTCACTTTATGGCGGAACCGTTACATTGTTCAGCCAGACCTTGCCTAAATTGGGAATTGAAGTAACTTTCGTCGACCCGAAGGACCCGGAAAATTTTGCCAAAGCAATCAAAGACAACACAAGACTGATTTACATAGAAAGTGTTGGCAATCCAAAGAATGATATTTTGCAGTATGAAAAAATTGCCGACATTGCCCACAAAAATAGCATGCCGGTAATTTGTGACAATACTGTTACGACGCCTATATTGTTCAAGCCATTCGAATATGGTATCGACATCGTCGTTCACAGCTGCACAAAATTTATTGGCGGCCACGGAACAAGTATCGGCGGGGCGATTGTTGATTCCGGCAAATTCAACTGGGACAACGGTCGATACCCCGAACTTACCGAGCCGGACCCGAGTTATCACGGCGTCAAATACGTCGAAGCCGTTGCCGAATTGGCATACATCATAAAAGCTCGAACTCAATTTCTGCGTGATATGGGTGGTTGTATGTCACCGTTCAATGCCTTTCTATTTCTGCAGGGCATTGAGACATTACATCTGCGTATGCCTCGACATTCGGAAAACGCGTTGAAACTTGCGCAATGGTTCGAAAAACAAGATGCTATTACCTGGGTCAATTATCCCGGCCTCCAATCGCATCCGGATTATGCCCTCGCTAAAAAGTATCTGCCAAAAGGCCAGGGCTCGATTCTCGGATTCGGAATCAAAGGCGGCAAAGAAGCTGGCGTCAAATTCATAGAAAGTGTCAAACTTGCCAGCCACCTCGCAAATATCGGTGACAGCAAAACTTTGGTCATTCATCCAGCCAGCACAACGCATCAGCAGTTAAGCGAAGCCGAGCAAATCGCGGCTGGCGTTACCGAAGATTATATTCGCGTCTCAGCCGGAACCGAGCACATTGACGATATTATTGCCGATTTCAAACAGGCATTAGAAGCCAGCCAAGGATAAAAAATATGTGGGAATATACCGATAAAGTAAAAGACCATTTTTTCAACCCGCGTAATGTCGGCGAAATAGAAAATCCCGACGGCACCGGTGAGGTCGGCTCTTTAGCCTGCGGCGACGCTCTGAAATTAACTTTCAAACTCGATGAAAACGGAAAAATCGCCGACGCCAAGTTTAAAACCTTCGGCTGTGCAAGCGCTATAGCCACTTCATCCGTATTGACCGAGATAATAAAAGGAATGACCATTGCTCAAGCAGCCAAAGTGACCAATAAGGATATCGCCAATTATCTTGGCGGCCTGCCCGAACAGAAAATGCACTGCTCGGTCATGGGAAGAGAAGCACTCGAAGCCGCAATCGAAAATTACCAATCCGGCGGAACCAAAAAACATGAACTCGAAGGCAAAGTCGTATGCACCTGTTTCGGCGTAACAGAAAAGGAAATCGAAAGGGTAATACTCGAAAATAATCTTACCGCCGTCGAGGATGTGACAAATTATTGCAAAGCCGGAGGGGGCTGTGGCGGCTGCAAAGGCGAAATCGAAAAAATCATAAAAAAATTACAGGGTGATAAGGTCAAAGAACCGCCGCCTCCTCCTCGTAAATTACCCAAGACAACCAATATCAAAAAAATTCAGCTCATTCAGCAAACGATAAATGAACAGATTCGCCCGGCACTTCGAGCTCACGGAGGCAACATCGAACTGATAGACGTCGAAGGCGACAAAGTTATCGTTGCTTTCAGAGGAATGTGTGCCCAATGCAAGACAGCCGACTTTACAATGAAAGAAGTAGTTGAAGCCAAACTTCGCGAATTTGTCTCCGAATCACTTTTTGTCGAAGAAGACAAAGAATCAGCCAAACAGCCGCACACACATAAGGAATAAAAAGTGCAAACAATATATTTCGATAACAACGCCACAACAAAAGTAGCCGAGCAAGTACTCGAAGAAATGAAACCGTTCTTCTGCGACCTTTACGGCAACCCTTCGAGCATGCACACTTTTGGTGGCCAGGTCGGCCGAAAAATCAAAACCGCTCGACAACAGGTAGCCGATTTACTCGGTTGTGAACCATCGGAAATTATCTTCACCAGTTGCGGCACCGAAAGTGACAACGCCGCAATCAAAGGTACGTTAGCTGCCTACCCGGAAAAAAGAAAAATCATTACCACGCGCGTCGAGCACCCAGCCGTTTTAACAACCTGTCGCGAAATGGAAAGTCAGGGCTACACAATCGTCGAACTTAGCGTGGACAATCAGGGTCTGCTTGATTTAAACGAACTCGAAGACGCAATAGATGAGGACACCGCCTTAGTCACAATAATGTATGCCAATAATGAAACCGGCGTCGTATTTCCAATCGAGCAAATCACCGAAATCGTTGCCGACAAAAAAGTCGTATTCCACACCGATGCCGTCCAGGTCGTCGGCAAAATTCCGCTCGATTTATCGAAAAGTAAAATCAATCTACTAAGCATCTCCGGCCACAAGCTCCACGCTCCCAAAGGTGTAGGCATCCTCTATGTTAAAAGAGGTACTCGCCTCGCCCCCTTTATGTTGGGCGGCCATCAGGAAGCCGGTAAACGTGCCGGCACGGAAAATGTCCCCTCAATCATCGGTATCGGAAAGGCCTGCGAACTCGCTGCCGAAAATATCAAAGAAGAAAACGAAAAAGTCAGCAAACTGCGCGACAAACTCGAAACCGCAATCCTGAAAATTTGTCCCGACTGTCGTCTCAACGGTGACAAAAAAAGTCGCCTCCCCAATACAACCAATATCAGCTTCGAATATATCGAAGGCGAAGCCATCCTGCTAATGCTCGACAAATTCGGCATCTGTGCTTCCAGCGGCTCAGCCTGCACCTCCGGC
>JAGLSU010000006.1 GCA_023135935.1 Planctomycetota bacterium
TTTTAAGCCGTAGGTCTTGGGTTCGAGCCCCAACACTCTCATTTTTTTACATTTTCCCTACCATCGAATACCCCATCCGAATTACAGTAAGATTTCGGTTTGAAAACAGACCATTGAAAGAGTATAATATACCTAATCGAAGATTTATGAACTTTTCAGGAACTCGTTTATGTTTTCATTTTCTCATCGTTATCTTGTCGTTTTTATGGTTGTTTTGCTCTTTGTTCCGGGTTGCGGCAAAAAAACTTCCACTTCCAAACCAAACATTATTTTGATTTCCATAGATACCTTGCGTGCCGACTTTCTTGGCTGCCATGGTTATCCGAGGCCTACTTCGCCAACTCTCGATAAGCTTGCTTCTAAAGGGGTGTTGTTTGAAGATGCTTCCAGCCCATCTCCCTGGACTTTGCCCGCTCACGTTTCGCTTTTGAGCGGTTTATACCCAAGCCGCCACAGTGTTAAAGACGTACAAACCAAAATCTCTACGGATATTCCTACGTTGGCTAGTATACTTTCGCGGCATGGCTATGCCACAGCTGCGATTGTTAACTCGCTGTTACTGGATGAGAAATTCGGGTTTGGGCGCGGTTTCGACCATTATTCTCGCATACCCGAGACCGGCGATGCCGTTGGTTGTAGTCCTGCTATTGCGGCTGAGGCGATGGATTGGTTACTTAAAAACAGAAATCAGCAGTTCTTTCTCTTCCTTCATTATTACGATGTGCATAGTGACTATAGTTCTTTGCCTCGCTATGAAGATCAGTTTGTCGGTCCTTATTTTGGCATGGCTGATGGTACGACCAATCAGCTTTTGCAGTTTCGCAAGGGCCACGTGAAGTTAAATGAAAATGATGTCAAACATCTTACTGACCTTTATGCAGCCAGTATCCGTCAGCTTGACGATGAATTAGAAAAGTTTTTCTCTTTTCTGCGCAAACGTAAAATGCTTGATAATACCTTAATAGTTGTGACTTCAGACCATGGTGAAGAGTTTCTCGAACACGGAGGTGTGCTTCATGGTCGAACGCAGTTTCAGGAACTAATCCATGTTCCGCTTATCTTTCAAGGTCTTAATTTGCCGCGTGGCCGACGAGTTGAACATATGGTTTCTCTGGTCGATGTTTTTCCTACTGTTCTTGCTTTGGCAGGAGTTGGTGTGCCTTCCGCAATTGACGGTGTTGATTTGTCACCATTATGGCGGGAAAGAGGTTTTGAACCTCCTATGCGTTTTATCTTTGCCGAGGCAGACCATAACAATAAAAAAGACGATATAAAACGTGCCATCCGGCAACAGCGTTACAAACTGCATTATGATATTTTAACTGATAAAACCCAACTCTATGACCTTTCGGAAGACCCTGGCGAAAAGGTCAATATAATTTCCGAGCACGGTGATTTGTCTAAATTACTGTTTAAGCGGCTGAAAGATTTTATGAGTGATGAAAAAGCCGGTCAGTCTCGCGAAGTTCTTGCGCCCGAAGAAATACAGAAACTCAAGGCTCTCGGATATCTACAGTGATATTTTTCATTATAGGTGCGGAAAACATATCCTCTACATGTAAGAAAAGTGGTTTGAAGGAATGCTATTAAGGTAGTATAATAAATCGACCAGAAAATGACTGAAGATTCAAATACAAAAAAACCTTTATCAAAACTTTATATATGGCTGCTATTGATAGCGGTAGTTGTGGGGGCATGGTTTATATTAAAACCGGTTCTTTGCAAAAAAGAGATTCGCAATGTTGTCTTAATCAGTATCGATACCTGCCGTGCTGACCATCTGAGCTGTTACGGTTATTCGCATAAAACTACTGCCAATATAGATGCTGTTGCTGCGCAAGGTGTTTTGTTTAACCATGCAGTTGCACCGGTAGCTCTTACACTTCCTTCACACAGTTCGATGCTGACGGGAACTATACCGCCATATCACAAAGTTCGTAATAATAATGATTATCGACTCGATGACTCCTATGTCACGCTTGCCGAAATACTCAAAGAAAATGGTTTTGCAACATCTGCCGTCATCGGCTCTTTCGTTTTGGATTCCAGGTTCGGTCTTGACCAGGGTTTTGATGAATATGACGATAACTTAAAAATCGAGACAGAGAAAAAGACTGCCCATTATGACGAGCGTGACGCCGAGCAAATAACTGTACTTGCAAATAGCTGGCTGGAAAGACATCATGACCAAAAATTCTTTCTTTTCCTCCATTATTTTGACCCTCATTCGATTTATAAACCACACGAATTTTCTTTTGGTTCTTCTTTAAAGAATCTTTATGCCGGCGAAATTGCTTACGTTGACCATCATATCGGCAGGGTTATTGAAAAGTTAAAAGATTTGAATCTATATGATTCTACGTTGTTAGTTATTACATCCGACCATGGTGAAGGATTGTACGACCATTTTGAAGAGACACACGGTTTTTTCATTTATCATAGCACTGTGCGAGTACCTCTTATTGTTAAAGTACCGGGTGGAGCCAAAGGAAAAAAAGTTGATGGGGTAGTTGGATTAGTCGATATTGTTCCTACCGTATGTGGTCTGCTGGGAATAGTCCCGCCATCACCGATGCATGGAAAGAACCTGTCGTCGGTTCTTAAAGGTAAAGAGGAATTACAAAAGAGCGAAAGGTATATTTATTGCGAATCATTCTATTCAACTCAATATGGCTGCAATCCGTTGCTCGGTGTGGTAGATGACCGTTGGAAGTATATACAGGCTCCCAGACAGGAGTTGTATGACCTTGCGGAAGACGTTGGTGAAAAGGGAAATCTAATTTATAAATATCCGAAGCGTGCGCTGCTTATGCAGGAGAATCTCAAGCTGATATTACAGGAGCAGGCATGCACCGACTTGGCAGTCAATAAATTTACATTGGACGAGCAAAGCAAAAGACGTCTCGAATCGCTTGGATACCTTGCCGGTGCCATCGATGAGGACATCCGATTTGATGATTCCAAAGATGACCCCAAGGATTGGATTCGTTTGCACCAGCAAGCCGTATTGGCAAAGGGCCGTATTGCCACAAAAAGATATTCCAAGGCCGAAACTGTTGTTAGGCAGATGATTATTGAAAAGCCTGAGTATATCCTTAGCTACTTCTTTTTGGGGCAGATTGATTTTGGAAAAGGCAATATTGACGAATCTATTAAGCACTTCTCTAAATTCTTGTCACAAGCAAATGATACAAAAGAACGTGTTCCTGAAGATGAATCAGTTCATCGTCTGAGCCAATATATTTATATGGCACACAGTTATTTAGGGGACGCTTTAGTCAAGCAGGGCAAAATCGATTTGGCTATCACCAACTACGAAAAAGCACTCGATTTAGCCCGAGCGACGAACCAGCAGTTGTTGGTAGACGAGATCAAGAAGCAATTGGAACTTTACAAAGCCGGGTCAAGTATTGATAAATAAAATTATCTCATTACGATTAATAACTAAGGGATATTGATACATGAAGTTTATTGCTTCTACCAAGATTCGCTCATTGGTCATACCAATACTACTGATAGTGGTCATTATCGTGGGTTGGGTCTTACTGGGGCCGGTTCTTTCCAAAAAAGAGATTCGCAATGTTGTCTTAATTAGTATCGATACCTGCCGTGCTGACCATCTGAGTTGTTACGGTTATTCGCGTAAAACTACTGCCAATATAGATGCCGTTGCTGCCAAAGGAATATTATTTAATCATGTTGTTGCGTCTGCACCTTTTACACTTCCTTCACACAGTTCAATGCTGACCGGAACGGTGCCGCCTTATCATGGTGTCCACGGCAACATCGGATACCAACTGGATGAGTCCAATGTTACTTTAGCGGAAATATTAAAGCAAAACGGTTATGCTACCGGCGCGGTAATAAGTTCCTTTGTTCTGGACGCTCAGTTTGGGCTTGACCAGGGCTTTGATTATTACAATGATGATTTTGTTCAGCCGATATCCGGCTTTTACCATAACGAACGAAGAGGTGGCGAAGCTACCCGATTTGCTAACGAGTGGTTGACCGAAAAGAAGAATGAGCCATTCTTTTTGTTTCTGCATTACTATGACCCTCATGATGGATATCAACCCCCTGAACCTTTCGCTACCGAGTTTAAGGACAATCTTTATGCCGGTGAAATTGCCTATGTCGACCATTGTATCGGGCAGGTCATTGAAAAACTAAAGGCTTTGGACCTGTATAATTCGACTTTGCTTATTATTACTTCCGACCATGGCGAAGGTCTCAATGAACACCTCGAGAGGACGCATGGATATTTTATTTATCATAGTACTGTGCATGTCCCTATTATCATTAAAATTCCGGGAGTGTCTAAAGGCAGGAAAATTGATAGTGTAGCTGGTTTGGTGGATATTGTTCCTACCGTTTGCAGTCTGTTGAATATAACTCCGGGTTCAGTTATGCAAGGTAAGGATTTGTCACCATTGTTTATGGGAAAAAGCGAAGCAGAATCCCAGCAAAGATATATTTATTGCGAATCGTTTGACCCGACGCAGTATGGCTGTAATCCGTTGCTTGGTGTGGTGGATGGTCGCTGGAAATATATACAAGCCCCTCGCCAGGAGTTATATGACCTTGTTGAAGATGTTGGTGAAAAGGAAAATCTAATTCATAAACATCCAAAGCTTGCACGGGTTATGCAGGATAATCTCAAATTGATTTTGCAGGAACAAGTACGTACCAATCTGTCCGGCACTCAGTTTGCGTTAGACGATGAGAATAGAAAACGTCTCGAATCCCTCGGCTATATTGGTATCAGCAGTGGTGCAAGCGAAAGTTTCGAGTTTGACGATACCAAAGACGACCCCAAAGATTGGATTCGGCTTAGTCAGCAGGTTATGTTGGTAAACAGTTATCTCAAAGTCAAACAGTACGACACGGCTGAAACAATCATCAGACGGATGATTGCGGAAAAACCTGAGTATCTCCCAAGTTACTTCATGCTGGGAAGAATCGCTTTTGAGCAAAATAATATTGATGAGTCAATTACACATTTTTCCGGTTTCTTGTCTCGAGTTGATAAAGCAGATGACCAAAGTCACAAGGCTGACCTGTCCCATTACCTTAATCAATATATTTATAGGGCACACAGTTATTTAGGGGACGCTTTAGCTGGACAGGGCAAAATCAATTTGGCTATCGCCAACTACGAAAAAGCACTCGATTTAGTTCGAGCTACGAGCCAGAAGTTATTGGTAGACGAAATCGAAAAGAAGCTGAAAATGTACAAAAACCGCTGAGCTTATTTGTTGCAAGAGCGGAAAAATCGTAAATATCAAGCCAGAGTCCTCTGAAATCCGCAAAATCAGAACACTAAAGCCTTTTATCCGTAGACATTATGCATAGTTTTGTTATAATACTTGCTTTAAGTTAATTGCGAAATTGTCCGTATAATTAGGAGTGACATTTACTATGGGTTCCGGACTAAATCAATTAGATAAGCTCGAAAATCAGAGTATTTTCATCATCAGAGAGGCTTACAGCCAATTCAAAAATGTGGCTATACTCTGGTCGATAGGCAAAGACTCGACCTGCCTGCTTTGGCTGGTGAGGAAGGCCTTTTTTGGCAAAATTCCTTTCCCCGTTCTTCATATCGATACTACCCACAAGTTTAAGGAAATTTACGACTTCAGAGCAAAATACACCAAGGAGTGGAATTTGAATCTTATCGTTGCCAAAAATGAAGAGGCACTTGCCAAAGGTGTGGGTCCTACGACAGGAAAGTTTCAGTGCTGTAATGAACTGAAAACCGTCGCTCTGAAAAAGGCCATCGCCGAATACGGTTTCAAAGCCTTGTATCTTGGAATCCGAAGAGATGAGCATGGTATCCGAGCGAAAGAAAGAGTTTTCAGTCCCAGAGATGAGGACTTCGAATGGGATTATAAGAATCAGCCGCCGGAACTTTGGGACCAGTACAAGACCAAAGCCGCGGAAGAAGAACATTTGAGGGTTCATCCGCTACTCGGGTGGCGCGAAATCGATATCTGGGAATATGTCAAAAGAGAAAATATTCCCAATACTTCGCTTTATTTTGCCAAGG
>JAGLSU010000060.1 GCA_023135935.1 Planctomycetota bacterium
AGGATGAAGGTCTGGACGTTAAGAATCACATGTCAGTGATATCGGCTGGCTTAGCGGCGACTATTCGCGAGTGGTTTAGTGAGGGGCAGAATATCTCGACCATCGAGACAGCTGAAAAAGTGAATTTGACTAAGGTTCGGGTTAAGAAGAAAAAGGCGAAACGTAAATCTCCTGCGAAAAAAGTAACCAAGAAAGTTGAAAAGGCTGAGCCAGAACCTGATATTACTGCGGTAGCTGAAGAAAAACCGAAAACCAAAAAGAAAAAAATAGCTAAAAAACGCAAAGCTATTGAGAAGAAGCCCGCGCCTCCAGTGCCTGCTGGGCCAATAATGGAAAAGCCCGAGCCAGCTCAACTGAGTGGTCCTACGGTTGTTCGGGTTGAAGCACCTGAGCCGGTACGACCACCGAGACCGAAACCAAGAGCCAGGTACGATGCGCCTGTTACTGAACCGTTGATGTATACAAAAGATAAGAAAGATTCGTCTGTTGAGACGGAAGACAAGAAGGTTGTGTCAGGGCGTCACAAAGAAAGAACACGCGGGCGACGAAAAAGCGAGCGAGATGAAAAAGATACGAAAAAATCCAAAACCGGCAGGTGGCGACAGAGAGATATAGAAGAAAGGCAGGCACGTCTTGATGCTGCTCGTGGTGAAGGTCTAAGATTGAGGCCGACTCGCAAAATTGCCACTAAGGCAGAAAGGCAAATTGCCGCATTGGTCAAGCCGGAAAAAGCAACTGTAACCGAGCCGATTAGTGTTAAGGACCTTTCTGCTGTTTTAGCGGTTAAATCAGCAGACGTCATCAGAAAATTGATGCAGCAAGGGGTGATGGCTACTGCTAACCAGACTATAAGTGCCGATGTTGCTGAACTCGTTGCTGTGGAATTTGGCGTAGAGTTGATTGTGGAACGAAAAGCTCTTCTGGAAGAACAGATAAAAACTGAATTTGAAGAGCGTCCGAGGGAAAATCTGAAAAAGCGAACAGTAGTGGCTACGATGCTTGGGCACGTTGACCATGGCAAGACCAGCCTGTTAGATAAAATCCGGGCGACCCATGTTACGGCAGGCGAAGCTGGAGGCATTACGCAACACATAGGTGCGTCTCAGGTTAGCTGGGGCGATAAGACAGTGACGTTTCTTGATACCCCCGGGCACGAGGCTTTCACAGCTATGCGTGCCAGAGGCGCCAATATGACCGATGTTGTGGTGCTCGTGCTTGCTGCTGATGATGGAGTGATGCCGCAAACTATTGAGGCAATACACCACGCCAAGGCAGCAGAGGTGCCGGTAATTGTGGCGTTAAATAAGATAGATTTACCTGGTTGTGACATAAATCGTATTTACTCGCAGTTGGCAGAGCATGACATGACGCCAACCGAGTGGGGTGGCGATACCGAGATTGTTAAAACCAGTGCGATTACCGGTGAGGGTATTGATAATTTACTTGAACACCTTGATTATATTGCTGAATTGATGGAGCTAAAAGCAGACGATACGATTCCAGCGACAGGATGGGTTGTCGAAGCGCAGATGTCACCGCAGCGAGGACCTATGGCAACATTGTTGATTAAAGAAGGTAAACTCGGCAAGGGAGATATAATACTGGCCGGTAATACTTATGGAAGGGTGAAGACATTAAAAAATAGTTATACGAAAAATGTAAAATTTGCTACGAGTTCCATGCCCGTTGAGATAACAGGCTTAGGCGATGTTCCTCAGGCGGGTGACAGATTTTATTGCCTGGATGACATCAACAAAGCCAAGCAAGCGGCTACGGAAAATCAGATGCGTTCAAGGGAGAATTCACTGGCTAAACGCACCCAGGTAACGCTGGATAACTTATTCAGCCAGATTGAAGCTGGTAATGTTAAAGAATTGAATCTTATTATCCGGGCGGATGTACAGGGTTCAGTGGATGTTTTAATAAAATATCTATCCGAGTTGAGCACCGAAGAGGTGAAGATTAAAATTCTTCATGCGGCACCGGGTGGAATTACCGAAGGTGACGTTGTACTTGCTGAGGCATCGAACGCTATCATTATAGGTTTTAACGTAGTTAGTGATGAGCACGTAGCCAAAATTGCGGAAGCAAAAGGAGTTGACATAAAATTCTATAATATAATCTATCGCATAACTGAAGATTTACAAAAATCGATGGAAGGGTTACTTGAACCGGAAGAACAGGAAAAATCACTCGGAAGAGCTTCAGTCAGAACGACCTTTAAGATTTCAAAAATTGGGACGATAGCAGGTTGCTATGTCAGCGATGGTGTCGTGAACAGAAATGCGAAGGTGCGTTTGGTGCGGGATAATGTGGTAATAAGAGACGACTTAAAAGTAGAGACGCTCAAGCATTTCAAGGATGATGCTCGTGAGGTCAAAGCTGGGTTGGAGTGTGGAATCAAAATAGAGAAATTCGACGATATTAAAATCGATGATATTTTTGACTTCTATGAAATAGTTAAAGTAGCCAGGACCCTTTAGGCATATATTTATATGCGGTAAGAATTATTATGCCGACAAGAAGACAGATAAAAGTGGCCCGTGTAATAAAAGAAGTAGTCAGCGATGCTGTTGCTAACCAGTTGAGCGACCCCCGTATTGAAGGGCTTGTAAGTGTTACAAGAGTTGATGCGGCACCTAATTTGCGTGCTGCCGATGTGTATCTCAGCATCTTTGGCAAAAACGAAACCTCGCAGAACAAAACTTTTATGGCAATAACGCATGCGAGGAGTCGGATACAATCATTGCTGGCAAATAGGTTAGAGTGTAAGTTTTGCCCGATTTTGCACTTTTATATAGATGAAAAGTTCAAAAAAACAATGGAAATTATGAACTTGATAGAACAGGCTGCCAGTGAGTTTAAGGAAAAAGATGCGTCTGACCAAGAGGAAGAAGAATAACTAGCTGTTGTTTAATTGAAGATATAGCGGCTAATAACTAAGTGCGACAGAGGTTTTTATGAAAAATAGCAAAGAATATTCTAAAAAGGTGGGCCGGTTGTACCGCTCATTGAAGCGTAAGTACCCTAAGGTTAAAAAAGTAACCTATGACGAACCGGTAGATTCGCTTATTTATGCTATTGTTAGTGAAAGAATGAAAGAGAACGCAACGCAATCAGCGGTTAAGAAGTTTGCTGATTATTTTGTTGATTTGAATGAGTTGCGTGTCTCCAGGATAGAAGAGATTGTTGAAGTATTAGCAGTGGAAAAATCTATTGCGAAAGATATAGCTATGACGCTCACCAATGCTTTAGGCTCTGTATTTGGTAAATATAATACGGTAAGCTTGATAGCATTGAAAAAGATTGGCAAGAGACCGGCCAAGCAGGTTCTTGAGGAGATGGAAGGTGTTAGCCGTTTTGTAGTCGATTATTGTATGCTTACCTCTCTGCAAGGTCATGCCATACCGCTTACTGAGAAGATGATAGATTATCTAAAGGGCGAGGAACTAGTTCATCCTGATGCTGATGAGCAGGAGATTGAAGGCTTTTTGACTAGACAGGTTTCAGCTCAAAAAGCATATGAATTTTATGCCCTTTTGCGACGTCATAGTGAATTAAGCAAAACTAAGAAAAAGAAGAAAGTTAAAACAGTAAGCAAAACCAAAAAGAAGGTGAAAAAAGCGGTCAAGACAAAGAAAACAACTAAGAAGAAAAAAGTGACCAAGGCAAAAAAAATAACTAAGAAAAAGAAAGCGACCAAGAAGAAAAAAACGACTAAGACGAAAAAACGCAAAAAATAAAGAGAAAGGAATGATTGCTTAAGATGTCAGAGCAAATATTAAAATTAGGTATACCCGTGGGTAGCCTTCAGAAGGCTACGATAGAGCTTTTTGGCAAAGCCGGGTTTGACATTTTAAATTCTGAGAGAAGCTATTTGCCGCGCATAGATGACGAGCAGATAGAGCTGATTATGCTGCGAGCGCAGGAAATGAGCAGGTATGTTGCCGATGGTGTTCTCGATGCCGGCATTACTGGCTATGATTGGATAGTCGAAAATGATTCGGATGTGATAGATGTTTGTGAACTTGCTTACAGTAAGAACACGACCAAGCCAGCCAGATGGGTGTTGGCTGTGCCTAACGAATCGAAAGTAAAGAAATCAGAAGACTTAAAAGGTGGTATAGTTGCTACTGAGTTGATAAATGCGACGAAAAAGTATTTCGCAGATAAAAATATCGATGTAAAGGTCGAATTCAGCTGGGGTGCTACCGAGGTGAAAGCCCGGCTGGTTGATGCGATAGTGGAACTTACCGAAACCGGCTCGTCACTTAAAGCAAATAACCTGCGAATAATAGATACCGTAACAACTTCCACTACAAGATTTATCGCAAACAAGAAAGCGTGGGAAGATAAATTCAAGCGCGGGAAAATAGAAAGTATCGCTATCTTGCTTAATGCAGCCATTGACGCTCGCGGAAAAGTTGGTCTGAAGATGAATGTGAAAAAGGATGACTTGCAGTCAGTACTAAAGGTGTTGCCTGCTGAAAAGAGTCCCACCATTTCTAACTTAGCTGATTCTGATTATATCGCAATGGAAGTGATTATTGATGAGAAGGTAGAGCGGTTACTGGTTCCGGCTTTAAAACAAGCGGGCGCATCGGGTATAATCACTTATCCCCTCAACAAAGTCATACACTAATTATCGCTGTCGGTGCTGATTAGTCTGTGATGCCTGGGTCAAGGCACTTGAATTCAAAAAAGAAACCATCGTTTCTGCTTATACCGTAAGAAGCGGATGTGCCAAAATACTTGCGCACGATATCGAATTCGGGTAAAAGACTGAAATCAACTAATTGGTTTATTGATTGTGGGGCGATATTGGGTGCAATATTAGAACCTTGAACATTGTGACCTTGTTTCACCATCCACCAGAGGGCTTCGCTGGAAGCTTCGTTATTCTGCAATTCCGCCATTCCAACGGCCGATGGTATTGTTGATTTGGCATTGTTGAACCATTTGACGGAGGCTATTGACGTATCTGAACTGTTGTTTAATGTTCGTATAGCTTTTTCCACCGTTGATTCGAATCCCAAAATCATGTAATTATCGGTGAAGCTAAACGCAAAAGTAGGCATTGGCTGAGCAACGGGCCCAATGGGACCTTGCGTTGGAGTGGGGCCTCGACCGAAAAATGGTAAACCTTTCATGCTAAGCAGATATATTGTGTGGCCGAGAAGTTCGCGTTTCGCATCAGGATTGTTAGGGGCTATCATTATACTATGAAACAATGACAAAGATTTCTCGAGGGCTTTACTATTGTTTGCTGCTAAAGCGATGAGTGACTCTGACGGTGTTGTGCTGGAGAACGGCTTGTTGACGCTTTGGGCAATTATAATTTGTGAGCCTAAGTGGTCAATGACATCGGTTTTAAGCTGCAATCCCGGCTGACCGTCGGGATTTGGGGGCAAAAGCGGCATGTGCATTTTTGCAGCTTGCATCGGCGAAAAGCTGTAGAGTATGTTGTAGAGTTCGTTATATGCTTTTTTGATATCCAGATTTAAGAATATTGCTGAGTAAACTGATGAAGGGATAAATCGTGGAACTTGAAGGGCTTTTGATTCTGTTTCCAGCATTTTCAAAATACCTTTTTTGCTGCCGTCAACTTTCAGAAATACCTTACTGCCAAAAGAATTTCCGGGCGTCCTGCCAAGCCCGAAAGAACCGCTAAGGGCTGTGGCATTATCAATGCCCAGATTGCTCATCATTACCTGAGTCTTACCGGTGGAATCTTCGGTGGTAATTGTTTTAAGGATTTGCTTTATATTAACGTAGAAATCAATATCGTGATATGGCCCCACGGCTTTAGTGGTTGTGACATAATCGGAACTGCTGGCTAACGTTGGGCTGCTGGCACCGGAAATATGTGCTATGACAAATTTGAGCAGGTCAATATCCATTGTACCTATGAAGTAGTCATCGATAAAACAATAGCAAAACACTGACGAGCCCTCATCAATCATCGTTTCGACTTTTACGTTGTGGTAATTTTCGCTGCCTTTTTGGTGTCCACCTAATTCAGTGTTTTTTTCGTTTAATTTATTAACTGATTCTTTGATTTTGGTAATATTTTCTCCCCACTGAGTTATAAACAAAATCGGCGGTTCGTTGAAATCTTTTGCTTGCTTGTTAAGCACCAAAGCAATAGCAACTCTGCCGTTTGGTAATATGTTAGTGTCGAAAAGTGATTTAAAGATGTCATTTTCGTCAAGTTCCTGTATTTTCTTAAGCCATTTTGCTTTGGCATCGTTGACAAAAGCAGCCATTGTTGGGTCTTTGTAGAGTTTGTAGATGCTGGTTTTTTCAAACTGCTGTTTGAGTTGATTGAAATCATTGATATTAACCAACAGCACGGTTTCAGGTGGGACAAGCTTAGCGGTGTCTGGCAAAGTTTTAGCATGAAGTGAAACAGAGAAACAGAAAATGGAAAGTAAAATGTAGAAAGTTTTGTAGCTTGTATGTTTCATTTTAGGTCTTTCAATAGAGTATTGTTGTAGCTAATTTTGTTTGTCTTTATTTTCAGGTAATTTGAGTTTGTTTTTATTGCGTCTTTGGTCCGGTTGAATGTATTTGTAGCCGGTGTTTGGATTGTCCTTGTCGTAGGCGAAAGCTTCACGGTTTTCTATGAAATGCTTTACATAATTGACAGGTATGGCAAAGCCGAGCCCTCCGAAAAATATATATCCCATATTTGTTACACCAATGACTTCACCAGCCAAATTAAATAGTGGTCCACCGGAATTGCCAGGATTGATATCAGCATTGGTCTGAATGTAAACAAGCCCTTTGAAGGCCCTGTTTCTTATGCTGATGACACCGTCAGTTACGGTTCGCTCCAGACCGAGAGGATTACCGATGGCGAAAACCTTTTCACCTACCTGAGTTCGGTCAATATCACCTAAGTATGCATATTTAACCTTTGTGCCTTCGAGGTCTTCGATTTTCAATAGTGCCAGGTCGACAAAAGGATTAATAGCTGCTATCTTGACTTTCTTAAATTTCTTTTTTTCAAAACCGTTTTTTTCCTTTTGGAATACAGTGACTTCAATTTGTGTTTCCTTTTCTATCACATGGTAGTTGGTTATCAGGTATCCCTCTTCGTTAAGAAAAAACCCCGCCCCCATTCCTGCAGGAGTCGAGACTTTAACAACCGCTTCAGAGAATTCCTCCACACATTCTTCGATAGTTGTTTTCTTGAGATTTGCTGTGTGGTACAGCTGACCTGTCAACTGCCTGGGTTCGATTATATCAGTCAGTTCGGTTTTGACTGTTTTGTCGTATTCGTATTTATGTATTTTGTTCTTCGGGATGGTTAAAATTTCTATGCCAACATCGACTATCAATTGTGTTTTCTTTTCTACAAGGATATCACCGGTAAGACTTTGGCCGCCCTTGAGAACAATCGTGTCGGCAAAGCAAGAACCGCAGATGAGCAGGGCCAACAAAAGGATTGAAGCTTTTATAAAGTTCCCGCCGGATTTCATAAATTACTCCCGAATTAATAATTTTGAGCCGAATTTAAAAGATATATTATCATTGTAAAAGTTACCCATTTTAAACGCAAATAGAAAATAAATCAGCAAGAAGGTTGTCGTTGACTGGTGTTAAAGAATTTTGTTGCAAAATACCGCCTATCGGTGAGAATGACTGGCTAAGAAAAAAAGAAGATGAATTTTGGAGTGTTAAACGAGATACAAGGATGGTTTTTACACTACATAGATATATATTTCGTGAGGTTTTCAGGGTCTTTATTCTGGCGACGGTAGCCTTGACGCTGATACTGAGCTTAGGGATGATTCTACGGCCTGTCCAGGAATATGGCGTGGGGCCTCGGCAGGTGATTCATCTTATTGGCTATTTTTTACCGATAACTCTGACATTCATATTGCCCATTGCGGCATTGTTCGCAACGGCTTTGGTCTATGGCAGATTCGCAAATGATAACGAACTTGATGCCTGCAGGGCTAGCGGAATAAGCCTGATGACATTGGTTTACCCCGGACTGGCACTGGCGATTATCGTGGCGATTGCAAATCTTATTTTGAGTTTCTATGTGATGCCAGCATTTGTTCACCGTGCGGAAAAATCCCTTAAGGCCGACGCAAAACAAATACTTTTCCGAAATATTCAGCGAAGAGGATATTATG
>JAGLSU010000061.1 GCA_023135935.1 Planctomycetota bacterium
TAAGTATTATCAAGACTCAACATCGGTGTCGCATGCCTGACAGTTTTAAAACCTTCCAACGGCTTACCCGATACTCGCTGAGTCGGCGAATCAACCGTCACTAACTGCGGATTCGCTTGCTCTAAAGATTTCAGTTCCGCAAAAAGCTTGTCATACTGCTGGTCAGTAATTTCCGGCTGATTGAGAACATAATAGAAGTGGTCGTGCCTGCGTATCTCGGCACGCAATTGCTCTATCTTTTTTTTCACATCCTCTGCCATATATACCTAATTTATACGCCCAAACACCCCATCTTGCAAGAGCAAGATTGACCTCTCATATACCTGCGCACCTTTTTCCAAAACTAAGGAAACCTGGGCATGGAGTGTTCGGCAAATGATACTAAAATGGATGGAGAATTGTACAAGCTAAGAACAAACCGACGAGACTAACTACTGTCCCGTGATTCTTAGTGCTGCCAGGATGGCTAAAAGACCGAGAGCAAGTAAGCCAACTCTTAACAATCGCAGGGAAGCTGTTCGGGGTTCTATGTACTGCCACACAAAAGCCCAAAATGCCCCGATGAGACATATACGTAAGATAAAAGATACCATACTCGCTAACATTTATTTATTGTACCCCATTTTAACAAGCCAAGTCAAGCAAAAACAGCCCACTTTGACACAAGGCCGATAACAAAAGCAAAAAGGCAGATGTCGTGACATCCATTGCAGCAACTTCAAATGCGAAGATTGCCCTTTAGAGAAACCCTCCCTGCATTTTAGCCATAAACATTAAAGCAACAGCAAATAATAAGCCGAGTAAAGTGCCATGGTTTTCTGTAATTTTGTTGGTCTTTCCAATATCTAATTTAGGAGGTTTAACTATGAAGTTTCTACAGGAAATTAAGAAGTGGCTGGGCGAAGTAACTGAAATTTTCTTGTTGTTGATTGCCGTCGGCATTGCGGTCGAGATTCTTTTTGGTGCAGCTGTTCCGTTCTTTGGCGGAGTTGTCACCAATCTGACCGCACTAATTAGCACCTTGGGCGAAAATGGGCTTGTCGGCTTGATTGCACTGAGCATTATTATGTATCTGTTCTATCGCAAAAAAGCTGTCGCCTAATATTATAATTGTTCCCCCTTCCCAGAAGTAGAATAATCAAATCCTTCTGGGAAGGGTGGACCAATGATTACCTGCACAGAATAACTTCCCTACTGTTACCCTTCCAGTTGTGTCCGTTGTAACGGAATTTACACCCCCACCGAAAAGTAACTAATCTTAGCCCCCCAAAAACTAGTCTGTTTTTAAGTGGCAAAACTACACTTAATCCTTAAAATACTCTCATATAAGATGAACCAAAAATAAGAGGCAGGCCATTATTTATCCACAAATAAATGAGAGACGAAGGACAGAAATACTGAAACATAAGGTTGCCAATAGATATAATTTTTTTATCAGGTAATAGCATTGTGATTATTCGCAAAGAGACACAATCGGATGTTGGAGAAATTTCCAATATTACTAAATTAGCATTTGAAAATCCCCCATATAGCAATAACACGGAACATTTTATTATCAATGCTTTGCGAGCTGCCAATGCACTGACTGTTTCTTTAGTCGCAGAAAACGATGGAAAAGTGGTGGGACACATAGCTTTTTCACCTGTAAATTTTTCAGATGGAAGTGAGAATTGGTATGGCCTTGGCCCAATCTCTGTAGTACCTTATTGCCAGAGGCAGGGTATCGGAACAAAACTTGTTAATGAGGGCCTGAACTTACTAAAAGACCAGGATGCTAAAGGATGTGTTCTTGTTGGAGATCCCAATTATTATGAACGTTTTGGTTTTAGAAGTCCTGATGGACTAAGACACGACGGGGTTCCCCAAGAGAATTTTCTTGCGTTGTCGTTTTGCAATAGCATCCCTACAGGAATGGTACAATTCCACCAAGCCTTTTCTGCAACAGAATAATGGAAACAAAAGATGCTAACTTTTTCCAAATCTTTACTGGTACCCCCAAGAACCCAGTAAAAAAGAACTCCCCGAGTAGGACTCACTTCGTCGTTTCACTCCTCAGCGTAAACTCACCTACTGAATTTTGCAATTAGGTTTGCCTTTTTCGCTCTAGAGAAACCCTTGATCTGTTTTTCTCTATGAGCAACTCGGTGTTTGTCGGAAAATGATTCTTTATATAGCAAGGGTGGATTGCCGTGTTGGCGAAGGCGATTTTTGAGGTCGGTAGTTATACCGGTGTAGTATTTGCCGTTTTTTTGGATTATGTAAAGGTTCCACATAATATTTCAGTAGTGCTCCCCTCATCACTTCGTTCTTCGGGGCAAGCTCACATAGGCTCTCGATTCTCGAAGGAGTTTCATGGGGGGTTTGTACCCCCCTGAAACTCCCCGAGTAGGACTCGAACCTACGACCTAGCGGTTAACAGCCGCTCGCTCTACCAATTGAGCTATCGGGGAATAATAAGCCGCAAAATCATTTTTTTTGCGCCTAACCTCAAAAGTTCATAATATTATCCAGATTTTAACGCCCTTGTCAATGCTCATTTTCAACCCAATATCACGAAAAATCACCGAAGGTAATACTGGACAAGCAACCCGTTATATTGTAAACTGTTGTGTTAAGAAGGTTTGGCTGAATCATTTTTCGGCTCTATAAAATTGCTTTTATTCATTATAGTCCCGACACGGCGGGGGTACTAAATCGTTAAATCCGTGATATTGTTAATACATGGCTAAAAACATTCTCAATGTTGGCGGGTTTACTATAATCAAACGTCTCGGAACGGGCGCTCGAAGTACAATTTATTTGGCCACAAATGAACACGATAAAACAAAAATCGCCTTAAAACGAGTCATCTACGAAAGGCCCGAAGATTCGAGAATCTTTGAGCAAGTAGAAACAGAATACAAAATAGCCCGGAAAATAGACCATCCATACGTCCGCAAGTGCTACAAGCTAAAAAAGATACGTAACTTTCTTAAGACCACGGAAATACTTCTTTCTATGGAATATTTCGATGGCCGCTCACTCGAAGACAGCCCTACTTTAAGCCTCATCGATGTTCTGCTTGTATTCAGGATGGTTGCGAGCGGACTAAACGCTATGCACCAAAACGGACTCGTACACTGTGACATGAAACCCAACAATATCCTTATAAATAAAACCGGTTCAATAAAAATTATCGACCTTGGTCAAAGCTGTAAAATTGGAACCAAAAAGCAACGCATCCAGGGAACTCCCGATTATATCGCGCCCGAGCAGGTAAAACGAAAACCGCTCGGACCAAGAACCGACATATTTAACCTCGGTGCAACAATGTACTGGGCACTTACCGGGCAAAACGTTCCAACATTGATTCCCAAAAAAGACAAACTCGGTTTAACGATACCACAAAAACAATGCCAAGCTCCACACGAACTGAAAAAACAAATGCCATTACCAATTTCAAAACTCGTAATGGATTGTGTCAAGGAAGACCCCGCCGAACGCCCATCTAACATGATGGCTGTCATATCGAGACTTGATATAATGGTTCACAGCCTAATGGGGAACAAAATAAAAGCGAACAAAAATGCCTCAAACAATAATTGATTTGTTAAAAAAAGGTGTAAAAGCCAACAACGCAGATAAATTCAGACAAGGCAATTTGATTTGTCTACCTGCTGATGGCAGTTTGGTTGTAGCTGGCGATATTCACGGGCATCAGAGAAATTTTGAGAGAATAGTCACCTTTGCTGACCTGCCCAACAATCCCAACAGGCACGTCGTTCTGCAGGAAATTATACACGGCGGTCCCGAAGACGCTGAAGGTGGCTGCCTATCCTACAAAGTCCTATTTGAAGCTGTTCGTTACAAAGTAGCTTTCCCTGACCAGGTACATATAATTATGGCAAATCACGACACCGCACATATCACCAACAGCAAAGTAATGAAAGGCGACAAAGAATCAAACCATTCAATGCGACAGGCGATTGACCGCGAATTTCAGGAAAACAGTGAAAAAGTAAAACTTGCCATAACTCAGTTCTTATTCTCGCAACCTTTAGCGGTTAGATGTGACAATAGAATATGGCTGTCACATTCACTCCCAAGCGACCGTTTAGTTAACAAGTTTGACAAAAAAGTTTTAGAAAAATCATTGAAAGTAAACGATGTGGTCAGACCGGGTTCAGCATACCTGTTAACCTGGGGCAGAAAACACAGTCAAGAGTTACTCGATAAAATGGCCGAATCCTTCGATGTCGATACATTCATCCTTGGCCACCAACCCCAAACCGAAGGATGGAACCAGGTCGGAAAAAATCTTATTATTATCGCCTCTGACCATAGTCACGGCTGTTTAATTTCTATCGAGTTGGAAAAGTCATATACTGTTGAAAAACTCATTGAATCGATAGTGCCGTTAGCCTCTATATCCTGATAGAGAAAAACAATGGATTGGTATTATTATATAGCATGGACAGCAATACTGTCACAGTCGGTCTTCCTGGTTCAGATGTTCCGCAACTATCGTTATGCCCTCACTAAATACAAAAAAGAACGTTTATGGTACCGACCTCGAACTGTCTTGATTATTCCCTGTAAAGGTCTGGACTCGGACTTCCAAAAAAATATTACTTCATTTTTCAAACAGGATTATG
This sequence comes from Planctomycetota bacterium, assembly GCA_023135935.1. Taxonomy (GTDB): domain Bacteria; phylum Planctomycetota; class Phycisphaerae; order Sedimentisphaerales; family Anaerobacaceae; genus JAGLSU01. Next base: position 4,635 of record JAGLSU010000061.1, read on the forward strand.
AAAATTATCTGTTGTGGTTTGTAGTCGCCGACGAACAAGACCCTGCCTATGCCGAACTGTGTAAATTGAAAGACCTGCTAAGCCAAGATTCAAACGCACTCGACGTTCAAGTATTGGTCGCCGGCCAAGGGCAATCCTGTAGCCAGAAAATTCATAACCTTCTCTATTGCTACCAGAGAATTGACGATGATGTTGAGATCCTTGCCTTTGCTGATTCCGATGCCTGCGTCCGTAATGATTGGATGAGTCACATAGTTTATCCCCTTCGAAAAACAAAGTATGGTGCTTCCAGCGGCTACCGTTGGTTCGTACCACAAAAGAACAATCTCGCCACCCTGGCTCTATCCGTCCTAAATGCTAAGATAGCCCAATTGCTTGGTAACAGCCGCTTTAATCAAGCATGGGGCGGTTCTATGGCTATTCGTGTCGACATCTTCCACCAGATAGGACTTGACAAAATTTGGCCAAAGGCGCTAAGTGACGACCTGTCCCTTAGCTACGCCGTTAAAAAAGCCGGCATGAGAGTGGCTTTCATCCCCGCCTGCCTTGTTGCCTCATACGAATCCACTACCTGGCCAAAACTCTTCGAATTCGGACGAAGACAATTCTTGATTACACGAGTAAGCGCCCCGGGAACCTGGTGGTTTGGATTACTCGCCAGTCTATACTCTATATTAGGCCTATGGGCAGGAACCGCTCTGGCAATTTATGCCGTCAATACCGGAGAAAAAAACCTGGCACTTTTTGTCACCGTACCTATTATCTTTTTTTCGAGTCAACTACTCAGAGCTTTCTCCAGACAAAGGATGATTAGAAAATTACTCAAAAAAGATATGCATCAAATGAAAGTTGCCAGCATCGTTGATATCTTATTCTTCTGGGTATGGTCACTATTGTTATTATTACTAATCGTCTCTTCAGCTTTCGGCCGGGTCATTTGCTGGAGAGGAATACGCTACAAATTGATAAGCCCAACAGAAACAATTGTAATCAACAGAAGTTGACCCCGCCTTTATCATTCGACATCAGAGATATCACTTTCCGGCATGCCAACTAAATAAATCCTGTTCTTGCCGCTATGCTTAGCTTCCAACAACGCCTCATCTGCTTGCTGCAAAAGCTCTTCCATCGTAGAACCGTCCCGAGGAAAACTCGCCAAGCCGCCGCTTATAGTCAAAACACCATCGCCCCCAGGACCCAACAAATGGAACTCTGTCTTATTCAATTCCCCCCTGAATCGCTTCGCTATAAAAATCGCTTCTTTAGGATGCTCCGCCGCTGCTGACCGCCTTTCGGTTTCTTCCTCAACCGACTTTCGGCGCGGGTCGTCCCAGAAAATAACAACAAACTCATCGCCACCAATTCTGCCGACAACGTCATGGTCACGGCAACATCGCTTCATTAAAATCGCCGCTTGTTTTAAAATCTTATCCCCGGCAGAATGGCCATAGACATCGTTGTAATGTTTGAAGTTATCAATATCAAACATAAGCAATGTCACTTGCCCATTCTCTTTTCTTGCACGCTCTATAATCTGCTTCGAAAACTCCCACATATACCTTCTATTCTTCAAACCGGTCAATTCATCTTCCGTAGCCAACTTCTCAAGCTGCTCTATTTTCATCTCCGCATCACGGTCCGAAACAGCAGGTGTTATCGTACTAACCTGCTGACGAATCTGAGCGGGTATCGATTTCTTTTCGGAAGGCGAACCCGTGATAAATTTACAGAATCGCTCTACTTCAATAGGACAAATCAAATAGTCGTCTACTAAGGCCCCGCCGTCATATCCTAAGCCAACCAGTTGCATCGCTAATGGCTCTTCATGCATCTGTACCAAAAGAAAAATCTTCGCACCCGAACTCGCTTCTCTCAAACTTTCTAAAGCTGAATCCAAACTTGATGTCACCCCGGATACCACAACACCTATCACCCCAAAATCCTTCTCTGACGCTGCTTCGATACCATCAAGCATATTAGCATACACTTCACAGGATAGGTTCATAGCAGCTTCGATATCTGAAAATGCCCTGCTAAGGTCACCTATCAGTAAGACCTCGCAAGAATCCAAACCCGAAGAAATTGAAATATCATCTGTTTCCATTTATCTAAATCCCAAGCAAAGCATCCAGTTCAGCTTTAGTAGTGAGAAATTCATCCTTGTTAAAAGTTGAAGCTTTACTATCCCGACTACCTGCCAGCAACTTTTTAATTATATCCTCGACCTCTGCCGGCTCATTTATAACAAAAGCACCCTTCTCCTGCGCTGCTGAAACCTGACCTTGTTTCTGAGCCAAATATTTATCTGCGAAACAGCAGCAAGAAAAACCTCTATCACTTACCTTTTGCAAAAAACGCCCCTCTTCTTTATTCAATCGCTCGACACGACCAACAACTAAAACATCTTCTTGCCCATCTCTCAGCAACCAACTGAACGCACGATAAATATCCTCGAAAAGAACATGTTCAATATCATAGCTACTAAGCAAATTTAATGTGTGGCGAATGAACTCATCCCCGCTACTGCCGACTACTATCGCGTGCAAACATTGATTGGAGTTTGTTTTTTTCACCCGTCCACCCTTGTCCTTATTAATTTCCGACAACGCATTATATTGATATCAATGAAAATTGTCAAATCTAATCCATACAGACAGCCAATGCAAATCAATTGGTGGGCAGGTTAGCAAGATTCTCTTTAACCTGCTCGGTGCAAGTACTCTCTGGATAAAGATTAATAAAATTCATCAAAGTCGTCCTCGCCTCAGCTAAATATTTCTTCTTCTGCTGTGAATTCGATTCATCCTGCTGACGCCATAAGCTAATCTTCAAAAGCCCAAACTCGTATAACGCCTGCATACCACCATCAGTATCCTGAAATTCTCTGTGAAGCTGAGCTAATTTCTCAGCACGAAGTTGCTCATCAGCAACCAGTTTCACTTGGGCTAATAGTATATTGTCACGAAGCGGGTCTTGTTCATTTAACTCTTTTAGTAACTTCCCAAGTTGAAAAGAAAAGTTTCGGACATGAGGATTTAGCATAACAAATTTTGCCAAACGCCTGATTGATTCCGGCTCACCGGTTCGGTTTTTCTCGCTTATAAGAACTCGTAACTGGTTTAATTTTCTTTGTAATTCAGTTAGCTTGAAAACCGTCATCACCGAATCTGCCGGAGGGTGAAATGGACTAAATAACGTTTCGCCCTGCACTTGCTTATCTTCAAGTAATTTCAACCGCTCAACTACTATAGACTGAGCTTCAGCAATAAGATTATCTGCTTGCCTGAATCTACTCTGGCCCGCCCAATGTTTCGCAATTCGCAGCCGAGCCTCAACCGATTCGGCACTGTCACCAAACTCCATATACAGCCGATACCACGTTTCTCGCGACCTCTCGTGAGGATAATCACTATAAAAATGCAATATCTCTCTCTGCCCAAGAAGTTCTATGTCCGGGCTGTATTCACTTAAAATAGCCTTGTAGTAAAGAGCTATAGGCATCCGACTACTTTGGGGGCGCTTGTTTATGAATAAACGATATTGATTAAAAAGCTTTTGTCTTTTCGCTTGATACTCCAATTCAGACGGTACGATAAACCAACTCGGCCAACGGTCGAGACTTAATTGACTCTGAATCTTTTCCTTTAATTTTGCCCGCAGCATTATGGGTTCGGTGGGGTAGAAAAAACCCGCCAAATATCTCTTCACATCGGGACTGGTCATTGTCTCATCAAGCGCCTCTGTTATGCTATGGTCGTGAAACTCACTTATTTGCTCCGGATTATTCTTAGCTACATAGAGCTGGTAATCCAACTCTGCAAAACCTATCTTCCACTCAAACATAGAAATTGCCGTTAAAAGCACGAGGCTGGTAACCACCCACACTAAACCAGGACGATAACGCGTAAAGTGCCCTATCCCGAGTACTGTAGCTGCTATACCCAACCCGGCAAGCCATGCGCAAATCCAGGGCGTAAACGAAAAACCCAACTTAAGAGGTTCAACTCCCCCTACTCCACCAAAATATCCCCAATAAATAAGTTGGGGTGCTGTACACAACGCTATAGCAATAAAACGTGAACGAAAACGAAGTGGCCGACATGCCACAGCAATACAACTAAGCAATAGACAAATCGCGAAACCCGGCAAATCCGTCAGAAGAAACACCGCGAATATAAAAAGTAAACTGTACCCTAAGCTCATCAGTTGTGATATCAATAGCGGGACAATTGCCAAAATACCCATAAGCAAACCCAAAACAAGAATCTGCCAGGGGTACTCAAATATACTCACTCCGCTTATTACAAACTTGCCTAAATGCCATGATTCGACAGACGTGAGGACATTAAAGTTAAAAGACCAAAATGAGCCGGTCAGTATCTTCGACCAGAAAAGGCAACTGACCCCATAAGCCAAAAAAGCAAGCAGCCAACATCTCTGGACATTACTGTGGCTGTAATGCAGCGTAGGACCAACAGCCAAAAAGGATTTCGAAGCTGTTTTTGGTGTTTTTTCCGTTTGTTTATCTTCCATAAACCTTTACTACCGCATAACACAGTTAACGGCTAACTATTAATAACGGTAATGTTCCGGCTTAAAGGGCCCATCAACAGAAATTCCAAGATAATCCGCTTGCTTTTGCGTTAGCTTCGTAAGTTTTACTCCCAATCGGCCTATATGCAACATCGCTACCTCTTCATCCAGTTTCTTAGGTAGCGTATAAACCTTCGACTCAAGCTCTTCTGTCGCCAGCATTATCTGAGCAAGACATTGGTTCGTAAAACTATTACTCATCACAAAGCTCGGATGGCCTGTCGCACAACCTAAATTCACCAAACGACCTTCCGCCAAAACAATAATTGAACGCCCGGACTTAAGTGTCCATTTATCCACCTGGGGTTTAATATTTTCTCTCTCGCACCCTGCTGTATCTTCAAGATAGCTTATCTGGATTTCACTATCGAAGTGGCCGATATTGCATATAATCGCCTCGTCCTTCATCTGCTCCATGTGCTCACCGCAAATCACGTCACAGCAACCCGTCGCTGTAACAAATATATCACTAATAGAAACCGCCTTTTCCATTGTTGTCACTTCATAACCTTCCATCGCTGCCTGCAAAGCACATATCGGGTCAATTTCTGTAATTATAACCCGTGCCCCGAGCCCCTTCATCGATTGGGCACAGCCCTTGCCTACATCGCCATAACCACAAACCATTACCACCTTACCCGATACCATTACATCCGTTGCCCGCTTGATTCCATCTGCTAATGATTCACGGCATCCATAAAGATTGTCAAACTTCGACTTCGTAACCGAGTCGTTCACATTAATTGCCGGAAATTGCAGTTCGCCAGCCTCGGACATCTGATAAAGACGATGCACCCCTGTTGTTGTCTCTTCGGACACACCACGAATATTAGTAGTAATCTTTGTCCATTTGTCCGGGCTTTCGGTCAAACTGGCTCCAAGCCGGTCCATAATAACCTGGAACTCTTTGTTATCGTATGTCTTTTCGAGCAGTGTAGGATCTTTCTCAACTTTCATACCCTGATGTACAAACAACGTCGCGTCACCACCATCATCAACTATCATATCGGGACCCGACCCATCAGGCCACGTCAGTGCCTGCTCCGTACACCACCAGTATTCCTCTAATGTCTCTTCCTTCCATGCGAACACAGCGGTCTTTCCCGCCTTGGCTATCGCCGCCGCTGCATGGTCCTGAGTAGAAAATATATTACACGATGCCCATCTAACATCAGCACCGAGAATTTCGAGCGTCTCTATTAGCATCGCAGTTTGAATGGTCATATGCAAACTGCCCATAATCTTCAGGCCTTTCAACGGCTTATCCTTGCCATACTTCTTACGAACAGCCATCAAACCGGGCATCTCATTTTCAGCCAGTCTGATTTCTTTGCGACCCCAATCAGCCAGTGAAATATCTGCAACTTTATATTCCAAACCCGACTCAAGTTTCAACACACCGCTTCCAACGTCTTTCGTTGTACCCATGTTTGTCCTTTCAAAATAAAATCTGCTGGGCAGTATAGGAAAAATCTGACTTTTTGACAACCTTTTATTTCTGTGGCGAACAAAAGCTGCTTATCTAACCCCCTTAGAAATAAACAGTTAGCTCAGAACTAACATAGCCACTTAGTGTCCTGAAAATAGGTATGACGTAATCAGGAAATCAGGAATTGTCATGCTAATACCTGAAAACTACACCCATCAATCGGCAAAGATACCCCCAATAGATAACTATTAGACATACGTCAGCTATTCTGTTTGTCGACTGGTTTCTCTGATACCTCGCCTTTAGAATAGAATTGGCTAACCTCATCTACCTGAGATTTTATCGAATCTATCTTTTCGCTTATATCTTCGCCTTTTATAGGTAGGTATTTCGCAATTACCTGCAGAAGTTTTTTACGGTTAATCGGCTTGCTCAAATAATTATCACAACCAGCCTTAACACATTCTCTCTCATCGACCTTCATTACATAAGCAGTCAGCGCTACTATTGGTACTGTCACGCCCCTTCTCCGCAACAGTTTCGTAGCCTCATAGCCATTCATGTTGGGCATCTGGATATCCATAAATATCATATCAAACGACTGGGTCAGAGCCTTCTGTACCGCCTCATCACCATCTTGTGCAATTGTCACTTCGAGGCCCAAACGTTTAAGCAGCAACTTAATAAGTGTCTGATTGGTTTGGCTATCTTCAGCAACCAACACATGGCCAGAGAATTTGGCATCGTTTGGTTTATCTTTGCTAAGACTTGGCTGGCTAACAGGAATGTTCTGACCACCTAAAACCGGCTCAGTTTTAACATCAACACCTGCCGGTATCATGAGAGTAAATACCGACCCCTTACCTTCTTCGCTGGATAATGTAAGTTTTCCACCCAAAAGTTCCGCTAAACGCTTTGTTATACTTAAACCCAACCCCGTACCGCCAAATTTGCGAGTCGTACTTCCATCAGCTTGGGTAAATGACTCGAATATCGCCTCTTGCCTGTTGGCTGGAATACCAACGCCTGTATCTTCGACGTCAAAACGGATAAACGGTTTATCCTCTATCTCCTCCAAAGAAACATTTATATACACATACCCTCTTTCTGTAAATTTAATCGCGTTATTTATAAGATTACTTAAGCATTGGTGAACACGACCAGGGTCCGTTAGTATTCGCTCAGGCAGTTTCTTGCCTTTAAAGATTTTAAAATCAAGACCTTTTTCATTCGCCTGCATCCTCATCAATGATTCACTCGTATCGAGCATCTGGCCCAATGAACAACTGATGGTCTCAATATCAAGTTTGCCCGCTTCTATCTTCGAAAAGTCCAGAACATCGTTTATAACCTCTAATAAATTCTCACCACCGGCCTGGATAACATCAATGAAACTTTTCTGCTCACCCGTAAGATTCTCCTCCGACAGCAATTGGCTTGAACACAATATAGCGTTCATCGGCGTACGAATCTCATGACTTATGTTAGCCAAAAATTCACTTTTGGCCTGATTCGCCATTATCGCCTCTTGAGTCATCTGATTTGCATGCTCAATGGAAGTTTTAAGCTCTCTGTTGACTCGTTCAGCGTCACGCTTGGCTTCTTCGGTCTTGTTCATTAACTTCACCGCTGCTCGTTGGGATTCCGCTAAAGAGTTACTGCGTATCTCAAGTATCTTATTGAGAGATTTCAACTCCTCTTCCGCCCGCTTACGGTCAGTGATATCAGAAGCATAAATATTCACGTAGCCGCCATCCATAACGGGTGCAAACGTCAAAGAAAAGGTCCTGTTATCGCACTCAATCTCAGTCTGACCGGTCAAACCTGAACCTATCGCATTCAGTACATATTGGAACCACCGCTCAGGTATAGCACCACCTTCTTTATAACCCCAGGCGTTTAGCAAAGGCGCACTCGGCTTGTTGCAGTAAAGAACTGTACCGTCACGAGAAATACGCAGAACAGGGTTTGGGTCTTCGCTGGGGAACTTGGCTGTATTTGCAATCTTTTCCTCTGCTTCCTTACGCGCCACCATGTATTTTTTGAGTACACTTAAAACTCCAACCCATGCAAATATCAACGGAGGAAGAATCGCTACTATAAGCAAAACTGTCACCAATGCACGGTGGCGATAATTCTCAAGCTCCGCCTTTACATGTTTAGGCATCGATGCAGTAAATTTTGTTATACCATCACTAAAAGCGCGTTTCTGTATATCATATTTTTCACTACCTATCAAAACCACCGCTGCCTTACGCTTATCAGCAGTTATTAAATCGAACGCCTCCTCACTCATTGAAGAAAGACTAACGTTTGCAACTTCGACTTGAGCAAGTGCCTTACTCATACTAATATCATGAGCCAAACCCATGGCTTCGTTCACAGCATCAGTCAATCTCGGGGCAAATTTTTGATAGCGCATTTCCCACTGAGATTCACCGGTTACCGCAGCCATATGCGACGACATAGTCAGAACCTCGTCAAGATGCATGATTACACCACTTAGCTCTATCAATCTGAAACGTCCGCTTTCCGCACTTTTAAACTGCTGATACGAACTCCATGTGTACCAGCCCAAACCACCGAGTATCATTACCGTAAAAACAATCGTTATCGTAAAAAGTTTTGCCGGTAAAGAACTGGGAGCTGTACATTCACACTCGGTCATGCAACTGGTTTTCTTATTCTCAGGATGGCTATTCATTTTATTACCCTTTCAGACCACTTTTTGTTTCAATAGGTAAACTGTTATAGCAACTCAAAATATCGACCAATGCTGACTCGCACTTTCCACATATAACACCAACAACTACAACCTTTTGCCAACACGCCGAAAAAACAAAAAAAATACAGATATTATCGGTCTCCATCAAATATCATCAGGGATTCACCCTAAGAGCTTACACCTTATAGGACAGAAAATTCGCACCTTTTGACCTGTCAGCAGTAACACCTATAATCAAAAATAAATTTTATTGTAAGCTGCTCTAACGCAAACTATATTAACCGTACTTGTCCGACTAATAAGGAGCAACTTCCAATGCCAAAAACATCTTTGGACCTGACAGGAATATGGGAATTTAAACAGTACCCACTCTCGGCACGTCGAATGCGCGACCTCGATTCAGCCGATTGGCTGAAAACCCCTGTGCCATCCTCAATTTTCAACAGCCTAATCTCTGCCGGAAAAATAAAACAAATCGATATCGATACAAATCCGGAAGATTTCTCCTCTGTCAGTGAAAAGCCATGGGTCTACAGAAAAATCTTTGATGCCCCTGCCGACCTTCTCGAATCCGATTGTATCGATTTAGTCTTCGACGGACTTGACACAATAACAAATATATGGCTGAACGATAAACTCATCGGAAAAACAAACAACATGTTCATTCCATTCAGATTCGACGTGACTGGCTTCCTGAAACCAAAAAATAATATATTAATGGTAAAATTCGAACCGGCTGCCGACTATGCAAAAAAACTAATGGAAAGATACACTTCGTTTAGCGAAGCCGATTTCAGAAACCCTTACCGAACTTATATAAGAAAAGCTCAATATCAATTCGGCTGGGACTTCTGCCCCTCACTACCAGGATGCGGAATCTTCAGACCCGTCAAACTCGAAGGCATTAAAAAAGCCAGATTCGCTGACCTCCATACCAAAACGGTAGATTGTAATCACCACTATGCCGACATCAAAATTGACGTAGAATTGGACTTCATCCAAAAGGAACAGTTCCTTTGTCAACTAACGTTGTCCTGTGACGGACAAACAATCCATCAAAACCTGAATTTCGACCCAGGCGAAAATTTCCACTCAACAGTAATTCGTATTGAAAACCCCTCACTCTGGTGGCCTGCCGGTTACGGCCCGCAAAACCTCCACCTGCTCGATGCAAAACTACTAAACAACAATGAAGTCATAGACCAAACACAAAAAAAATTCGGTATAAGAACCGTAAAGCTAAATCGCTCCACCGGAAAAAAACGGAAATTCCAATTCGAAATAAACGATAAACCAATTTTCGCCAAGGGCGCAAACTGGATTCCACCCTCAATTTTCGCCGGTTCAACCACTGCCGATGACTATGAAGAACTTCTGCACAACGCTCAAAAAGCAAATATAAACATGCTGCGCATATGGGGCGGCGGTTACTATGAATCGGACCACTTTTATCAACTCTGTGACCAACTCGGCATAATGGTCTGGCAGGATTTCATGTTCGCCTGTGCCTATTACCCCGACCGACAGTGGTTCCTGACAGAGGTAAAAAAGGAAGCAACGGCAATTATAAAGCAGCTTCGCAATCACCCCTGCCTGGTTCTATGGTGCGGAAATAACGAAATCGACTGGATGCACAGCACCAACAAACTCGGCAAAGGCAAAAAATTTTACGGCAGAGCAATTTATCACCAGCTTCTGCCGCAACTCGTTGCTGAATTGCAC
>JAGLSU010000062.1 GCA_023135935.1 Planctomycetota bacterium
ACGAACTATATCCAGAAAACACAATGCCGGCTTGACCATCACAATATCGGCCCCCTCCTCAATATCCAACGCAATCTCCGTCATAGCCTGCTCACCATTCGCTACGTCCATCTGATAACCCTTGCGGTCACCAAATGCCGGTGCAGAATCCGCGACATCCCTGAAGGGCCCGTAAAATGCCGATGCATATTTCGCGGAATATGCCATGATAGCCGTATCGCAAAAACCGTTTCGCTCCAACGCCTCGCGTATATACTTCACACGACCATCCATCATATCAGACGGCGCAACCATATCAGTTCCCGCCTGAGCATGTGACAACGCAACTTTAGCCAATAACTCACACGTCGCGTCATTATCAATTCTACCACCTTCCGCAATACCGCAATGTCCGCTCTCGCTATATGCACAAAGACAAACATCCGTAATAACCACCAACTCGGGACATAGCTTTTTAATCTCCATAACTGCCCGCTGAACCACTCCATCTTCCGCCCACGCCCCCGAACCACTCTCGTCCTTCTTAGCAGGCACACCAAAAATCAAAATAGCCGGTATCCCCAACCCGGAAACTTCAGCCGCCTCAACTGCCACGGTATCCGGCGAAAAATGAAAACAATCCTTCATCGACTCAATCGGTTCTTTAATTCCCTCTCCCTCCTTGACAAATAATGGATACACCAAATCATCCACGCTCAAAGCACTCTGACGCACCAGCCTTCGCATACCATCACTGCTTCGCAATCTTCGCATCCTGATTTCCGGATAACCCATCATAAAACCCTTAATAAGCCGAAACTATCACCCCACCCGCGACAATATTATCATCACCATCATATAATACAAGCCTTTGCCCCGGACACGGCGCAAATTGCACCTGTTCAAACTCCACTGTCATAACATTTTCATCCGCCTCGACAACCTTACACGCATGCGGGTCATTATAAGAACGAATCTTTCCAAAAAGTTTCTCTCCGGCAACAAACCTCTTACCTATCAAAACGTTCACCTGCTCCGCCTTGACAGTATTAAAACTCACCTCTTCCCTGGTACCCAATGCGACAGTATTATTCTTCGCATCTATCCTGCCGACATAAAGCGGTTTGCCTCCCGCAAATCCAACACCTCGCCTCTGCCCTATCGTATAATTCGATATCCCCTTGTGACTGCTTATCTTGTTGCCCTGCATATCCATTAAATCACCCTCCCTTTCAGCTTCATCTTCAGTCAAGGCAACACGGTAATCCCCCTCACCGGCAAAACACAATTCCATACTCTCCGCCTTGTCAGCAACACTCAATCCTAAATCACTTGCTATCGAACGTATTTCGTCTTTTGCAAACCCTCCCAGCGGCAGCACCAGCCCACCAAGTCTTTCTAAGGAAATTCCATACAGAAAATAGCTCTGGTCTTTAGTTCTATCCTTCGCGCGCCCAAGCCGAACCTCACCGTCATTCTTAATCACACGCGCATAATGACCCGTAGCCAAATATTTAATTCCAAATTCCTCATGCAAAAAATCCCACAACAAGGAAAACTTCAGCAACGAATTGCAGTCGATGCACGGATTCGGCGTTTGACCATTCGCGTAGGATTGACGAAACCGTCCGATTATAAGCTCATTGAATGGCTCAGCCACATCTACAAAATAATGAGCAACCCCCAACTCCTTACACACAAGCGCAGCATCCACACCACAGCAACCACGAGTAGACAATTCACACGAGACAGGTATTCTCATCGTAATACCCAATACGTCCCAGCCGTCCTCTTTAAGAATATGCGCCGTAGTACTGCTATCCACGCCGCCACTCATAAGAACCGCTATCTGCCTCGAAACATCCTGCGTCGGCGACCAACCAAGCGAAAAACTCGGCGGCAATAATTTCATATCAAAATTTTCCACGCCGCCCATTATAACAAAATTTCACTCAGAAATCTTGGCACTTAAATATCTTTCTACTGCATCGTTGCTTTTAAACGCAGCAGCCAACAAATCAGGTATCTCCTCAGCCGCCACCATACCAGCTTTCTCACCCAACTTCGCCTCCCCCTCAATCGTCCTGCCCCCAAGCAAAATATCATAATACGGTACCAGCTCACCATTAACTCTCTTAATCCTGCCCTGAAATCCTATCTGCGCAATATTATGCTGACCACAAGAATTGGGGCAACCGCTAATCCTGATAACTTCATCGTCTCTCAAGCCATTAATTTTCTCAAGCTCATCAGAAATCGCGTCAGCCAAATCTCGCGAAAAACAAAGCCCCAACTTACAAGTCGTCGCTCCCGTACAACTAACCACCTTCGGACCACCATCAGCCGTATCTATACCAAGTTCTTTTAACAATCGATTCACATTGCGAATATTTTCCTTCGACACACCCGTAATGAAAATATCCTGCAACTGCGACGTCCGTACAATCCCATCACCGAATCCTTCGCTAATCTGACCAACTCTTACAAGGGCCTCAGCAGAAATATCCCCGTTCTTCAACCTCAACCGCACAGAATAATGCCCGGAAATTTTCTCCGCCATCACGTTCGGTAAATCCGCAGTCTTACTGCTACCGCCTTGCTCTTCCTGCCCATCAACTTTCCGCTCGATTTCTCGAATCTCGGGCACCTCGCCAACAAGACCCTCGGCTTTAATAGCTTCCCGATATTTTCTATATAATCGAATAAATTCATCGGCCCCAAAACGCTTCAGCACATAACGCAACCTCGCCTTATACCTGTTCGACCGGTCACCATACTCATCAAACAACCTCTTAATCGCCTCAGCTACCTCAAAAACTTCTTCCGCTTCGACAAATTCTTCTATCATTACCGCCACTGCCGAACTACTTCCCAATCCGCCTGCCGCATAAACCGAAAAACCTTTACGCCCCTCCTTTACATGAGCAAAAAAACCAAGGTCAGCAACTGACGCAAACGCGCAATCCTCAGGACAGCCGGAAAATACTATCTTATACTTTCGCGGCAAATTAAATGAACCTCGGTCCTGCAAAAGATATTCAGCTACACCTATCGCATATGGTGCCACATCAAACTGTTCTTTCGGACAAACCCCACAACGGACACATGCTGTAACATTACGAACTGTATTGCCTCCGCCGCCACGCGTCGAAAGTTCCACCTCAAGCAAACTCTCAAAAATATCCGGCGTATCCTTAATGTCAACATCGTGAATCTGAATGTCCTGTCGAGTTGTAACATGAACCACCCCATTACCATATTTCTTGCTCAACTCAGCAATCCGTTCCAATTGATAAGGCAAAACAAGCCCCGCACCAATGCGTATACGAACCATATACTTACCAGAAGTCCTCTGTTCATACACACCCATCGGCACACGATACGCCTTAAATGACTCCGCCTCAGTCTTACCGATAAGAAACTTCGCAACCGCCTCGCGATATCCTGAAACATCTTCCTTCACCGAAGCCGGTATCCGCAAAATTGGCTCTTTCGTTTTCACCTTATCCCTTCAAAATCTAATCTCTATATCTGATAATTAAGTAAGGGCCTCGTATGAATTCCGCACTCGCCGCCGCACTTACTCGTACCAATCCACCTGCCCGCACGCTCGTCTTTACCCTGAGCAATCCTCGTGCAGGGTTCACAACCAAGCGACCTGTATCCCTTCAAATACAACGGGTTTACATCCACACCATGCAATGCCAGATACTGCCAAACTTCACGCTCATACCAAAGCAAAATCGGATTCAACTTAATCAACCCCTTGTCCATTTCTTCTATTTCCTTATACTCGGTACGGGTCCTTCCTTCCGTGCAGCGCAAACCTGTCACCCAGCAACCGACATCCATCTCTTTAACCGCCCGCCGTATCGGTTCAACCTTAAGTAGCTCACAGCACTTGTCCGGGTCAGTAGCATAAAGTTTATCAGGAATTTCACCATCGTTACTAAATATCTGTAACTCAGGATACCTGGATACTTCCTCAGCCATAAACTTCTTGGTCTCCGGCGGCTTGAAACGAGTCGTCACAATAAATCCGCGAATCTTCGGACTAACACGTTTGGCAAGATGCCAGATAACACTCGAATCCTTACCCAAACTGTTAGCCACGACAAGCTTGTCACCAAACTCTTTGTAAGCTCTCTCTATCAAAGCCAGCGACCTCGCAACCTTTTCTGCAAAATGTAATCCTTCAACAAGTTCCGCAACACTCTCTGTAACTTCATCAATCAACATGACAACAAATCTCCTCAACATTAAAATTAATAAAATTTTCTCATATCTGATATTCCGGCAGTTTGTGTTTGCCTAAATTCAATCGATTCCAGATTCGCTCATGAGCATAAAACGCCCCAAGTTTAACCGCCGTATCCAGCATACCTATCTGAGCTGCCAACTCAAATTTACCAGTTACCGTGAAGACAACCAGAAACGTCACTACCGTCCCGCCAGCACGCCACGTTACTGCCTTGACTATGCTTCTTAAATGCGACTCTGCCATATCCTTATCCTTTATAACGAAGTATTCCTACAGACTCACTGGGAATATCTGCAAAAAAATATAATTACCTCAAAAACCCTATTGAACCCGTTAAATACTGTAATTCGGTACGCATTTTTCCCTTTTTGACCTCTCAAACTCTACAAGTTCAGCAAAACTCGCCTTATCCAAAACATGTGATATGGACTCATTAACATCTCTCCAAAGCCGTCCAAACGCATATTCACCATGAAAACCCTTGCTTTGGCTCCCATTTCCAATATCGTCAATAGCAACCGAAACAGGCCCTTCAATCACCTCTATAACCTCTCCAACCGTCAATTCCTCGGCAGGCCGTGCCAACATATACCCACCAACACTACCACGCCGTGAATCGACAAAACCCGCATGCTTGAGCTGGTTCAATATCACCTCAAGAAATCGTACGGGAATATTCTGGGCTGCCGCTATCTCGTGTACCTTCACCAACTGGCCAAAATCACGCCTGGAAAGCTCAAAAACCGCCTTTAAACCATATTGACATCTTTTGGATATTTTCATATAATACACTCCATCCTGACTATTCCAATCGGAATACTTATAATATAACGGATAAAACAAATACTGTCAACAGCTTTTCCAAAAAAAATTAAAAATTTTACAACTGCCATTTTTGCTAATGAGACGATATATAAAAATCGCTATAATATGGAAAAATAGCCTTTTAAATCCATTAAAGGATAAACTAATATCTTTCTGATACGTAAAGATTAGTGATTATCAACTTAAATGGGGAATAAAAATGGATACTAACGAAGACACCCAGCCACACTGCGATTCAGAAAATCAACAGGCTACTGACAGCGACTGTTCTTGCAATAACCCGAAAAACTATAAGAAAGTAATATTTTACTCCGTAATATTATTTGCTGCCGTAGCAGCATTTCACTCATGGTCAAAAAGCAATCAAACATGTAAAACTTCATGCAACAGTAACTATATATCCTCCGTCTATCTAACCGACAAAGCCGAACCCAACAACACCGCAAACACAGCACCTAAAGCCGAATCAGACTAAGGATATAAATCATGCAAGACCGGAATATCCCGAAAGTAACGACGAAACTTTGCTGGCGGGACCATCTCGGCGCCATCAAAGCTCGTTGGGCCATGAGACGAATGAGATATACCGTTAAACCCGGTCTCTACGCCATCGGCAACCCCACCGCCGACTCGCCCGTCCTCGTTTCCGCAAATTACAAACTAAGCTTCGACAAACTCCGCAAAGAACTTACCTCACTCGATGCTTGGATAATCGTACTCGACACAAAGGGCATCAACGTTTGGTGTGCCGCTGGCAAAGGAACTTTCGGAACCGAAGAACTACTCCGCCGCATCAAACTTACACAACTCGATAAAATCGTAAACCACCACCAAATTATCGTCCCACAACTCGGCGCTGTCGGCGTCGCCGCACACGAAGTCAAAAAACAATCCGGCTTTTCGATTAGTTACGGCCCCATACATGCTTGTGACATTATTCCATTCATACAAGCCGGCATGAAAGCAACACCACAAATGCGCAAAATCACCTTCCCATTATGGGACAGAACCGTTCTCATCCCCGTAGAACTGGTAATGGGATTCAAGCATGCGCTATTTATAGCCGCCGCATTCTTCCTACTCGCTGGTTTCAGCAGACAGGGATATTCAACTTCAACCGCCCTATCCGCGGGACCACCATGCGTAATCATGGTCTTCGCCGCATTTTTAGCAAGCGTCGTACTCGGCCCAATACTCCTGCCTTGGCTGCCAGGAAAAGCTTTTGCTCTAAAAGGACTCTGGATTGGAATAGCCGTAATCGCCGCAGGTTATGCCGCCAATCTATTTGAAAAACTTAGCAACATACCGAGCGTTATCGCATGGCTGCTGCTCATACCAGCACTAACCAGCTTTGCCTTAATGAACTTTACCGGTACTTCGACATATACATCATTGTCAGGAGTAAAACGTGAAATGCAAATAGCTATACCAATACAACTGCTCTGCACAGTAACAGCCATAGCATTATGGATTACAGGCCGTTTTATTTAGGATAAAAAACATGGCTAAGTTGCGATACCTAAAAAACGTGATAACTTTAGAACTTGATATCGAAAAATGTATCGGCTGCGGCCGATGTGCAGAAGTATGCCCGCATACAGTCTTCGAAATTGAAAACAAAAAAGCTAAAATCATCGACTATGATGCATGTATGGAATGCGGCGCCTGCCAATTAAACTGCCCCACACAAGCTATAAAAGTTAAAGCAGGTGTCGGGTGCGTCGCCGCCGTCATAAAGGGCTTCCTAACACGCAGCGAACCAACTTGCGACTGCTCAAACAATAACAGTAGCTGCTGCTCATAACGACATCCACACCGGACACCTGCTCTTAAGTTTTATAAAGATATATTCCGATTTTATATCGGATAAACTACAAGCTGCTCTCGCAATAATGAGTATATTGTCTTATCCTCTTTAATCGATTCGCCAGCCGTCTCAATAAACTTCGCTTGCAATTCGTCGAAGTCCATAGCCTGAAGAGTTACGACATCATTACCCTTTGAATTCGCTGCGATAAACTTGGCCATCGTCTCACTGGCCATTTCACGAATCAACTGCCACATCTCTTTGCCGTCTCTTGCTGCTACCGCTCTGCCTAATGCCAACGACATCGACAATATAGCGTTCATTCCCAAAACGCCCTTTCGCTGCATCACTCGTATCTTTTCCTCTGCCGAAGCCTTATCAGAAATTAAGCCGGCAGCTTTCGCTTCTTCGTATTCCAACCTGAGTAATTCCATATCCAACTCTACCAAACTGCCAAGTTCAGATAGCTTCTTACCCGTAAATGCCTTCGCAAGTACTGTTTCAATATGCTCGACGGCATCCATACAACCCTTGCCCTCATAACGTTGTGACTTCTTCCAAAGTCTCGACACTTCATCATCTCCCTTGGCTTGAACGTCATTGAAGCCCGCACCCTTCTTGAAACGGTAAGTTCCGTCACCGGCATCTTCGAACAAATCAGGATACTTCGCAGTAGTGTCACTTGGCCTGATAATGCTGTCAACATAATGAATCGCTTCATCGATACCAGCCGAAGTTCCAAGAGGCGTTGAACCCTTGAACCTGATGATTCCGCCCCTACCTAAAAACAGCGTCGCCGCCGCAGAAGGTATACCAGCATTAGTCGCTTCCTCTGTTCCGCTAACTGCCTCAATTGCCAGCATCCGAATTAATAAACTGCAAATATCAACGTCAGCCGCACCCGCAGCTAAACTCACATTCTTCTGACCGGTTATCGTAGTTACCAATTCCTTAAGTGTATTTTCGGCCTCTTGCTTTTCTTCTGCTGTCATATCTCTCTGAGTCACCTTCGCTATAGCCAATATTTCCATCACACGACCATACTTCTGCAATCTCTCGGTATTGGCTCCACCACCTGCCTTGATACCCAACGCATTCATCGCCGTGGCAATTTCCGCCTCAAATGGGTCGTTCGGAGATTTGGAACGGTGCGAAATCACCAATTCAGCTCCATAAGCCAACGAGGTCAACATCGCCAATACTGTCTCCGTCAATGTTCCAATCTGGTTGGCCTTAATCAGCGTTGCGTTAATCTCACCATTCTTCGCACATTTCTCTATGTTTTCATCTTTGGTCGTAACCAAATCATCACCGATAACAAAAATCCTGTCACCAAGACCTTCGATGTTGTTCGCCTTGTCACCTTCCATCAGAAGCTTCCAGCCGGCATGGTCCATTTCACCAAATCCGTCTTCTATCGAAAGTACGGGAACGCCACTTTCCATCGCCTCTTTATAAAGTCCGAGTATATCATCGCGGCTCATATCAATTTTGCTCTTGTCACGCCAGAAGCGATACATACCTGCCGCTTCCTTCTGACCTGTCTCTTCACGATATGCGTTCTCAAGTTCTGATGCCGCAGGGTCAAGCGCTATCGCAACATCAACACCGGGAGCATATTCACAATCAAGAATCGCCTGCTTCATCATGCGCCACATTCGCTGCTCAGGAACTCTGTCACCCGGCTCCTTATCAATATATGGTGCCAAACCACCTTCCAAACCGATACCCATAACCTTCGCTCCGGGTGCCGATTCCATAATCTCTTTCAAACGGGACTGCAACTTCACCGTCATCTCCTGCGACTCTTCATATGTCTTCGGCGAAAGCGGCATAAACATACTTTCCTGCATACTGATGTTACTCTCCGGGTATTCCTTCTCGGTATGACGACCACCCATTGCACAGTTTCTAAACTGCCACGGAGCACTAACCTTAGTTCCATCCTTCAAAGTCACTCCCTGCATTCTGCTCGTGAGCATCTTTTCCTTAACCTCTTTAACTTTGAACAGCCAACTCTCTTTCGAAACCGTCTTAGCCGCTCGACCTGCTTGCTCCGCAGCCTGCTTTTCTCGCAGTCTGAATTCCTTAAGTTTACCCTTGTCAGCTAGGAAACGGTCAAGCAATCCGACAAAACCAGGAGCAAGGAAAAATCTACCTATGTATATGATTAACTCATTATGAGTCGATAATCCTATCGTAAGACAAACTGCCGCTATCGGCAAAGCCACCATCGCAAGATAACTACTCCAAACAGGACCACGTGCAATAACAGCAAGGTTATAAGGTGCGTCAGGAGCGTAGTTGCCCTCTTCCTTCTTAACACCCTCGAACTTACCCCATGGTATCGTGATAAACATCTTCGCATACCAAATCGCCAAAGCCGCTCCAGTTTTGCCTTCCATTGCGTCTGCCGACTTCTGAGAATCATCATTTAATGCCGCTAACTTAGCCGCTGTTAAATAATGACCCATCTCGTGAATCGCAATCGCTGTATGCCACGAAAGATAAACAATAATAACGGAAATAACTGTTTCCATACTCAAAAACATAAACTTCAATGTTGCCATCTTACCTTCAACAGACTCGGGAAGATTCATCACTGAAGAAATAAATGCCGCATGAAAAGAAACCAGTTTATGGTTTGCAATTACCCAGCCGCTCTCGAGATATCCGGAACCACCACCAATGGCTCGACGTCTAAGCTCCGAAAACCTGCCAAACAAACTTTTCCTGCCCTCTGTTGCTCTTGATTCTAATATTTCCGCCATTCTAAATTTCTCCTTTTCTCAAATCCGCTAATCAAATCACTCATAAAATCTTCCCATAACCCTAATCCCTTAGGATTACCAATACTTATGGGAATGCCTGAATGAGGTCTAACTATCTGTTTTTTGCAAAATCTAAAAACGGAATTCTATTCCGTGAATACGCTCATTCCACAAAGTTTCGCAATTCTGTCATAACCCGCTAATTTTGTCAATAAAATTATTAGCGTTGCTGCATTTAACCACCATAACATCAAAAAAACACACATTTACTCGCTGCTTTTCCAAATTATTAGATTTCCTAATCACAATTATCAAATACTGCCGATTTACAAAATAAATAACTTATCAGGGTATATCTACCAATGCCGAAAAACTAACCTAATCGGCTTTTTTAAAAAGGGACAGTTATGGAACAAAACCACGAGCGCCTTGAAAATGAAATTGATGACCTGAAACGAGAATTAGAACTCTTTCAGCAGGAAAAAGAACGAGTCAGAAACATCATTGGAAAAATCGGAGGTGTACCGAAATTCCGCACTAAGCTTATAAACGTCCTGTTCATTTTCGTAATTGCCACCTCCTTAATCGTCTCCGTAATCGGTGGTGACAAATGGAGACTGCTCATGATTGAAGTTGCCACCGTAGCCCTGTCACTGAAAATCATCTACCTCATACACTGCCAAATGAAAATAAACCACTTCAAATTCTGGATACTCTCATCTATCGAATGGCGAATTAACGAACTGACAGCAATCGTAAAAAAACAAAAAAATTAACCCGGTTCCCCATTATTAGCTTTTTCACACATGATGGCCTCAATAATACCAAAACAATATTTTCTTGAGCTTATGTTTTTGAAACCTTTATCTGCCAAAGTTTTTTTGAGCTCATTCGAATCTGGAAATAACCTCAAACTCTCTGCAATATAACCATAGGACCGCATATCCCTGTGAAACATCCACCCCCAGAAGCTACCCCATAATTTCAATAACAAGTATTCAATTCTTTGAGAAAACCTGTTAGCGGGTTTGGAAAAATCCATAAAACATACGTTTCCGCCAAACTTCAGTACACGTCGCACCTCTGTCAATGCCTGATAAATATCGGCAGCGTTCCTGAGCGCGTAACAACCCGTGACTAAATCAAAACTGTTATCAGAAAAAGGTAAATTGCACATATCTGCCAAAACAAAACTAACATCTTTGGAACGATTTTTGGACCGGGCAATATCAAGCATGTTCGCAGACAAATCCACTCCATAGATTTTTGCCTTGGGATATTTTCCAGAGAGACGAAATGTCACATCACCTGTACCGCACGCCACATCTAGACAACTCGGGCTCTGAACTTCGGGCAACATCGCAATTACGCTGTCTTTCCAGACAGAATCCGCCCCCAAAGAAAGTATCTTATTCAACAAATCGTATCTCCCGGCAATCTTGTTAAACAATTCACGATTGTATTTGAGCTTTGCTTCTGGAGAACGCAAATAGTCCGGAATTTTCCTAAAAGGATGATTTCCCATTATCCTTATGTCCAATCTGAAACCACATCTCTTACTCGCACCTGATTACAAACAAATAAAAAATTCTGAACAACTATACAACCGCTACATAATATTGTCTATAAATTCTCATAACTTCACCGCAAGTGAATTACACCTTAAACAAAAATTATTTTTGCTTTCTTAAACTTCTAAGGGTAGTATTTGGGCAAATTGTATCGGTACAACACAAGGGAAACGGCAAAATAGCATATGAAAATTCTGGCACTTGAACCTTATTACGGCGGCAGCCACAAAGCCTTCATCGACGGCTGGTCGAATCTCAGCAAACACAGCTGGACACTTCTTGAACTCGCTCCATATAAATGGAAATGGCGTATGCGGCATTCCGCCATCACATTCGCAAATCAACTCAGCCAATATGTCACCAAGGGCAAAAAATGGGACTTAATTTTCTGCTCCGATATGCTAAACCTCGCGGAGTTCCTGGGATTGGCACCAAAAACCATCAAAAACCTACCCGCCATCGTATACTTCCACGAAAACCAACTCACCTATCCGGTACAACTTGAAAGCGAACGCGACTATCAATTCGCAATGACAAATATCACAACCGCACTTGCAGCCAAAAGCGTCTGGTTCAATTCCGCTTTCCACAGAGATTCTTTCCTTAATGCCTTAACTGTCTTCCTCGCAAAAATGCCCGACCATCAGCCAACCGATGCAGTCAAAAAAATCAAAAATAAATCTCTCATCTACCCACCCGGCGTCAACGATATCAGCAAACGCCAATCACGAAAACCCGGCCCCATGCGAATACTCTGGGCCGCTCGATGGGAACATGATAAGAACCCGGAAGATTTCTTCGAAGCATTGAAAATCATAAAAATAAAAGGCACCAACTTCCGTCTAAGCGTAATCGGAGAACAATTCCGCGAAACCCCCGATATCTTCGCGTGGGCAAAATCATATTTCACCGAACATATCGACCGATGGGGCTATCAGCCAACCCGAGACGAATACGAACAAGCTCTAACTGAAACCGACATCTTCGTCTCCACAGCCAACCACGAATTCTTCGGCATAAGCGTCGTCGAAGCCGTACTTGCAGGCGCATATCCCGTATTACCAAAAAGATTGGCATACCCAGAAATTCTGAAACTCGAACAAGATTCGACAGAAAAGTTTTTCTACGACGGCTCCGTAACTGCCTTAGCTGATAAATTAACCCAATTGGCAAAACACGTGGAAAAAAATTGTCTCTGGAACGATAACTCCGACCACCTGACCGAACTAATGCAGCAATACAAATGGAACAACCTTGCCGCAGTCCTCGACCAAGCCATTGAAAAAATCAAAAACTCTTCATAGAACACTAATCATGGATAAAGATTTAAAAAACAAAACACTCAGCGAACTCGAAGTTATAGCCGAAAATCTCGGCCAAAAAAAATTCGTAGCCAAATACATCTTCACCTTTATCCACTCCAAAAATACCAACAAAATTTCAAATATAAGCCCCTTAAGCAAAACCTTCAGAACAACTCTGACCGAACAGGGCTACTACATCTCCCACCTGAACACCCTGAAAAAATTTACCGATTCCGACGGAACCATAAAATACCTTTTTGAGTTGGCCGATGGTAATCGAATCGAAACCGTAATTCTCTTCGACCGTAAACGCAAAACTCTGTGCGTCTCAACACAAGCCGGCTGTGCGATGAAATGTGCATTTTGTGCTACCGCGAAACTCAAATTCAAAAGAAACCTCACCGCAGCCGAAATCGCCGACCAGATAAACGTCGTCCAAAAAGACAAAGGCAAGATAACTAATGTTGTCTATATGGGAATGGGCGAACCGCTGTTAAATTACGACGCTGTTTTAAAATCCATACGAATACTCAATCACCCACAAGGCAAAAATATCGGCCTGCGCCATTTAACCGTCAGCTCCTGTGGAATTGCTGATGCCATCAGAAAACTATCCGACGAAAATATCCGCCCACGTTTAGCTATATCACTGAACGCACCGACAGATACATTACGTTCGAAGATTATGCCAATCAACAAAAAGTATCCTATCAAAGCTTTAATCGAAGCCGTGAGATTGTACCAACTGAAAACTGACCTGCGTGTCACCTTCGAATATGTGCTAATAAAAAATTTGAACGACTCTACATCGCACGCTCAAACACTTGCAAAATTGGCACGCCAGCTAAAATGCAATATAAACCTTATCGAGTACAATCCGCATCCGTCCTGCAAGTTCGCCGCAAGCAGCAAAGAAACCATAGAGCAGTTCGCGAAAATACTCGATGATGCCGGAATTGAAACAACCATTCGATTCAAAAAAGGCCAGCAAATAAAAGCCGCCTGCGGACAACTGGGAGCAGACATCCTAAATCCCGCTACTTGACCAAACAACTAATGACGCTCCATTGATTGTGTCACTATCAGAAAATACCCAAGGTTTACTTCCTATATTGAACCACATATGAATTGCTTATCGAGGACAGATTGGTTATTTAATTGAAAGATACAAAAGTCTCATTTTACTGAAGACATACATTCTTTGAGGATGCTTGCTGCCCCCGAAAATCTGGGAAAGAACTTGACAAACAACAATGAAGCATGTTTCATTACTAACTGTTCAAGATTGAACAAAGATTTTTCTCTAACAAATCCGAACCGATAATAAAAGAAAGTAGAAATTTTGGATGATGTAAAACAATCAGGAACAAGTTAGGAAATTGCCAAGAATGTCGGATACAAAGTTTAATAACATACAAATCCACAACTGGAAAATTCGCATTCGGAAAGACTTTCTAAAGTGTAATATCAGAGATTTGTTTCTATTAAATAATAAAACTACACAAGAACAAAATAAACTTATCGAAGTCCCCTCATCTGAATATGCCAAAGTATTCCAATGTAATGTTTGTATTGACGACACCATTCATCCTGTGTATCTGAAACAGTACCTCTATCGCTCCGTTTGGGATTTCTTTAAGCACCTTTTTCGCTCAAGCCCAGCTAAACGCAGCTTTGATGCTTCAATCATGCTGCAAAAAGCCGGACTCGATGCCCCCGTTGTCATCGGGTTATTTGAGAAATGGGCAGGTCCACTTCTGATACACAATCTACTATTAACCGAAGAGGTTGAAAATGCCAAGCCAATAGCACGAGGTTTGATAGAAATGAGTCATACTGGCGGCAAAGATACATTAGCTCGCAGACGCAATCTGATAGAATGTTTCGGTGAAACAATTGGTCAAATGCATGCCGAGGGCATCTTTCACGGAGATTTACGTATAGGAAACATATTGGTGCAACAGGAAAAAACTAATTGGCGATTCTTCTTCCTCGACAACGAACGAACGAAAAAGTTTCAAAGATTATCTTCTAGATTGCGATTAAAAAATCTCGTGCAAATAAACATGTTTCAGAAAAATGTCACCAATACAGATAGGATAAGGTTTTTCAGAAAGTACTGTAGCCAGAACATTCAAGATAGAAAGGCAAAGAAAGCTTTGGCTAAACATATCTTGAGAAAAACTGAACAGCGTTTGAGGAACAAGAAAAAACCAACTAAAGGTATGAAAAAATATCTTCGAACAAATGAAATATACCTTCGCATCAGCATAGAGGATTGGCTTGCTGTGTTTGATAGGAAGTTTTGCCATGATGCAAAGCCACTCAGCCTCTTGAAGGAAGTAGATATGCTAATTAACAACGGAGAGATTCTCAAAAACGGCGACACCTCGTTAGTTTCACGCATAATGTGGAATAACAGAGACATAGTAGTCAAGCGATATAATCACAAAGGAGTTGTTCATTCTCTTCGGCAAACTATTAAACGTTCCTGTGCCTATCGGGGCTGGTTAAATGCCCATCGGCTTGCAAACCTTGGCATAATCATTTCAAAACCGCTGGCTTACTTCGAAAAACGCAAAGGCCCCTTTATATGGGAATCTTACTTGGTAACCGAATATACACAAGGTGAAAAACTTGATGATTTACTGCAGAATAACAACGCCTCCAAAGATAAACTCCTGAAAGTAATTGAGCAAATCAAACAACTAAATGACAAACTGGATAACCATCTTATCAGTCACAAGGCTTTAAAACGCACAAACATATTAATTACGGATACAGGCCCGGTTCTGACAGATATTGACGGAATGAAAGTTTACAGAACGGCTTGGGCGTATAAGCTCATGCGAAAAAAAGAAGGAAACTCTCTATGAGAAAAGCTGCCTTCTGCCTTTGAGTATGTTGTCACAAAATGAGCCTCTGTAATGTTTTGGCATTATTCGACCCAATTCTGCCGCTCTTAGGCCAAAAAACGGTTGCAGAGTACAAATTATACCCATTCTATATACCAAGCCGCTCGGCATGCACAAAGATGGCATTGCCCCACATGATTAATCCGTTAGAATTGTATCTTGGCTTGTATATGTCATATAGAACAAATCCGTATTTGCGCAAGAACAGGTCAATTTCACTGTAAATCGCGCCATCTTCATACGGACAGTTAAACCAGATTTCTGTATATACTAACAGGGTTGAATACTGAAGCATGCGAGGTGCACCACGAAGAGCCTTTAACTCGCCGCCCTGAATATCGAATTTCATAAGCTGGATGGCAAGTTTTCCATTTTGCTCTGCCCAGTCATCGATAGTAACTATTTGAACCTTTTCTGACCTTTCCACGCCCGAACCTTGAGGGTCTATTTCTTTTAGGCGTCTTCCCGGCATAAAAAGGGAGGTGTTTCCAGGAGATTGGGTGATATGGAGATCCGCGTTACCTGCATGGTCAGATAAGGCCAGAAAATAAGGATGGAATCTGGAATTTTCTTTTGTGTACTGTTGGAGCGAGTCAAAATAAAGCCGGTTGGGCTCAAAAGCATAAGCATCCGCCGCTGGAAATTTTCGCAGCAGTCTTTTAGATATTCGCCCATCACTTGCTCCTGCATCAATTATGCCCGTTATATCATGCCCTTTCAAAAGACGCCTCATAACCTCATAAGGCTCGTCAAGAGAAATCAAGTTATTATCCTTCCCGAGAAGTTTTCTTTTGATAAATGAATTGAATTGATTTGACATGTTTTTCCTCTGGTAAAATATAATTCTTCCTGATTTGCTACTGTCCTGATAATACAGGTTTCTGCAGACATTGTGTAATCAATTCGGCAAGTTGTTTTCCAATCATGCTTACATCAAATTTTTCTGCGTGTGCTCGGCCTTTTTGACCCATCTTTTTTCTCAATTGCCCGTCTTCAATCAGTTGAGTGATTCTGTCTATCCAATCTTGCATCTCTATTACCAAAAAACCTGTGTCATTATCGAGAATATGGTCTGAGTTTGTTCCTATTGGCGAGGCAACGACTGGTAAACCAGCCGATGCGTATTCGAGAACCTTAAAACTACACTTTCCTTTTGTAAATCTATCGTTTGGCAATGGCGCAAGACCAATGTCACTCGTAACCAAACCAATACTGCGAGTATCTTTGGACCACAACTGTTTTTCCACCGGCATATTTTCCAGCTCAAAGAACTCATTACATATTATACGAAGAATAACATTATCGAATCGTACCCCGATTTCTTCAAAAGCTGGCTTCATTTCTGCAAGATAGTTTAATGTACTTTTACTACCTATCCAAACAAGACGAATTTTACCATCATCTTTCGGGAGACAATCAAGATTGTAGTCGCTAACTTTTAAACCAATAGAGAGAATCTTGACATTAGAATTGAATCTTTGTGCATGTTCAGCAAGATAGGAATTACCAACTATAACCATATCGGCCAGCTTAACACTTCTGCGAAATGGTATGAAGTGCGAACGGCTGTTACGGTCAGGCTTTTTAGCGCTATACATTACCGCGTCATCAAAATTATAGATGATTTTTTTGCTGTATTTACGCAACCAAAAACCATCGATGAGATTCAAGCCTTTTTTATGCAGGAAAACTCCATCAAATTCTTTTGCTCGCTTAAAAAGCTTTCGGCGCAAGTGGGAACCGGATGGCAATTTCACAACCTCGCAAGCTATACCGTTTGCTTGCAGAATATCAATGTAAACTTCAATTCTTTGCTTGAAACTTGCCCGGTTAGGGTTATTTGTCACAATAAGTAATTTCATCCCTTTTTATGATCTACCAAAAAAAGAAATTATTTTATCGCCTCTAAATTTAGACTAATCATGTATTCTTTACCATCTACCTTAATGCTTCGAGAAGCCCTATCTTTAAAATTGTGATACAGACAATTGTCAGGAGTCCACGATACAACTTTTCTAAACCCAACTTTCTTGAGTAATTCTGATAACCTATGATAGTTAAAAACAGAGTAGTGAATATTGAACTCGTGGTCTTGGCCACCCATCAATTGGTGGGAAATCATATTTATATCTTTACCAGAAGCGTCATAAACCTCTATTAATCTATCAAAATTAGGAACAGAGAGCCTTAAGGCACCACCGTCTTTTAGTGTTCTCTTCATTTCAGATAGAACATTAATAAGGTCATTTCTCTTTATATGTTCTAAAATATGACACATGTATACCAAATCGACGGTTCCATCGTCAAAATCTGAAAGCGAAGCAATATCTTCTGTAACAATGTGAATATGTGCTAATGGCTGAGCATCAATATTTATAAATTCAGGACTGTTTTTCCACCCACAACCGATGTGAACCAGAACTTTTTCATCACTGTTTTTCGGAAAAGAGGGTTTTATTACTCTTCGCCTTGCAAGCGACAATTGCAGCTTTAATTTTTTTCGTAACTCTTTCAGCACTTGTAACAACTCTTAACATAAGAAAAGGGTAGGACGTCCCTGCTAGTTGTTGAAATATTTGAAGTTAAACAGCTTTCTTTGTCTGGCGTCAATCTCCGGGATTATATACAGATATCCTTGGAATTACCAGTGTTTTTGATAATTTGCCAAAATTTTGAGAATTTAATCAGCGACAATCAGAATTTTTAGTTTTCTTTCGAAAACGCGCTACAATAAAACCTGTTGCTTGGAGTTTCTCTATTACTTATAATCGCTCAGCTATGATATCTTCAAAACAAATTTATAGCAGGAACGTTAAAATCGCCAGTATCAAACTTGCCAATGGTTGGAAGGGGACAGTAACACGGGAAATAGGGGGCAAACGTTTTTCCAAAAAAGACTGGATAAACTCCCTTTCGCAACCAGAGCTACTATTCGAAAACACTGAAAAAATCCTAAAAACAGACGGCAGAAACTGTGTAGTTGTGAAAAATCTTACAGTAGCACAGAGCCAATTTAAAGTTGCTGTCAAACGTGACTTTCCGGTAATGAATTTTTGCCAATTTTTTCGCTCATTTCAGCCGGCAAAAGTTCTACGCAATTTCAAAACTGCTTTAAAATTATTGAGTTACGGTATCCCCGTAGTATTTCCTTGTGCGGCTTTGTATCGAAGATGTAACTTATTTACCAGGCAAGGTATTTATATAACCAAATATGCCGAGAGAAGTTTTAACATGCATGATTTTGCTTCTAAGCAACTCTCAAAAATTTCGGCTGAGAATTTTGCAGTTAAAAAACAATTGTGCCAGCAGCTTGCCACAATACTGGCTTCTCTTCACAACAACAATCTATGGCACCGAGATTCTAAAGCAACTAATCTTATAATTTGCCAGGATACCGCGGGCAAATACAAGATACTTCTTGCGGACCTCGATGGGATAAAACGATACTTTTTAAGACGCAACACCAGACAGCTACAATCGTTATGGCAACTTGCCGCCTCTCTTATGTCAATAGATGGTATTAATCGAACAGATTACTTGAGAACATTTAAGATTTATTGTGACCTTGTCGACCTTGAAACTGCGCAGCGAAAGGAAAACTTTCTGAAACTTGCAATTTGTGCTAAAGCAAAACATTCACGTTCTAAGCTAAAAACTATCGCTAACGAATAAATACGCCCATAAGTTCCAAAACTGCTCTTGTAACAAAACCCCATTTAGTAGCCATGTCTATTTTAATAACTGTGTTTCGTATAAGCTTTGGTACAATCTGCAGCTTTTTATCAGCTCATCATGCTGACCCTGAGCGATTATTTGGCCGCCATCCATTACTACTATCACGTCTGCGGTAATAATAGTGCTAAATCGATGCGCGATTACAAAGCTGGTTCTGTCCTTCATTATTTCCTCAACAGCCTTGTGAATCTTGGCTTCACTGTCGGCATCAACCTGACTTGTCGCCTCATCGAAAATTAAAATTGGCGGACCCTTCAATATTGCTCTGGCAATAACAATTCTCTGCAACTGACCGCCGCTAAGACCAGAACCATGTTCGCCGATTATCGTATCATAGCCTTCAGGCAGTGGGTCGATAAATTCATGAGCAAAGGCACGCTTCGCTGCGGCAATTATCTCTTCTCTGGTGGCCTCAGGTTTGGCATAAGCGATATTTGACGCGATGGTATCATTAAAAGTCACCACATCTTGTGTGACCAGACCAATCTGGTCTCTCAGACTTTTTAATGTGCCATCGTAAATATTCTGGTTGTCAATAAGAATCGAGCCGCTGTCAGCATCATAAAATCTTGGAATAAGGTTTATCAACGTGGTTTTACCTGAACCGTTTGGCCCTACAATAGCAACATTATGACCAGCTTGTACCGTTAAACTTACTCCTTTCAATACGCACTGCTCACTACCTGGATAAGTAAAAACAATATCGCGGAACTCAATCTTTTGCTTTAAAGGTGATAATACAACGGCAGAGGGTTCTTCGGATTCGGTCTCCCTGTCCATAACAGCATATACCCTTTCCGCCGCGGCATTTGATTGCTGAATCTTATTCCAGATACCGCTGGTTTTTCGCACCGCCTCCGCCGCCGAGCCTAATAGTCCCAACAGCATTATGAACTCAGAGCCATCCATACTTCCGCTTTGCATCCAATGCGCCCCTGCTAATATCGCAGCCGAAAGAGCAGCTAGTCCAAAAATCTCCAGTACTGGGGTAGTCGCAGAATCAATTTTTGAGATTTTAAGGGATTGTTTAAACAATCTTCGATTTAATACTTCAAAAGCTTTATACTCATGCCCCTGTTGGTTATAAACCTTGACAATCCTGAGTCCTTTCATTGTTTCCTGCAGTTTTCCCAGTATCTGTGACGAAGCCACCAAAGATTTGGTTGTAGCTCGTCTGACCTTTTTACCAAACATCGCAACTAGACATAACGCAAATGGTGCCCCGCACAAAAATATTAGCGAAAGGTTTAGGTCTATAACCATAGCCCAGCCAATCAAAAACATGGCATTCAAAGGTTCTCTCAATGCTTTGCCAAGTAGAATTTTCACGCCTATACACATTGCACCGGTATCACCAACAATTCTGCTGATAGTGTCACTTGGCCTTTCTTTTACAAACAGGCCCATTGGCATATCCATAACATGTTTGTAGGCATCTCCCCTCAATTGCTTAAGCGCAACCAACACGACCTTTTGGGCCATATAACCTTGACAGAATTTTGCTAAACAACGAATTACCGTAACAATACCCATTATCACTACGATAAATAATACTGCTCGAACCTTGTCAGATTTACTGTCCCCTCTCGGCAGGAAACCCATCCCCTTTTCTATATAATCCAGATAAAATCCTCTATGGCCGGTCTTAAGCTTGACAGTAATAATCTCAAAAGAATCATCTTCACTGAAACGTCTTAACTGAACGTCTATCTGGCTTGTGCTTGCTGCTTTGGCAAGTGTTTCAAGAAGTTTCTCGGCGGCAATCTTTTTGTGCTCTTGGCCGACTACAAAATCACCTGCTCCGATAATCTGGTCGAGCTTTTGCAGTCCGCAATCATGGGCTAAGCTCTGGTCTTTAACATTTGTGATATAAAGATAATACGCTATATCAGATTTGGAAAAGTCCCCCTTTTCCGGAAGATATATTTGCATCCCATAGCGATGGCCGATAACTTTTCTGTCAATCCAGTTGTGCAGACCTTCTTCGCCTGTCATTACTTTCAGTAGCGGCAAAACCGTCACAAAACTCAGGGATAGCAACGTAGAGACTACTACCGCACTGAGAATAACAACAATAATACGCGGCCACTGAGGCCAAATATACTTGAATATACGTAAAAACGCTTTCATATAATCACCTTTTGTTTTCTTTGAAAGAGCACGCAAGAATGGTATTGTCTGAGAGGTTATTAGTCAAGACCAAAATGAACCTTGAGAAAAAATCGCCATGGACATGAATTCGGATGTACGAATCAAGGTTAGTCTAAACGAGAGACATAAGATAATTTGTAGTTTTAGAAGGTTGGCCAATAGTTTTTGACTTGAGATTATCAACGGCTTTTCGAACTGATTCACTTTCCCACCATTGTCGGATATTATCATATATTTGAGTCAACTTCGATACTGCTGATTGAGCTGAATAGTGAACAACTCCAGCACAAGCGAGTTCATCAAACAGGTCTTTGTATTCATCTGCCAGCGGGTCAGTTTCTTGGTCATGAATAATAATACACGGCACACCCGCAGTCAGGATTTCAGCAAAGCTGGTTGAAAAATGGTCAATAACAACAATCCTGGCTTTTGAGATACTGGCAAGTAAATTCTGCTTTATATCATCCATACGAATATTTCTTTTGCTTATTTGCCAGAAATGCTCGGCATCCCAATGAAATGACAATGGACGATTCCGAAGAACAAAATGTTTAGATAAAGAATCAGGAAGAAACTCGATAAAATCCCGTGTCATCTCAAGTTTTTTGACTGAAATGGAATTACCAACAGCTAAATTCATAAAACGCACAAGATATAAAACCCAGGCGTTACAAATGTACAAAATATTTTTTTTATCAGCATGATATTGATAATCTGTAATTTCACGACAGGCTAAACCAGCCTCTACAACATTAGGATGGTTGCTTTTCCAACCGGTAGTCAAATAGATATCAGCTACCGACAACCAGAGCCATTCCACATTTGTATTATATAGTTGTGTGAAAGCACCATGTTGAGTGAAAATTAGCTTTTTCCCGAAAAGTTTTGCTATCGCTACGTAGATTGCCGTCGCAAAATCGCCAACCCATTTTTCTGAAACAATATAGTCAAACCGCTTCGCTTTTATGTCTGTTAAGGAGGCACGATAACAATCATCGAAGTACTCAATTAACGACCGTGGAAAACCATAATAAAAAGTCTCTAATAGAAATTGCTCAAAGCTGCCCTTTTCTACTTCAATATCCAGCAGTTTTTCTCTTTTTTCGTAATCAATCGTATCCGAAAAAAATTCGACTTTCGGCATCCTGACATGTTGAATTTTGCCATCAGATTTATCAATCAGTTCCTGACTATATTTACGATGAATATACGTCTTCTGGAGTATGATTTTGCATTGTTTTTTGGGCAAGATGCTCTTGGCAGAATTTCTTAAAGATTGTTTTACAAAATACAAAAGGTGAGCATAACTCCATCGCCGCTGAAATCTGGTATCAGATTCAAATTCTTTGCTGATAGAAGGAAACTTTTTTTTGACAAATAAGTAATAATAGTGGCTGACAAGCTGCTGCACTCCAAAATCGCTGGAAAAACACTGCCAGAAATCGTTATAACTCTTTGGAATGTAAAATGAATCTTTATCTAAAAGTACAATATCAGTATTTTCCAAATCGATATTTGAAAGGTAGGAGTATTTTTCATAAACGATACATATATGTTCAAATAACCAGCGTGCACAAATTATCTCCCAGAAATAAACCGGATGGTCTAATTGGTGAATTTCATTGAGCTTTGCAGCTAATCGAGGCAAAATTCTATGATAAACCTCTTTGCAATAATCATGGGCAAAACGAATATCTTCTTTCGCCGAAAACCTATCTTTTAAAGTAGGACAGTCAACCTTATCCCATTCATTCAGCGGTATTCGATGCTTTGCTCCTTCCCACAGGTAGACAGATTCTTCAAACTCCGTGCCCCAGAATTCTTCCAATGCCGTAGCTCGAATATTCTTACTGAGACTGTTGTCTATTTTATTTGCAATTCTTGTCATGTATATTGTTTACCAAATGTTGGCTATCTTAGACAAAAAGCTTTCCAGCCACTTTATTTAAGAAATCCCAATTGGAAGGCGTAGCCGCTACATAATTTACAAGATTGGTACCAATATGTTGGAACGATACTTTCGCTCCGGCCAGTTCAGCCAACAGCAAACCTGCGGCCACATCCCAAATCTTGTTCGCTTTGCCGCAACAGCCTCCGAATCGCCCCTCTGTTAGATAAGCGAGATTGGCAGCTGCTGAACCGGTTCGAAGGCATCCCATGCTGTTGTCGTTTATTTTGCCAAAGCAAAGAAATTCATTTTTTCGCATAGATCTGTCGTAGCTTTTTCCAGAAAAGGCAATACTAAATAATGATTTCTCGGGCGGACGGTCTTTTACCTGAACCTTTTTATGGTTTTTGTATACCCCAACGCCTCTGCACCCATAAAATAGTTCTTTTAATACCGAGTTATAAAAAACCCCTACTATTAGTGTGTTGTTCTCAATAAAAGCTATAGAGGTACCATAAAAGGGAATACCGTTAATAAAGTTAACAGTTCCGTCAAGCGGGTCCACTACCCAACGGCAGCCTTTTTGGGCTCCACTAATCTCACCGGTCTCTTCAGTTAAAATTGCAAATCCGGAATCAAACTCTTTGAGTATTTTGACTATTTCTTTTTCTACGTATACGTCCAATTCTGTAACCACGTCACGCAAAGATTCCTTGGCTGCTCTCGGGATTATGTCATGGGTATGCGCAGAAATTATATTACCTGCCTCTACTGCTGCTTTAATAGCGGTTTCTAAAAGCTTATCTCTATCAATCATTTTAAATTTCCCAGCCTTTTTAAAGTTCCATTCCAGCACGAAAGTAATAGTTCAAAAAGTGCTCCGTTGGGTTGAAGATTCATTATTATTTTCAGGAAATCCTGCGGTTTTAACGCCGATATCAAATATCTTATATGGGCATCAGGGTCATCTGGGTTATTGTAGCAAAAAGCAGCCATTATGCCGGTGAGAACATTTTTAGGAATAATATTACCGGTTAGGCATAACTCCGCGGCACCAATAAGTCTTTCTCCATGAGCCAGCTTACGGAAAGGTTCTCTGGCTACCCGGCTAATGGGGTCGTAGAGAAGTTTATTACAAAATCTTTTTAACTCTTTTCTGGCATACCAATCCACGAATTCAGCATTTAATCTCATCTTCCTTTTCAACATTTCTTGCATCTCATACATCGCGCCTTTGACTATCATTTTAACGCTGCGGTTTTCCATCGCCTGATGAATATACTTTGCTGATATGAATGAACCGAGATACGCAGCGATACAATGTGATGTATTATGCAGATAAAGCTTCGCCTGCCATTGTTTTGCTAAAAGCTTTTTGTTAACATAAGAGCAGTCCCCTCCTATCTTCCGGGCCGCAGAGTCGATATAACAGAATCCATCTTCTGTTATGATTGCAAGAGGATCCTTTTTTCCGATTTTTGCAGGAGCCGTATTTGAAGTTATAACATCAGGTATGCCGAAAACAGCATTGGTTCCCCCAGTTAGTGAATTAATAAATCCAGGAATACTGTCATCATTTTCGAAACAGATAATGGGAACATTTGTATTTTGCAGATTTTCTGCTATTGACAGGATGTTACGGGGACCTACTGCTGTAATTATCGCATCAACATCGGAAATAATGGACTTCTCTTCACCCGGGGCATAACAAAATTCAACAGGTACCTCTAAAACTTGATAAGTCGAAGTCTTGGTTTTCAACGAGGTAAAATACTTTTGCTCGTTTAAAATATCTCTTATGCTTTTTTGGGCTTCAACATAATAATATCTATATTTATCTGGTGCAAAAACCCAAGGTACATATCCTCTTCCAATTGCGCCGGCACCATAAATTAATAAAGTTTTTCTGGCCATAATCAAACCGTTTCTATTTTTATTGTCTTTAAGGCCTTATCCAACGCACAACGAGCGCCCTGCTCGTTGCTGCCTGTGGCAATAACGAAGCAAACTCTTTTCGTGCAATCAGTATATAAATCGACAACATCGCCTTTCTTATGCCTCAAAAAGATATGTTCTATCCCAGGAATGTTCCTGGCTTTCGTTACACCTTTAATGCTCTTAATATTACCCTTTTGTGGCCAGATAGAAGCTGTCAAACCAACCGCATTCTTTTTGTTTTCAAGTAGCTGTTTGTGAGAAAATCTTTTACCTGCTGCGGTAAGAATAGCTGCCTTCAAAACATTTTTGCCCGTAGCAGCAGGAACCAGATATTGACAGTCAAATCCACCGGAAAGTCTGGTGGTCATCTCTATAATTCTTATACCATTTTTAGTCAATATCATATCGATTTTGGCCGCCCCTATCTTAATACCTATATCCTGAGCCACCCGCTTTGTTAAGTGATACATTTCTTTTTGTATAGACTTCGGCAACGTGGATGGGTTTCTCAATCCCAGCTCTAACGCATAATGACCACTTCTGTCAAATATTCTGTCAGTAATAAAGCAGCGGTGAAATTTCCCATCTATATCAAAAATTGTCTCGACAGTAAATTCTTCACCTTCCCAAAATTCCTCAATCAAGGCGAGCTTCGACCTTGAAACATCCATGGCATTCTTGACGGCAGTTTTTATGGCAGCCAGTGAACCATTTCGAAATATTTTCACACCTCTGCTGCCGCTTGAGTCTGTATTCTTTACAATCAGCGGAAATCCGACCTCCTTGATCGCCTCTCCCGTCTCAGCAACATCCGATATGGTTTTGAAGCGAGGAACAGGATACCCCAGGGTTTGCATGACTTCCCGGAAGATATTCTTGTTATTTGTTATATGTGCCGCCACAGGGTCCACAGACGGCAGCCCTAAAACCTTGGCTAAAACAGCCATAGTAACAGTAGCGTCAATTCCTGCAGCCAGTACACCAGCTATTTTAATACCATCAACCTTTAATTTAAACGCTTCCTTTATATGCTTCTGAATATCAAATATGTCTGCTAACAGAAAAATGTCTGCAATGTCTGCACATACACACTTAGGATTCACGTCTGAAACAATAGTATTATAACCTAACGCCTTAACTTCCTTAATCAAAGGTATTTGCAGAAGCCCACCACCAATAATCCAAAAAAACGTCTTTTTCTTTTTCATTCCACCATTGCCTTAAAAGTCTATTCTCTATTTATGTGGTAGTTTGCAACCATATACTAACTTAAAATTACATCTGCTGACCGCTCTGCTCCATGCCTGTCAGGGATTATATTTGGAGACTTCTTCACATCAATGGTCGGCAAAACATCTTTCAGCCTGTTTGCCCTCAAATCTCCATAATATCCCATAAACTTACAATATCCTGATTCTTCTAAAATTCTGCCTGCCTCCATATCGGATTTATAATTAGCAATTACCAATACGGG
>JAGLSU010000063.1 GCA_023135935.1 Planctomycetota bacterium
GAGACTGACAAGTCAGTATCCACTGCAAATTGACGAACTTTTTGACGAACTATTATAAATCATAGCCTCCGCTCAACTTGGCAAAATCTGTTAACATCAACTTTATAAAGAGCAAAAATCCTTACAGAAATCTCGGATCGCATGCCATGACCAATTTTTGAGTAAGACAGGTATTGAAATCGGAAGAATAAATGAATACATCGATTACGAGCCGTTATTTCCCATCTTAAAATTTATACTTCATGCTTAACATGGTATATGTTATGTCCTTATGTTTAGAAATAGCTTCATCC
This sequence comes from Planctomycetota bacterium, assembly GCA_023135935.1. Lineage (GTDB taxonomy): Bacteria > Planctomycetota > Phycisphaerae > Sedimentisphaerales > Anaerobacaceae > JAGLSU01. The sequence continues at coordinate 294 of JAGLSU010000063.1, forward strand.
AGAGTAACCTGATGATAAAGGCCCGGAACAAAAGCAAGATTTTCAGTAATTTTGAATTTGGTTGACACGCCGGCAGTGAAGTATCCCCAATCGTGAACTTTGTTGCCAAGACCATCATAATAGCCAACTTCGGTTGTAAACCTGACAGGGTTTGGCAGATTAAATGCATTCGTGTCATAAGCAAGTAGGAAACGATGGACCCAGCCTGTGACCTTTCTGTTGTCATAACCACTTCCCGCCGGATACTCATAATGAGCGATGTAGCAAGGAGTAAAACCTCCCGGCAAAATATTTGGCCAGGAAAAATTAAATACCCATTCGAAAGTAGTGCCAGCTCTTCTTCTGTCTAGGCCGGTGTAGTATTCATATCCAACACCAATATTATAATTTGTAGCGTAGGATTTACCATCGAAGAGTTTACCTTTGTAGTAAGGTCTGAAATCAAATCTCTGCTTATCAACGAAACCGCTTGAAGTAGCATTTCGATGAGTAGTTTTTAAGCCAAAACCAGTGCCATAGAAATCAACGTCAATAGTCTTAAAAAATCCACCGCTCGATTTATAACCCTCTACACCTTTAGTCAACCACTTACTGGTGTAGGTCAGGTCTAATGTGACACCCAACTTTTTTCCCTCATTGGCAAGAGCAAAATTTGCGGTGCTCAATAAAATTACAGTTACCAGTAAAATCTTTTTACTCATAGCACTTTCTCCTTAGAATACTTTATTTCTTGTTACCTTAAAAAACATGCTTGATTCCGACACAACCTGTATTCAGGTGAGAACTGATGACACGAACCAAAAGTTACTTGGCTCTTTTAGTGAAGTCCAACCAATAATGCAAGTTTTATTTGCGAAAAAACAAAAAAGGGTTTTTTAAAATCCTTACTGATTTGGTTGAGTTACATCTAACAGCTTACATATAAAATTTGGGTTTATGGAAGATTAGAAATAAAAGATATGTTTATAAGAGTTATCTTTTACTAAAAAGCCAAAAAGAGTTTGACAAAAGCAATTTATATTTGTATGGTGCTCGCTCTTCAGTTTGTATTTGTGAGTACAAGTTGTAAAGGCGATAAACGTAACACCAAACATTGCCTTGTGGCCGTGTTTGATGTTTTTTTTATGGGACACTCACATCCCTACTAATGCCATGGGAATAGGGTGCTATTTGTAACTGTAGTTAATAAAAAATGTTACATTCTTTAACTTGAGAGATTGTGAATATTAGTCATTGATAGGCGTAAAATTGACTGGCTCAATATTTTAGTAGAATGTGCAATTTCGCGGTGTATTTTTTGTGCTACGAAGCAACTGTTGTCTGTGCCGTTTGAAAAGGGCGATTATGAGATATCATAAAATACCGGATGAGACTATCCAGCGCCTACCATTGTATTGGCGGGCACTGCGTTTGCTATCGGAGAACCGGTCACATGTGAACAGCAAAGTACTTGCTGAGATTGTACAAGTTAACCCATGGCAGATAAGAAAAGACTTATCTTATTTTGGCGGATTCGGTACTCCAGGAGTTGGTTATGATATCAAAAAACTTTCTTGCCAGCTACGTGACATTCTAAATTTGAAGAATACTCATAAGACAGCATTAGTTGGTGTAGGTGACTTGGGCTCAGCGCTGCTGGGCTACTCGGGTTTTTCACAATTGGGTTTTGAAATTGTTTCGGCATTTGATGTAAGCACAAAAAAAGTCGGTAAGATTAAGAATAATGTAAATGTAGAAGATATTTCAAAATTAAAGACATTAAAACGAAAAGGGATAAGGCTTGCGATAATTGCGGTTCCCGTTAAAGCAGCTCAGGAAACAGCTGACAAACTGGTTCGGGCGGGAGTCGTTGGTATTTTGAACTTTACCCCCTCTTATCTGGTTGTACCCAAAACGGTTAAAGTAATAAGTATTGATATTGCAATGGATATTGCTCGTTTACCATATTACCTTCCCACCAATCGGGCAGGTAAAACATAAAATTTAAAAAAACAAATTAGTATTTTCATGTTTAAAGAAAGGAAAGATTATGGCAGAGAACAATTTTTTAACCCCGCCAGAATTGGCGAAGGCGTTTGTTGGTGTTGGTGTAAAGAAAGCCAGCCTTCCAATTGGTAAAATGATATTGTTAGGTATTTTAGCAGGTGTCTATATCGGTTTTGCAGCACATCTGGCAACAACGGTAGCCACTGGCTGGACAATCGGCGGCACGGCGGCCTTATTCGGCCTGAAGAAATTTTTCATCGGTGCAGTTTTTAGTGTAGGGCTTATGTTGGTAATTATACCTGGCTCGGAACTATTTACCGGTAATAATCTTTTGACCGTCGCTCTTTGTCATGGCAAACTCGGTTTTGGCGGCGTCTTAAGAAATTGGATACCCGTTTATGTGGCCAACCTGATTGGCTCTGTTATACTGGCATGGATAATCGCTGCCTCTTCTGGTCTGTTGTCAGGCGGAGTTGGTGGTACTGCTATTAATATTGCTTTAGGCAAGGTTGCGGCTGTCGAGGGACATAATTACACATTCTTCTTTAGGGCTATTTGCTGTAATTTCCTGGTTTGCATTGCTGTTATGATGGCAATTTCCGCTAAGGATATTGCTGGAAAAGTTTTGGCCATCTTCTTCCCCATTATGGCTTTTGTCACTTCCGGTTTTGAGCACTGTGTTGCAAATATGTACTTCATTCCGGCTGGCATTTTCGCAAAGAATTTCTCAGGAGCAGTAGAGGCCTCTGGTAAAAGTGCAGAACAGTTGGCAACATTGAATTGGTCGACAATGTGGACGAATAATCTTATCTCTGTAACATTAGGCAACATTGTTGGCGGTGCTGTTTTTGTTGGCGTTATATATTATTTCCTATATGTTCGCGGCACAGATACAGAAGCTAAATAAATAACGAAAGCTCAAGTTTTGTTTCGATAGAAAGGATATGAACTTATGTGCAACTCGGTTGTTCCGAAAACAAATGCGCATGAATGTGACGGGAAATTATATCTTCCGTTTCAGTGCAAGATAGAATCTGTTCAAGAACTGACCCGCACAGAAAAACTGTTCCGGCTTTCCCGAAAAGACGGGAAGCCATTTGGGCACAAACCCGGACAGTTCATGCAGGTCTCCATCACAGGTATCGGTGAAGCACCGATTTCGGTCTCATCTTCTCCAACTCGTGGTGACTATCTTGAGCTCGGAGTACGCAAAGCAGGAACTTTGACAAATGCTATGCACGAGCTGAAAAGTGGCGACGAAATCGGTTTACGCGGTCCCTTTGGGACATTCTTCGATACCGAGTCAATGAAAGGAAAAGACCTTTTATTGATATCCGGTGGTTGTGGTCTTGCTCCGATGCGAGCTTTGATTCAATATGTAGAGGACTGTAGAAAAGATTTTGGTAATGTGACAATTCTCTACGGAGCAAAATCTCCTGCTGATGTATTGTACCAAAGTGAACTGGAGCAATGGCAGAATTCGGACAAGCTCAGTTGCCAGGTTACAGTGGATACAGTCTCAAGTGGTACCTGCTGGGATAGTAATGTCGGTTTGATTACAAAATTGATTCCGCCTCTGGATATCAATGCAGACAAAACCGTTGCGGTTATCGTCGGCCCGCCGATTATGTATAAATTCGTAACTCTGGAGTTGTATCCAAAAGGTCTGAGTGACAAGGATATCATTGTTTCGCTTGAACGCTATATGAAGTGTGGGGTCGGAAAGTGTGGACATTGCACAATCGACCATCTCTATTGCTGTACTGACGGTCCGGTATTTACGCTGGACCAGGTTGCTAGTTTGAAAGGTGCGATATGAAAAAAGTTCTTACAACATGCCCATATTGTGGCACCGGATGTATGTTTTATCTAGTCGTGGATGATGACGGCACTTTGGTAGGAGTTGAGCCCAGCAACGAACATGTTGTTGCCAAGGGGCAGTTATGTGTAAAGGGATGGAACGCATACCATTTTGTTAATCATCCGGATAGATTAACCCAGCCGATGATTCGCAGGAACGGGAAAATGGAACCTGCTTCCTGGGATGAAGCACTGAATCTTGTTGTCAGTAAATTTAAAGAAACTCAGGCAAAGCATGGTAATGACTCAGTAGCGTTTTTCTCATCTGCCAAGACAACAAATGAAGAAAATTATTTGATGATGAAACTGGCAAGAGCGGTCTTCAAAACAAATAATGTTGACCACTGTGCCAGACTCTGTCACTCTTCGACCGTGCTTGGCCTCGCAGCTACGTTTGGTTCCGGTGCAATGACGAATTCCATATCCTGCATGGAACAGGCTGACTGTATTCTGGTAACTGGCTCGAATACGACTGAGCAACATCCCCTGATTGGTTCGAGGATTATTGAAAATGTCACCAATAATGGTGCAAAGCTTATTGTTGCCGATAACCGCAAGATTCGCCTGGCACGCTTGGCCGACATCCACGTTCGTTGGAAAAATGGCACTGACGTTGCATTTCTCAACGGCATAATGAACGTAATTATCTCCGAAGGCTTGGAAGATAAGGAGTTTATAAAAACTCGCACGGAGAATTACGAAGAATTGAAGAAAATTATTGCTGACTATCCACCGGAAAGGGCCGCTGAAATTTGTGGTATTACTCCGAAAGAGATAGTTGATGTCGCCAGAATGTTTGCTGCTGCAGACAAGGCCATGATTGTGTATTCAATGGGAATCACACAACATACTCATGGCGTTGATAATGTCAAAAGTTGCGCTAATCTGGCGATGCTTACCGGTAATATTGGTTTGCCAGGAACAGGAGTCAACCCACTGCGTGGCCAAAATAACGTACAAGGCGCATGTGACATGGGTGCGCTTAACGGTGTATTTTCCGGATACCAAAAGGTAGTCGACCCGACAACAAGAGAGAAGTTTGAAAAAGCATGGTCGGTTGAAAATTTGCCCGCTGAACCTGGCTTGACAATTACAACCGCTATCGATGCGGCGGCTGAAGGCAAACTCAAGGCGTTGTATATCATGGGCGAAAATCCGATGATGTCCGACCCTGACCAAAATCATGTTCGAGAGGCGATGGAAAAGCTGGAATTTATTGTAGTTCAGGATATATTCCCCACACCTACAAGTGAATATGCTGACGTTATTTTGCCAGCTGCATCCTATGCGGAGAAAAACGGCACCTTTACCTCTACCGAGCGACGGGTACAGCCGGTTCGCAAAGCCATTGAACCTGTTGGCCAGAGCAGAACAGATTGGGAAATCCTCTGTGACGTTGCCCAGCGTGCCGGTTATGACGGTATGAAATACAATTCAGCCAGTGAGATTATGGACGAAGTTGCCACTGTTACCCCAATTTATGGTGGCGTATCCTACGAACGAATTGATCAGGTCGGCTTGCAATGGCCATGCTTGGACAAAGACCATCCCGGTACACCAGTATTACATTCCGGTAAGTTTGCCCGCGGATTAGGCATGTTCAGCCCTGCTGCATATCTACCTTCTAAGGAACTGCCGGATGAGCAATATCCCTTTGTACTTTCAACTGGTCGATGCTACTTCCATTTCCATACGGGTACAATGACCAGAAGGTCGCAGATGCTGGACCGCGAGGAGCGTTTCCCGTATGTTGAGATTAGTATAGAAGATGCCAAGGAACTGGGGATTTATGACCGCGCATGGATATATGTGGCTACACGCCGCGGCGAAGTTAAAGTAATGGCCCATGTGACAGATGTAGCTAAGAAAGGCGTGTTGTTTATGCCATTCCACTTTGAGGAAGGACCAGCTAATCTCTTGACTATCAACGCTTTGGACCCAATTGCCAAGATTCCGGAATACAAAGTATGTGCTGCAAAGATAAGGAGTGCCGAATGAAAATATTAACAGAGAAAAACCTGAAAACATTTTTGAAATCCGCCGAAGCAGACTACAATGTACGTGTACCTATCAACCTGCACGATGGAACCAGAGCACTTGGCAAAATCGACGAGGGTTCATTGGCAATTGCTGGCGGTGTCATTCCCCAAAAGATTACAAATGTTTTCTTCCCACAAATGGAAACCATACTAACAATCGATTCCGAAAAAGTTGAATTACCAAAACCATCAGTGAAACCTTTGCTCGTAATAGGTTTCACTGCACAGGATGCAGATTGTCTTGAGTTTATTGACCGTTTCTATAGTGAAGATTATCGTGACGACATTTATTTTAACAAACGCGATGGTGCTGTAATTGTTTGTGTATCAGGTAGATGCGGCAACGACGGTGAATTCCTAAAGATTGCCGGAGAGAAGTGTGATTTAGAATTAATATGTGACGGTCAGAATTATCTGCTTGCGGCATATACTGATGCTGGTAAAGCTTTGGCTGAAAATGCCGACGGTGCTAATGCGGATGATAGTGTAATACAGCAACTCCAGAAAGAATCCGATTCACTGCCTGCTGATGACCTGGAACTAATTCAGGCCGCATCGAAACTTCTATTGGAAGAAAAAGTGCCTGAGGAATTTTGGGCAACTATTTCAGACCGTTGCATTGCCTGTACTTCGTGCAACTTGGTCTGCCCTACATGCACATGTTTTGACATTTTCGACCGCAAGACCGATAGCAAGGTACAACGGTGGCGAATGTGGGATTCGTGTCAACTTGACGGTTTTATGCGTGAGGCCAGTGGACACAACCCGATGGGCAAAGAAAATATTCGAACACGTCGTCGTATTCACCACAAGCTCGCTGCTGATGTTACCCGCTGGGGACAGTTAACGTGTATGCTCTGTGGTCGCTGTGATGATGTTTGTCCGACAGGAATCGGTATCAAAGCTGTGTGTCGGGAAATGGTTGATAAATACGGTTCGGCATGACAAGAAAAACAAAAAGAGATACAGTTGCCGGAGCAATATTGGCTGGCGGCAACGCTCGCAGAATAGGATGTATCGCTAAGGGAACGCTTAAAGTTCATGGCAATACATCTATTATCGAATGTCTTATAAATGAAATGCGTCACGCTGGTATTAACGATATTGTTATCATAGCTAATGATTCAAAGCCGTATCAGGATTATGGTGTTGAAATCATTGCCGATATCAGAATAGGCCTCGGCCCTATGGGCGGCATTGAAAGCGGCCTCACACATTTTGCCAAACGCAGTGATGCTGTAATGTTTGTTCCTTGTGACCTGCCGAATATTACGTCACAGGAAATATTGACTTTAAAAAAGGCTTTTGTTAAATCAGAAAAACCTGTTGTTTTTGCTGAAACAGCAGGTTTTTTTTGGCATCCGTTATGTGCAGTTGTGCATAACGACCTTAGAAAAAAAATATCGGTTGCGGTCGATAATGGCGAGCATAAGGTTCGAACTGTTTGGCAGCAGGTTAAAGCTGTGGCAGTTCAATTTGCCGACGAAACTGCGTTTTTCAATATCAACACTTTGGCTGATATGGATAAGTGTCGAAAGGCTAAAAATGAAAAAAAGAATTTACGTTGAGGCTTCGATAAAAGAACAACTTCTAAAATTTCTGAATGTAGAAGGAATTAAAATCGAAGTTACAGCAAATGAACATCGTGACGTCACGATTCTTCAATGCGAAGACCGTAAAGAAAGTGATTTGAACACAATTTATTCTGGTGGTTGGGTTGCCTGCGAAACAGCTCGTGCATTAGCGAAAAAACTGGCAATTCCAGTCAGGCAAATCGGAAAGCTACTCGACCATCTGGATGTAAAAATTCGCAGGTGCGGTTTGGGGTGTTTTAAATGAGCTTGATATGGGTTATATGCGGGGCTGGACGCGGCGTCGGCAAAACAACGCTGGCTCTGAAGTTATGCGAGATATTGCCGAATAGTGTTTATGCCAAGTGTGGTCACGGTAATGCGAAAGCCGGTAAACCTGGCAATTTTTTTGGAAACCTAACGGAATTAGAATCCTTCATAGAAACTTCCAAGAGTTCAAGCAAACATATTATTATCGAGTCGAACGCTATAGCCAATTCTGCTCGAGGTGATATCACCATATTCATTGACGGCATTAAAGGAAAAACAAATTTCCGCAAAGACATAAAACAACTCCAGACAGCAGCCAACCTGAGAATCTGTTGCGATGCCACATTAACCGATTGGAAAAAAGTGCTCGCAGTTAAAGCCGTTTCTAAACCACTTCGTAAAACAGTGTGTGGTTGCATAGCTGCACAGAAACGCTATCTTTTTGGTTCCCAGCCGGCAGTACGAAGCAAAGTATGGTTTGAATCAGCAGGAATACATGTTTTCGGTAGCGGACTGGCTCAGCTCTTGGAAAATATAAATCGTTTGGGTACTTTGCAGGATGCTACCAGGGTAACGGATATGAGCTATCGATACGCATGGAATCTGATACGTATGGCTGAAGACCATTTCGGCAAAACGCTTATCGAACGACATGTAGGTGGCTCTGATGGAGGCGGCTCTGCACTATCAGCCGATGGGCAGCATATGCTTGAAGTTTTCAGGCAACTCAACGAGGAGGTTGCGATATTTACCAATGAACGATTCGCAAAACTCTATGCTAAGGAAAAAACAAATGTCTGAAACTAAAGAAATGATTGCACTAGCCGAAGCACTTGAAATTGTTGAACGACAACTGGCTGGCACTGCCCTGCCCACCGAAATCATACCTGCCCGACAAGCTCTCTATCTAACCATAGTTGAGAACCAGATAGCTCGCCTTGACCTTCCGCCGTTTAATAAATCAGCGATGGACGGTTATGCCATCCCCGCTGGCGATGAGCAGGAAGAATATCACGTTATAGAGACCATCCCCGCCGGAGGTATTCCCTGCAAAAAACTTACCCCCGGTACCGCTGCAAAAATTATGACTGGAGCACCTGTACCAGATGGTACAGAAAAAGTTATCATGGTCGAACAAACCTATGAAACCGATGGAAAAGTTCGCATTCTCTCACCTGCCAAGGCAACCAATATCTGCCAAAAAGGTGAGGATGTCCACACTGGAGACGTAATTCTGCACGCACCAGCTGTACTCGGACCGCTGGAAATCGCTAATCTTATTTCTGTTGGCATTACGGAAGTGAAAGTCACTAAACCTCTACGCGTAGCTCTTCTCGCAACCGGTAGCGAAATTGTCGATTCTCACGACCAGCTTCGACCCGGAAAGATAATGAACTCTAATGGGCCAATGTTAGATAGCCTATGCCAAAAGTACTCGCTGAAAGTCGTCAGCAATACGATTGTCACAGACGACCGTGACGTCACCGTTTCAGCACTTCGCGAAGCTTTGAATAATGCCAATATCGTTGTGCTCTCGGGTGGTGTTTCAGTAGGCGATTTCGACTTTGTAACTGAGGCAATGAAACAAGTAGGTTTGCAATTACATTTCAACCGTGTGGCCATCAAGCCCGGCAAACCGATGACCTTTGCCTCATCAGGCCAAAAAGCAGTCTTTGGTTTACCTGGTAATCCCGTTGCGGTATATCTGATGTTTCACTTGTTCGTATTGTATGCAGCCAGACTTATGGCAGGTGAAAAACCCAAAGTGCGCTATGTCACGCTTCCGCTTGCCTGTGATTTTCATCGGCGAAGAGCAGAACGTATGGCATATCTACCATGTCGATTAACCCCGGACGGTTTGTTAGAGCCGATTTCTTATCACGGCAGTGCTCACTTACAAGCACTAATGGGTAGCGATGGTTTCTTTATTGTCCCCAAAGATGTAACTGACCTTTCTGCTGGCGAGAAGGTTAGCTACCTGAGCATAAAAGGAAGTTTTGAATGATAGACAGATTTTATCGAGAAATTAATTACCTGCGAATATCGGTAACCGACCGCTGTAATCTTCGGTGCCGCTACTGCATGCCCTCAGAAGGTATAAAGTTGCTGAAACATGAGGATATTCTTTCATTTGAGGAAATTGTTGATTTTACAAAAATCGCTGTGGACATGGGAATTACAAAAGTTCGTCTCACAGGCGGAGAACCACTTGTTCGTCGCGGCATTATAAATCTCGTTGAAGCAATTGCAGATATCGATGGCATCGAGGATTTTGCAATGACAACCAACGGCACATTATTAGCCGAGCATGCAAAAAGTTTAGCAGATGCCGGTTTAGCAAGAGTAAATATCAGCCTTGATACAACAGATGCTGAACGTTACCAACAGTTTACTCGATGCGGTGATATCGAGCAGGTTTTCGCTGGGATTGAAGCAGCACAAATCGCCGGCCTTAACCCTATAAAACTAAATTGCGTGGCCGGTCACTTTTCAAACCAATCAGATACCGAATCAGTTAAAGAATTCGGTCGAACGAATGGATTAGAAGTGCGAATCATCCAGCAGATGCTTTTTGAAACAGGTAACTTTTTTGTCGTGGAAGGCGGTACGGGCGGCGACTGCGAAAAATGTAATCGCATTCGTTTATCAAGCGATGGCAAAATTCGACCGTGCCTTTTTTCGGATATTTCTTTTAATACTCGCCAGTTAGGGCCAAAGCAAGCCATCCAACAGGCTGTTACACAAAAGCCCGAAACAGGCGGACCGTGCAAACATAATTGGATGCATGGAATTGGAGGATAACATGGAAAAATTTTCACATGTAGATAATCAGGGCCGAGCCAATATGGTTGATGTGGGCGGCAAGAAACTCCAGCGTAGACGTGCTATAGCAAGAGGAACTGTCTCTTTATCTGCTGAGGCGATAAACCTCATACGAGAAAATCAGATAAAAAAGGGAGATGTACTGACAGTAGCACAGATTGCCGGTATTCAAGCTGCCAAACAAACAGCAAATCTCATCCCGCTGTGTCATCCACTGCTTATTGATAAAATTAACGTAACACTGCAACTAACCGAACAAGGTGTCGAAGCCGAAAGTGACGTCCGATGTGTCGGCAAAACCGGCGTAGAAATGGAAGCACTAACTGCCGTAAGCATAGCATTACTAACAGTTTATGACATGTGCAAAGCTGTCGACAAGAATATGGAAATCGGTAAAATAAAACTTTTGGAAAAGGTAAAAGAAGATGTCGAATAAAGGCCAAGTTATATCAGTGAATATTTCTGAGGAAAAAGGAACAATCAAAAAACCGGTTTCAGAAATTTCGCTCGACCATTGCGGAATTGTAGGCGATGCCCACGCTGGACTATGGCATCGTCAGGTAAGTTTGCTTGCTCAGGAAGATATCGATTTTTTTGTCAAAGAAATCAGAAGGAAAATCGCACCAGGAGAATTTGCAGAAAATATCACTCTCAGCGGTATTGACCTTGGCAAAGTAGCAATTTTAGACAGATTTCATATAGGTACGGTTGAACTTGAAGTTACACAGATAGGCAAGCGTTGTCACGGTGACAACTGTGCCATATATCAAGAAATTGGCAAATGTGTCATGCCGAAGAAAGGACTGTTCTGCCGAGTAATTAATGGAGGAAAAATTAAAGCAGGCGATTCAGTTGAATATATCCCTAAATCATTGCAGGTTTTAATTATAACATTAAGTGACCGAGCTTCCGCTGGCGAGTATTCCGACAGATCCGGCCCCAAAGCAAGACAAATTATAGAAGAACACTTTGCCGACAAGAGATGGCGACTGAAAATTAACAACATTATACTTGCCGACGATGCTGAACAACTCACCGAGAAATTAAATGGGGCAATAGATAGCCATACAGATGTGATATTCACACTCGGAGGTACAGGTATTGGCCCAAGAGATATCACACCAGAAACCATCGCCGCCATCTGCGATAAGACAATCCCGGGTATTATGGAAAATATTCGCATTAAATACGGGAAAGAAAAACCTTTCGCTTTACTTAGTCGCAGTATTGCGGCAATGGCTGGAAAAACACAAATATATGCTCTGCCGGGAAGTGTACGAGCGGTAGAGGAATATCTTACAGAAATACTTAAAACCGTAGAACATGCTATTTTAATGGTGCACGGGTTGGATGTTCATTGAAAGGTGTGAAAAATGAAACAAGACAGTAAAAAACTACCCGAAAAGTTAAAACAAGCAATACATGTAGCCAAAATCTCTCGCCTCACTTGTGATGCACCGCCAGAAAATGTATCTGACAACATAGTCGTCGAGAAACCTGTGACAATAATGATAGATAAAGTCGGAAGCTTCACAATTATGTGTACTCCATCAGATATCGAAGCACTAGCGGTTGGTTTTGTTTATTCGGAAGGCATAATAGATAGCATCGACGATATTGTTGCTGTATCTATGAAAGAACAATTGCCTGACATTGTTGGAATTCAGGTACATAACCCAACACAGATAACAATCAAGAGAAACATGATAATTGCTAGTTCCTGCGGTATGTGCGGAACACGAAATATTGAAAAAATGCTATCCGATATGTCCGCGTGCAGCCAGTCTTTAGAGGTCAGCAGTAACCTGCTTATTGAGCTTACCGAACGCCTAAGGTCTATGCAGCACATATTCCAGATTACTGGTGGGTCACATGCAGCTGGTATTTTTAATGACTCAGGCAAAATAATTGCGTTTGCTGAAGACCTGGGCCGACATAGCGCCTTCGATAAAGCTATTGGCAAATGCCTTATAGCCAAACAACCAACAAAAGGCTCCGGTGTTGTGCTGTCAGGAAGAATAAGTTTGGAAATGGTAACAAAAGCAGCCAGAGCAGGTATTGAGCTAATTGCTGCTGTCTCAGCACCGTCTTCATTTGCCATCGAGGCAGCCAATAAATGGAATATTACTCTCTGCGGTTTTATCAGGCCGGGCAGAACTAATGTGTATACACACCCGAAAAGAATCCACAATCTAAAGGCGGCAAATTAAAATATGAAAAAAAATACATGGTATCTAATTGTATGTATAATAATTTCGCTGGCTTTACTTGGCGGCGCAATGGGTTGTAAAAAAAGAGATGAGAACTCCACCGAAAACGAACTGATAATCTTTCATGCCGGCAGCCTGTCGGTACCCTTTCGTGAAATCTCGACTGAGTTCAAAAAACAGCATCCAAACATTTCCATTAAAGCAGAAGCATCAGGAAGCCGAGCCTGTGCCAGAAAAATATCTGACTTAGGAAGAGACTGTGACATCTTGGCTTCGGCAGATTATAAGGTCGTAACAAACTTACTTATGCCAAACCATACAGACTTCAATATTTGCTTTGCGCTTAACGAAATGGTAATCGCGTATACTGACAAATCAAGATTGAATAGTAATATTACCCCGGACAATTGGCATGATATAATTCTGAGAGACGAGGTATCCTTCGGTAGGTCAGACCCCAATCTCGACCCTTGCGGATATCGTTCGCTAATGGTTTTTCAATTAGCTCAAAAGTATTACGAAGTACCCGGTCTTGCCGAAAAACTCCAAGAAAAAGATGAATACATTAGACCGAAGGAAACCGATTTACTTGCACTGTTGGAAACAGGAGAGATTGACTATCTTTTCATCTACCGTTCAGTTGCTACCCAACATGGGTTGAATATAATTCTGCTACCTGATGAGATTAACCTCAAATTTCCAGCTTTTACCAAATTCTACAATACCGCCACCGTAAAGCTCTCCGGCAAAAAACCTAGCCAATTTATCACTCGTAAGGGAGAACCAATGGTCTATTCGATTACCATTCCAAAATCCGCACGAAACCCGAAAGCCGCTGAGGCTTGGATTGCTTTGCTGCTTTCAGAAAAAGGGGTGGAAATTATGGAAAGAAATGGTCAGCCTTGTATAAAACCGGCTGAGGTAGACGTTTTTGATAAACTACCAGATGCGATTAAATCATTTTGCAGATAGTTTGGAAAGTAAACTCGTGACAAAAGAATTTAACATAATAAATAACCAGCGAATCCGATGGTTTAATATAATCCTTACCCTTCTCGGTTCATCCGTTGTACTGTTCATAATTGCGCCACTGATTAACATTATTATCGCTACATCAATTACTGACCTCAAAGAAGCAGCTATTGACCACCAAGTTATACAATCCATCAAGCTTACACTAATGGCAGCTTTTCTTGCCACCCTTACATCTGCTCTGGCAGGGATTCCACTTGCTTATTTGCTCGCCAGGAAAAAGTTCTTCGGACGCTCAATACTTCTTGCAATCATTGACCTGCCAATTATCATTCCGCATTCAGCAGCTGGAATAGCTTTACTTACCGTAATTGGAAGGCAATCGTTTATTGGCCGATTCTTAGGTAAAGGGCTAACCGGTACCGCGATAGGAATTTCTGTTGCAATGGCATTTGTTTCATTACCGTTTCTGGTCAATGCCGCACGTCAGGCGTTCGAAGCTGTCCCTGAGAAACTGGAAAAAGTCGCAAGAACACTGGGAGCTTCTCCTTCACGAACTTTTTTCACAATATCATTACCCTTAGCTTGGCGAGGAATTCTGTCAGGTATGATACTTATGTGGGCAAGGGGAATCAGTGAATTTGGTGCCGTAGTTATCATCGCTTATCATCCAATGACAACTCCGGTCATGGTTTTTCAGCGGTTTAATGACTATGGACTCAGCTACGCAAGGTCTGTAGCCGTTTTGTTGATACTTATTTGCGTCAGCATCTTTGTCATTTTGCGGTTGCTAAATTATACGAAGGGTCAGGAACCAACAAATGCTTGAATTACACTCGATTAGCAAAAACCTCGGCTCTTTTGCAATGGCTGATATTTCCATAAAGATTAATAATGGCGAGTACTTCGTACTTCTCGGGCCCTCTGGCGTAGGAAAAAGTGTCTTAGTTGATATTGTCGCAGGACTTATAAAACCAGATGACGGACGAATTTTTTGGGATAATAAAGATATCACTCTTGAACCGCCCGAAGCAAGAGGCTTTGCGGTTGCGTATCAGGATTATGCTCTTTTCCCACATTTGACCATCAGGCAGAATATTACCTATGGACTCAGAGCAACAGGTTGCAGTTCTGGAAAAATAGCAAGCCGACTCCAAATGTTGACTGAGATGTTGAACATTCACGAATTACTCAGTCGACGACCAACCAATCTTTCCGGCGGCGAACAGCAGCGAGTTGCTTTGGCGCGTGCACTGGCCATTGAACCCAAATTGCTTTTGCTGGACGAACCTTTATCTGCTCTTGATACCAATACCAGATTGAGATTGCGAAAAGAGCTAAAACGAATAAACAAGGAATTGGGTATTTCTGTTTTACATGTAACTCATGACCCGGAAGAGGCGATGACATTGGCAGACCAAATCTGTGTTATGCTGGATAATAAAGTCCAGCAAATAGCTACACCAACACAGCTGTTTCGTAAGCCGTCTGACCCTGAAGTTGCTGAGTTTCTTGGTATAAGAAATGTTCTGCCGGTAACCAAAGCGGAAAAAGGTAAATGTTTTGTGTGCGACAAAAACGTTTACGCAAGTTCTGCCAATGCTTCAACTTCTCATATTTGGATTAAACCGGAAGAAATTCTTCTTTCCATAGAACCATTTGATAGCAGCGCCAGAAACCAGTTCAAATGTCGAGTAGCTGAATTAGACCACCGCGATTCTCTCTTAGCTGTACACGCTATATGCGGCAAGCTAACCCTAATCGCCCTTATCACATACACTTCTCTTAAAAAATTAGAAATGGAAGTTGGAAAAGATGTATATGTCACATTCAAAAGTTCCGCTGTTCACTGCTTTTGATATAAAGCAAATAATTTGACAAATTTAGAAAGCAAAAAAAGCTGTGTCCTACTCAGAAATTCGAACTTGTTTTATTTCAATGACTTAGGTGATCTCTCTGGATAAACTGTTGAGTACTGATTCTACAGGAATATTTGGGAGAAAACAACTTGAAAATGATTTGCAAGCTTATCTTGGAAATGCTCAAGCTTCTGTTCATAAGCAGGCAGGAGGTCATTCTTGAAAATCTGGCTCTTCGGCAGCAACTGATAGTCCAGCAACGCAGCATCAAACGACCTGAACTCAAAAATGCGGACCGTATCTTCTGGGTATGGCTGTCGAGGATTTGGAATAACTGGAAATCCGCATTGATCATCGTAAAGCCAGAAACGGTTGTCCGTTGGCATCGTAAAGGCTTCAGGCTATATTGGCGATGGAAGTCCCACAAGGTCGGTAGACCAAACATTGACTGGGAATTGATCAAACTTATCCAAAAGCTTCAAAAGGAAAACCCGACGTGGTCCGCTCAACGTATTCAGGGGGAACTCGCTAAACTTGGATATTCTGTTTGTGATAATACAGTCGCCAAGTATATGCGAAAATCCAAAACCGATCCTGATCAGCAACATAGGTGGCGGACCTTTTTAAAAAATCATGCCAAACATACTGTCGGTATTGATTTTATGGTTGTGCGAACCCTGTGTTTCAAGGCTATCTATGTATTTGTCGCCATCTCACATGACCGGCGTAAAATCCTACACTTCGGAGTCAGTTCCAAACCGCATTCGGAGTGGGCAATCCAACAACTTCGTGAAACCTTTGGTTTTGACAAAACGACCAAGTATGTCATCAGAGACAACGACAAAATCTTCAGCGAAGAATTTAAACAAACTATCAAACGATTTGGATTAAAAGACACACCAACGGCTCCGCGAAGCCCATGGCAAAATCCTATTTGTGAACGGATAATCGGAACACTTCGGCGAGAGTGTTTGGATCATATGATTATCCTGAATAAAAAGCATCTGCGAGCAGTGCTGGATGACTATATCAATAATTATTACAACATCAGCCGTACTCACATGTCGTTGGACAAGGACTCACCGGTTCATCGCCCTATTCAAACCGAAGGCAAGATTATCAGTAAGTCCATTCTTGGCGGTCTGCATCACGTATACCGCCGGGTTGCTTGAAATTCCCGAAAGTTGTTCATGTCCCAGAGCAACACAGAGAATGTCTGCACCAACGCTGAAAACCACCGAAATTCACTCACTTGGCCTGAGAAACTCCATACCAAATCCATCATTTTTCACTTTGTAAAGAGAAAATCTCATTCATCCAAGCCAAGAAATCGTCGGATTTCGGCGTCGGATGAATTTTTGCACACGACAGGCGATGCTGTGAGTCAGTTTTTGGTACGTTTTGGTACGCGTGACATTTTCGACGTAATGAGAGCAAAGAAAAAGCCTCGTAAGTGTATTACTTACAAGGCTTTAACTAACGAGGCCGAAGGGACTCGAA
>JAGLSU010000064.1 GCA_023135935.1 Planctomycetota bacterium
ATATTAACGAAAGCGGCGTCGACTTCACCCCTCTCTATACAGGCCGTGGCGACGACAAAAAAGGCGTCATTCGCTTCGGGCTCGCTGCCGTAAAAGGTGTCGGTGGAAAAGCCGTCGAACAAATCATCGAAGCAAGAAAAAATGTCGACCGCTTCAAAAGCCTGTTCCACTTCTGCGAAAATGTAAACCTAAGAGCCGTTAACAAACAAGTCCTCGAAGCACTAATAAAAGCCGGAGCCTTCGATAAACTCGGAGGAAACCGCGCACAAATGATAGCCGGACTCGAAAGAGCAATGCAGTTCGGCTCACAACTGCAATCCGACCAATCCGCCGGACAAATGAACCTCTTCGGACAATCACCTCAACACAACGACTACGAAAAAGACCACGAAAAATTACCAAAAGTTGACCCTTGGCCGGAACCGCAAATGCTCGCGTTCGAAAAACAAGTACTCGGCTTCTACGTAACAAGCAACCCGCTAAGCCACCATGCCGAAACAATAAACCTCTATTCCACCCGCAATACCTCCCAACTCGCCGATACAAACCAAAACAACAAAATAGTAATCGGCGGCATGGTCGCTAAAATCAGATACAACATCATAAAATCAGGAAGAAATGCCGGCAATAAAATGGCCGTCTTCATCTTCGATGACCTGCAGGGCTCCGTCGAAGTCGTCATGTTCCCCGAGGTCCTCGCAAAATTCACACACATACTCGCCGAAGAAAAAATACTCTTCGTTACCGGAAAACTCGATTATAGAAGAGAAAGACCGAACATCATCGCCGACGAACTTATTACCCTGGAAGAAGTAACCGAAAAGTTAGCCGCGAAAGTGCAAATAAAACTAACCTCCGAAACCGTCACAAAAGAAAAAATCGCCATGATAAAAACCATCTGCCAACACCACAAAGGAAAAAGCCCCGTATATGTAGCCGTACAAACCGATAAAGGTCGAGTCTACGCAGCCGCCGACAAAAATCTCTCCGTCACTCCGGACCTCGACTTCTGCAGACAAATTAAACACATAGTAGGCGAAGAAAATTTCCAACTCGCGAAATAATATGACCGAAACAAAAAAAACATTGCAATTGTTAAACACCCGTTATCAGGAAGTGGCTCTAATCATTGGCCTTAACGTCTTAGCTGCTATCGCGACGAAAATAGTTCACACTCCCGAACAACGCTCAATCGCGCCACTGGCCGTCCTATTGCTAATCTTTACCGTCGCTACCGCAATTATCTCTACAATTCTAAATTACGGGTTCCAGAGAACAACTTTCCTCGAAGGCAAAAAACACCAACAACCACTCGTACTGCTAAAAACCGGAAGCCGATTCTTTTGGCGAATGGTTAAGTTTGGCATCTTGCTCGTTCCGGCATATATCATTTTGGTTTGGCTGACATTCCTCGCTACAAAACAGTTTTTGCCTTCTGATATCACCTTCGATGAAATAAGAACGCAATTCCCTTTTGCCTACCAACTTTGTTTTGCCATTCCTACTATAATACTGATTAAACCTCTGACGCTGATGCCGGCAATCATAATCGTCTTCAATTGCCGGGTACTCGAAAGCTGGCACACACTGAAATATTGCAAACTCGCACAAGCCAGGGAATTAGTCACCGGCTTCTGTATTATGGCCACCCTTGGCTTCCTTTGGACCTCTTTGCCGGAAGAATCCCAAACCTCAGCCAAATATGTTATGGCCGTTATACCGACTTTTGTGAACCAACTCGCCAGCCTGACTGTCGCTATACTCGCGATAAGATTTGTGGCTTCACTAAATTTAGTGTATGATGACCAACAGGATTCCCCGGATACGCACGACTTACTAAAAGATTCGCTCGAAAATTAAAAGAGATTAATTTTGGA
The DNA here is from genome assembly GCA_023135935.1 of Planctomycetota bacterium. Taxonomy (GTDB): domain Bacteria; phylum Planctomycetota; class Phycisphaerae; order Sedimentisphaerales; family Anaerobacaceae; genus JAGLSU01. The sequence goes on from JAGLSU010000064.1 coordinate 1,878, forward strand.
AAATAAATTTGCTTCAAAATTCATCGTCCTCGACGGCCCTGATGGCTGCGGAAAATCCACGCAAGCCGAACTGCTCACAGCTTGGCTCGAACAGCATAATGTCGACGTCGTTACGTTCCGTGACCCGGGCACAACAGCTATCGGCGAAAAAATTCGCCAAATCCTCCTCAACCCCGAACACCACGCAATGGATACACGCACAGAATTATCATTATATATGGCCGCAAGGGCGCAACTCTGGGCTGAAAAAATAGCGCCAGCCCTCAAAGATAACAAATGCGTCGTACTCGATAGATGGCTCTCGAGCACATGCGCCTATCAGGGCTATGCCGGACAATTCGGAATGGATAAAGTTATAGCCATCGCAACGGATTCGCTCGAAAGACCTTGGCCGGACATAACCGTCATACTCGATATAGACCTGCAAACCGCCTCTACGAGATTAAACCAACAACTCGATAGAATGGAACAAAAGGGCGACAACTACCATCAAAAAGTCCGTGATGGTTTCCTCGCGCTTGCCGAAAAACGTGACGATTTCACCGTCGTCAATGCTGCCGATGATATACAAACCGTGCACGAAAATGTAATGAAAGCTGTCGAAAATATTTGAACTTTATTGTGCCCCAATGGGTATTATTAATAATGTAGTGTTAAATCTTTAGTTGTCGTTTTGCATTTTAACTTTTAACTTTTAGTTTTTCTTATCATGTCACTCAAAGAAATTTTCTGCCAGGACAAAGCGATTGATATCTTGCAAAAGGCTCTTGTTGCCGATAAAGCGGCACATGCCTATATCTTCACCGGCCCCGAAGGCGTCGGAAAACTAAAAACCGCCAAACAAAGGGCTAAGCTGCTGCTCTGCAAAAACCCAACCAACGAAAATAACTTCGCTGATAGCTGCGATTCCTGCGAATCCTGTCAACTCTTCGATGCCGGCTCGCACCCGGACTTCAACCCCATCTATAAAGAATTAATCCAGTTCACAAAAGATGGAAAAACAAAAACCACTCCCGTCGATATGCCAATCGATGTCATCAGAGAATTCCTCATAGCCAAAGTACCGACAAAACCGACACTTTCAAAAAAAAGAATCTTCGTCGTCACCGAAGCCGAAAAACTAAACGCCTCTTCACAGAACTCACTACTGAAAATCCTGGAAGAACCACCCGAATACTGCACCATCATCTTACTTTGCACCCGGCTGGAAAAACTCCTGCCGACAACAAAATCAAGATGCCAGACAATTCGTTTCGGACCAATCGATGAAAATATAATTATCGAAAAACTAAAACAAACCGGCCTCGCTCCCGAAAAAACCGAATACTTCGCGCGCCTCGCTCAGGGTAGTCTCGGCCAAGCTGAACAATGGGCCAAACTTGAACTCGCCGAAGCAAACCTGTATGAAACAAAAAAACAACTCATAGACTCCTTGGCACAATACCAATATGCCGATGCCCTCGAACTCGCACAGTGGATTTCAAACCAAATAAAATCAACCGCTGCCGTATGGATAAAACTCGATGAAAACACCAGCACCACCGATATCAAACGAAGAACAGCCAAAATCATTATCCAAATAATCATCTCAGCCCTGCACGATGCGATGACATGCAGTGTTACACCCCAAAAACCGATTTTCAATTCCGACCAGCTCCAGAAAATAAAAATCCTGGCAAATCGCCTCGACCCGGAACTCGCTGCCGAAAAAATCTCCGTTTGCTACAAATCTATGCGATGGATTGAAGCCAATGTAAACGAAAAGCTTATTTTTGAGCAACTATTGTTAAATCTCGCCGTTTCTGATACAATCAAACTTTAGCGATTTTAGGATAACTCAACATTAATTTTGGTAAATTTTTATGTCAAATACTGCGGAAATAAAGCCTAAACCGGCAAAATATAAAAAATACATGCTGGTTCATTATAGCCGAATGAACACACTCGGAAACTTCGAGCACAACGAACCACATCTACCAAAAATGCCCAGCAGGGTCGTCGTTAAAACCGATAGAGGACTCGAATTAGGCCAACTCGTCGGCCAGCTCGGACTGTATAAAGGCGGAAAATTCAAATTACCACCCGAACAAATCAAAAAATATTTCACCGATAGCGAAATCGAATATTCCATGAGACCAACAGGAAAATTCATGCGATACGCGACATCCGAAGACCTCAGCGAAGAAAGACACCTCAGAAAAATCGCGAAAGAAGAAATGGTTTGCTGCAAAAAATTCGTCAAAGAACTTAACCTGCCTATGAAAATCGTTGACGTAGAACACCTCTTCGGTGGCGAAAGGGTTGTCTTCTACTTTATGGCCGATGGCCGCGTCGACTTCAGAGAACTCGTAAAAAAACTTGCGCACGAATATCAAACCAGAATCGAAATGAGACAAATCGGCTCGCGAGATGAAGCTAAACTGCTCGGTGACGTCGAAAGTTGCGGACAACAATGCTGCTGCAAAAGATTTCTGAAAGCACTAAAACCCGTAAATATGAGAATGGCTAAAATGCAAAAAGCCACACTCGACCCCTCGAAAATCTCCGGCTATTGCGGAAGATTAAAATGCTGCCTCAGGTACGAAGATAAAACATACAACGAACTGAAAAAACTATTGCCCAAAAAAGGTCGCATGGTAAAAACACCAAGCGGAGAAGGCAAAGTCATCAACACCCAGATATTGACCCAGCTTGTTATCGTGGAAACTAACGATGGCGCAAGAAACGCCTTCCCCGTAGAGGAAATCGAAGTAATATCCTCACCGAAACCGAAAAGTAAAAATCAAGAAAACAAACAAAATAACCAAAACAACCAGGATAACAAAAAACAGGACAATGCCACCGATAATAAAAAACAAGACGATACCCCTGTTAATGAACAACAACCAGACATCCCTGATAATAAGCAACAGCCTGATGCTCCGGATAATGAACAAAAACCCGATGCTCCCGAGTCGAACGAAACCCAAAGCCAACAACAGTAGCCGCTAAGGAAAAAATATGTCTCGAAAAATCGTTGTAACATCGGCTCTGCCTTATGCTAATGGCCCAATACACATGGGCCACCTCGTCGAATATCTCCAAACCGATATCTGGGTCCGATTCCAGAAAATCTGCGGAAACCAATGCCTCTACTTCTGCGCCGACGATACACACGGCACTCCAATAATGATTTCCGCCCGTGCTGAAAATATCACACCGGAAAAACTCATCGAACGAGCACATAAAGAACACGAAGAAGACCTCAAAAACTTCTACGTGGAATTCGACAATTACTACACCACACATTCCGAAGAAAACAGACAATTCAGCGAACTCATATTCAATAATCTAAACGATGCCGGCTCAATCACAAAACGCGAAGTCGAACAAGCCTACTGCGAAAACTGCAAAATGTTCCTCCCGGATAGATATGTCCTGGGTGCCTGCCCCCGTTGCAAAGCCGAGGACCAATATGGTGACTCCTGCGAAGTTTGCAGCGGTACCCATCAGCCCACCGAACTGATTAATCCTCACTGTGCAACCTGCGGCACCGAACCCGTCAGAAAAAAAAGCGACCATTACTTCTTCAAACTCGCTGACTACGAAAAACAGCTGAAAAAACTCATCAAAGACGGCTACACCCAAAAATCCATCGCAAACAAACTCAACGAATGGTTCGAAACCGGTCTCAAAGACTGGGATATCTCTCGTGACGGCCCATACTTCGGCTTCAAAATCCCCAGCGAAGAAAACAAATTCTTCTACGTCTGGCTCGACGCCCCAATCGGATATATGGCCTCAGCAAAAAACTACTGCGACCGAAATAACCTCGACTTCGACAAACTTTGGAACTCCGGCGAATATGAACTCTACCACTTCATCGGAAAAGACATCATGTATTTCCATGCACTGTTCTTCCCGGCAATGCTAATTGGTTCTGGCTTCAAACCAGCCGACAAAATCTTCGTCCATGGCTTCCTCACCGTCAACGGCCAAAAAATGAGCAAGTCGCGCGGAACATTCATAAAAGCAAGCACATACTTTAAACACCTTGACCCGGAATACCTCCGCTACTATTACGCCAGCAAACTTGCCGGTGGCATCGACGATATCGACCTTAGCGTCGAAGACCTCGTAAACAAAACAAATTCCAACCTCGTCGGAAAATTCGCCAACCTCGCCTCACGTTCGGGCCCGATGCTGACAAAAAATCTAAACTCCCAACTCAGCAAACTCGACGGACCCGGGAAAAAACTAATCGACAAACTCGCTTCCGCGAAGGACCAAATCATCTCCGACTATGAAAATCTAAACTACGCCTCCGTCGTCAGAACAATCACCGCTCTCGCCGACGAAGCCAATCGATACGTCGAACAAAATCAACCCTGGATAACCATAAAAACCGACCTCGATAAAACTCAAACCACTCTAACCACCACGATAAATGCCGTGCGAATACTGACCGTTTACCTCAAACCCATCCTCCCGAAATTCGCCGAAAAAATAGAAAAATTCCTCAACATCGACCCCCTCAAATTTACCGACCTCGATACAGTTTTGGAAAATCACAAAATAAATCCTTTCGAACGTCTAATCGACAGAATTGATAAAAAACAGGTGGATGCAATGATAGAAGAAAGTAAAGAAACTCAAAATATCGAACCACAAACCGAAACTTCCGGCGAACCAATCAAGCCCGAATGTACAATCGACGACTTCACCAAAATTGACCTGAGAATCGCGAAAATCATCAGTGCCGAACCCGTCGAAGGCGCCGATAAACTACTGCGGCTGCAACTCGACCTCGGTGACACCAAAAAAGAAGTCCTCGCCGGCATCGCACAAGCCTACACCCCCGACCAACTCACCGGAAAAATTGTCGTCTGCCTCGCTAACCTGAAACCAAGAAAAATGAAATTCGGCACCTCAGAAGCAATGATTCTCGCCGCGGGACCGGGCGGAAAAGATATCTTTATGCTTTCCGTGGACTCCGGAGCCGAACCCGGACAAACTGTACACTAATGTTAAGATGAAAAAAAACCTCGACCAAATTGCTAAAGAAGACGGCCGTTTCAGCCCGAGTATCGTTAAATTCGTCTACGAAGGACTCAGCTACACCACAAAAAAAATCATCGACGAAGATGACCACGTCACCGGCCAGGCACTTTGTGAAGGACTAAAAAGACTCGCTGTAGAAAAGTGGGGCCGACTTGCGATGCTCGTTCTCAATACCGGCGGAGTAAAATCAACTCGCGATTTCGGCGAGATTGTTTACATGATGATAAAAAATAAATGGATGAGCGCGCAAACGACAGACTCAATCGACGACTTCAACGAACGCTACGACTTTAAAACCACATTCAAAGACAACTTCAAATTCCAAAAAAAAGATAACTAAAAACTACCCCATGAAAATAGAACATTTAGCCCTACAAGTTACCGACCCAGTCGCGATGGCTGATTGGTATTGCAAAAATCTTGGATTCACCGTAAAACGCTCCGCCGATGCCCCCGTGCCCGTCCGCTTCATCGCCGACAATTCAGGCAATACCATCCTGGAAATATACAACAACCCCAAAGCACCCATGCCAGACTATTCCTCGATGGATCCTTTACTACTCCACATCGCCTTCGCCTGTGAAAATATACCGGAAGTTTTTCAAAACCTAAAAGCCGCTGGTGCCAAAGAAATTTCCGCCCCCGAATTCCTCGATAATGGCGACCACCTCGCAATGCTCCGTGACCCTTGGGGATTAGCCGTTCAACTGGTAAATCGCTCCAACCCCCTCGGTTGAATTACCCCAAAAATTGCAAAATAATTTCCTTATAATACCCAACCGCTTTTTCTAAATCTGCTATTTCAATATATTCGTTCGGCTTGTGACAAAACTCCGGCTTGCCCGGCCCGAAAATTACTATTGGCCCACCCAACCCAACGAAGTGCGGGCCGTCCGTCGTAAAACCAACCGCCTTCGTTTCCTCCACGCCCAAAGCCGAGCAAAATTCCTTAACAAATCCGCTTTCGTTACCCGTCTCCAGCGCACCAACACTTCGGATAATCGACACCTTCCCGTCAAACTCAGAATTCTTTGCCCTTAACTTCAAAAACATCTCCTCGAAGTCACTAATTATCTCCTCATGACTTTGTCCCGGCAGCGTGCGAATATCAACACCGACCCTGCACTCGTCCGGAATAATATTAATCTCTTTGCCGCCGCTAATCCTGTTAACACTCTTCGAACATTTCCCCAGCAACGGATGCGGGCCAAACTCAATCTTGTATTTGTCAAACTCATCTAAAAATAACCGCATCGAATCTATCGCGTTCACTCCCAATTGCGGCTGCGAACCGTGTGCCGCCTTACCCTTCGTCACAACCTCAAGCCACAACATACCACGGTGCGATGTCACTACCTCAAAATCCGTTGGTTCCGGTATCACCACTCCCGACAACTTGCCCCCGTCCCAACCGCTGACAAACCGCTTCGCTCCGCAGCTGTCCGTCTCCTCACCGGCACAACCCAAAAATATTATATCGCCCTCTAACTTCACCCCCGAATCGACAATCTGCCTTATTGCCGTAATCGTCGCTGCTGTTCCACCCTTCATATCCGCAGAACCGCGACCGTAAATCCTCCCCTTATCCTCAATACCGGAAAAAGGCTCATATTTCCATTTCCCCTCACCTGCACTCACAACATCAAGATGACAAACGAATAATAATCCGCCTTTACTACCCGAAGAACTCACCCTTGCAGTAATATTTGCCCGGTTTTGGCCCCAAACCTCCACCTCCGAATCTATACCGCTCAAGCTGAATTCTTCGCGAATTATCTCGGCACACCCAAATTCACCAGCCGCCGCCGTTGTCTCCACCCCGATTAATCTCTTTAATAGCTCTTTCATCATCCAAACATTATAAACCACGTTGCTATAAATGAAAAATCAAAAATTTTTGTTGCAGCAAAACCCTATAGCCACCATAATGAATGATTCGCAGGTTTTACTCACAGACATGAAGGAGTGTAAATGGGACAGGTATTGAACGGCTTGACAGAACTGCAGAGTGTCGAAAATCGCCTAAGAGCTGCAAAAGCAAAACTTAATAGATGCAGAAGGTCAGTCATCATACAGGAAAACCAGGTAAGGAACCTGCAAAGCGACCTCGAAGCGAAAAAAGACGAAATACAACTGACAAAAATACAGTCCGATAGACTCGAACTGGAACTCAAAACCAGAGACGACGCTATCGCACATCTGAGAGCTTCACTAAATGCTACGAAAACAAACAAAGAATATGCAGCCGTCCTCACCCAGCTTAATACCACAAAAGCTGACAACTCAAAATTTGAAACACAAATACTCGAACTTATGAAGACCATCGAAATTGACGAAACGCAGTGCGAAGAAATAAAAACACAAATAGAAGAACAAAAACAAAAACTCGAGCAAATAAGAAAAGACGCTGAATCGTTCGCCGTTAAATATGAGACCGAAATCGACCAAATACAAAAAGAGTGGGACAAGGTCGCCAAAACCATACCACAAGAACCTCTGGAAATCTTTAAACGCGTTGCGGAAACCTATGATGGACAAGCCGTTGCTCAGGTAGAAATACAAAACGGAGGGATATATAGTTGCGGCGGATGCTTTATGGGTATCATCGCTGAGTCCGTAAATGTCCTTATGACCAAAGACGATGTCATAAGATGCCCTAACTGCACAAGAATCATGGTATTAAGCGCTTCGCGGGAAGACTAAAAACTCGAATGTTTTTAGTTGGACTTGAGGATTTGATAAATTGCCCGATAAAATAGAAAAAGTAAACGCTTATGTCGACGGTGGTAGCAGAGGAAACCCGGGGCCAGCCGCTGCTGCGTTCGTACTGACAGACAATAATCAAAACCAATTACAGGCAAAAGCATTCTTCCTCGGAAAAGCCACGAACAATGTCGCTGAATACACCTCTTTCATAAAAGCACTCGAAGCTGCAAAACGATTCAAACCGAAAGAATTCGTCCTCTTCAGTGACAGCGAACTGCTTGTCAGGCAAATCAACGGACAGTACAAAGTAAAAAGCGATTTAATAAGACCTCTCTTCACTAAAGCTGTCGACCTGCTCGATGATTTCGAAAACTGGAAGGTCTATCACGTCACCAGAGATAAAAATACTCAAGCTGACAAACTCGTAAACCAGGCCTTGGATTTGGGACGAGATGTTGAAATGAAAACAAAAAATAAAAAAAACCAAAAACCAATACGCCTCGCCGTACTCATCAGTGGCGGCGGCACTACCTTAATTAATATCCTCGAATATATTAAAAAAGGCCAACTAAATGCCGAAGTGCCTCTCGTAATAAGCTCTCGCTCAACCGTCGCAGGAGTTGAAAGAGCAAAAACCGCCGGACTGAACGTTAAAATTATCAGGAAAAAAGATTACCCTGACATCGACCAGTTCAGCAAAGCACTCGAAAACGAAATCAAAAACGAAAAAATTGACCTCGTCATACAAGCCGGATGGCTATGCCTTTGGAAAATTCCCGATAAATACATGGACCGCGTCATGAATATCCACCCGGCTCTACTGCCAAGCTTCGGAGGAAAAGGCATGTGGGGCCATCACGTGCACCAAGCCGTTATAGATGCCGGATGCAAAGTCAGCGGTTGCACCGTACATTTTTGCACAAACGAATACGATAAAGGCCCTATTATCGTCCAGAGAACATGCCCCGTAGAAGACGACGACACACCAGATACGCTCGCTGCCAGAGTCTTCGAACAGGAATGTATCGCCTATCCGCAGGCAATCGAATTGTTCCAGGAAAAAAAACTACTCGTCCAAAACGAAATAGTAAAAATAAAGCAATAGCCAATATCTGCCGAAAACTCAATACGTATGGATAAAAGACAAAAAGCTATCCTGGCAAAATTCATATCGATAATCATTATTACAATCATATCAATTGTAGCTATGATTAATGTCAAAAGCTGGATAAATCATTCAGAAGCCATGCGAGCCATAGAGCATCTCAGCCAAATTATTATCCAGTACAAAGAAGATTACGGCTCAGTACCTTCAGAAACATATATCCACGATATAAAAGAAAAACTCCGGGGCTACCCCAGACTTGGAACGTTACATTATAGAGCACTCTGGATAGACCTTGAATCTACACCGGACGAAATACTTGCCTACGCCGAGCAAAATTATAACTCTTGGTTCGTAAAAGATGGCTTTCTACTCATAAGACTTGATGGACGTGTAGAATGGATGAATAAACAGGAATTTAAAACAACCCTTGCCAAACAGCAAACTCAAGCAGAAGTCCAGGCACTAAAACTCATAAAATAACTCCTGCCCCTTAGAGAATCAAAAAACCTACCGTCATTCCGATTTGGCGACAGCGTGCTTACCCTTCTTCTTTGATTCCTTGGACTTGTAACCCTCTATCTTCAAGTGCTCCTCGTCCTGAACCTCAACCTTGATGACATTCTTTTCCTTGAATTCGCCACGAAGCATCGCTTCAGAAAGTGGGTCCTCTATATAATGCTCGATGGCCCTGCGTAAAGGCCGCGCACCGAACTCAGGATTGTAACCCTTATCTATAATAAATTCCTTCGCCTGGTCATTAAGCTCCAAATGCAATCCATGCTCACTAAGACGCTTGAAAACCTTCGCCAGCTCATAATCAATAATCGTCTGCAAATCTTTCCGAGTAAGAGCCTGGAATACTATCGTATCATCCAAACGGTTCAAAAATTCCGGCCTGAAGTGATGCTCGACTTCCTTGTGAAGCATATCTTTCATCTTCTCGAAATTTGCCTCTTCGGTCTTCTTACCGAAACCAAATCCAGACTGGTTCTTTATCAAGTCCGCGCCGATATTGCTCGTCATAATCAAAACAACATTCTTAAAGTCAATCTGACGACCGAAACTATCCGTCAGACGACCCTCGTCCATTATCTGAAGCAGCATATTATAAACATCCGAATGTGCCTTCTCTATCTCGTCCAAAAGCAATACCGTGTAAGGACGTCTGCGTATACGCTCCGTCAACTGTCCGCCTTCCTCATAACCAACATATCCGGGAGGTGCGCCAACAAGACGACTGACGTTATGCTTCTCCATAAACTCACTCATATCCAACTGCACAAGAGCGTTCTCGTCGCCGAACATAAATTCCGCCAATGCCTTTGCCAAAAGCGTCTTACCAACACCACTCGGGCCGAGGAATATAAAGCAGCCCATCGGACGGTTCGGGTCCTTCAAACCACTCCTGCTGCGACGCACTGCCTTCGCTATCGCGTTAATCGGCTCGTCCTGAGAAACAACGCGCTTATGCAATTCCGCCTCAAGCTCTAAAAGACGCTGCGTCTCCTTCTTCTCAAGACGTGTCAGCGGAACACCAGTCATCTTACTGACAACCTCCGCTATCGTCTCAACATCAACAATGCCGGTCTCATCTTTATTTTGTTCGTACCACTCCTTCTGTAGAGTCGTCTTCTCACTCAAAAGCTGCTGCGCCTCGTCACGCAAAGCCGCCGCACCCTCATAGTCCGCCGCCTTGACCGCATCATCCTTATCTTTCTGCAGTTGCTCTATTTTCTTCTCCAACTCTGCCAAATCCGGCGGAGTCTTCATATTAGTTATACGTATCCGCGCTCCAGCCTCATCGATAACATCAATCGCCTTATCCGGCAAACATCTGCCCGATATATATCTCGTCGAAAGCTCCACAGCCTGATACAACGCCTCATCAGTAAAATGAACCTTATGATGCGCCTCATATCTATCCTGCAATCCACGCAATATATTCAAAGTCTCATCCTTCGTTGGCGGCTCAACTATTATCGTCTGAAAACGCCTCTCAAGCGCCCCGTCCTTCTCAATATACTTACGATACTCATCCATCGTCGTTGCACCGATACACTGAACCTCACCCCTCGCCAATGCCGGCTTCAAAACATTCGACGCGTCTATCGCACCCTCAGCTCCACCGGCACCTACCAGCGTATGAAGCTCATCGATAAACAATATTACGTTCTTCGCTCGCTTCACCTCACCAATAACCGCCTTAATACGCTCCTCGAACTGACCACGATACTTTGTTCCAGCAACCATCATAGCCAAGTCAAGGACAACAACGCGTTTGTCCTTCAGTATCTCCGGAACCTCCTTATGAATCACCTGCTGACTCAACCCCTCGACAATCGCCGTCTTACCAACGCCTGCCTCACCCAAAAGTACCGGATTATTCTTCGTTCGACGACACAATATCTGTATCAAACGTTCTATCTCATTTTCACGGCCAATCACCGGGTCAAGCTCGTCTTCCTTCGCCAACAGTGTCAAATCTCTGCCGAAACTATCCAATGCCGGCGTCTTACTTCGCGGCTTTGCCTTACCCAGGGCCGGACCCATCTTCATTCCCATCTCACCCATTTCCATCGCGCTGCCGTCAACACCGGCACCCAGCAAGTTCAATACCTCCTGTCGCACGCTCTCGAGCTTCAACCCTAAGCTCACCAATACCTGTGCAGCTATCCCCTCGGTCTCACGAAGCAGACCCAAAAGTATATGCTCGGTCCCAACGTAATTATGATTCAATGCCCGAGCCTCTTCTATCGCATATTCAATTACCTTCTTCGCGCGCGGAGTCTGCGGCAGCTTACCCATTGTCACCATATCCGGGCCGCTCTTAACGCTCTTCTCAACTTCCAGCCGAAGTTTCTTGATATCAACGTCAAGATTCTTTAGAACCGTAGCCCCGACGCCGCTTCCTTCTTTCACGAGCCCCAAAAGTATATGCTCGGTCCCTATGTAGTCCTGGTTAAAACGCTGTGCCTCTTGGTTAGCCAACGCCATAACCTTTCTCGCTCGGTCTGTAAATCTCTCAAACATCATCTACCTCAATTAAAATTCGTTGCCATTTTCTTTAGTTTCTTTGTCCGCTAGGTCCCTGCGTCTAATTTTGCCTTGCAAAATTGCAGGGATAATCCGTTTTTCTAACCTACAATTCTACCACTCTTCCAGCATTTTACCAACAAATCTGAAACAGTTTCTCCTCCTCACGTACTGCTTTGCCCTTTTTTATAGCCCTGCATATACTGCTTTATCTTTTTTATAGCCCTGCGCTTAGATACTTGTTCGTTTATCGGACCGATTTTTTTCCACCCGACTCAATTTCTATCGTCAAAAACCCCTATCGACTTTCCCCTAATTGATGTTTTTTACGCTATTACCGCGAAACCTCAAATTTTGGCTTTTACTTTCCAAATGTTACCTTTTGTGATATATTTTTAAGAAGATCCCATGGCCCAAAATTCTAAAATAGAATGGACTCAGTGTACTTGGAACCCGGTTACTGGTTGCACAAAGATCAGTTTGGGGTGCAAAAACTGTTATGCCGAACGCATGGCCATGCGACTAAAGGCTATGGGCCAACCCAACTACCGCAATGGATTCCGTGTAACTAAGCACCCTCATGTTCTTGAAACTCCTTTACGTTGGAAACAACCTCGCACTATCTTTGTAAACTCTATGAGTGACTTATTCCATAAAGATGTCACCTTTGATTTTATCTCGAAAGTGTTTGATGTAATGTGTCAAGCTTCGCGTCATCAGTATCAGGTGCTAACAAAACGCTCTAACCGCCTTCTGAAATTAAGCTCCCGCCTTCCGTGGCCGGCAAATGTATGCATGGGTGTTACCGTTGAACATGCTGACTATATTTCCCGCATCGACGACCTGAGACAAACCGATGCCGCAACAAAATTCCTATCTCTCGAACCACTCTTGGGCCCAATTCCAAACATCGACCTTAATGGTATCGATTGGGTTATTGTTGGCGGCGAATCCGGTCCTGGCGCAAGACCAATACGTCCCGAATGGGTTGTAGATATAAAAGATCAATGCGTTGATTCTGGTGTTCCTTTCTTCTTCAAACAATGGGGCGGTGTAAACAAAAAAAAGACAGGCCGACTACTAAACGGCCGTACCTGGAACCAAAAACCAGTTACGTCGGAAGCAAACATGGGGGAGAATAATTATGAGTCACAAAGCGGACAACTCGTTCTTCGATAAAAAACGACAGTGGTCTAAGAGAAAAGATGTGATCCTTAAGTCTTACCTTACGCCGTACATTTCAAAAATAGCGACTAGAAGCGATCCTATTCTTATTGTTGACGCTTTCGCAGGACCAGGAAAGTTTAGTGACGAAGAATTGGGGTCACCATTAATTATTTGCCAGAGCATTCAAGAGATCTTATCAAGGCGTCCTTCCTTGCCGGTATCGGTTATATGTGTAGAAGCTGAAAAGGAACTTTATTCTAAATTGAGTGGATTGATTGAAGAGTTTCCATTTGCCGAAGCAAAGTGTGGGGAATTTGGTGATTACATAGAGGAGATTGAAGAAAAGGCTAGAAACCATAGTGTCTTTCTTTATGTTGACCCTTTTACAGTTGAGGGAATAGAGTGGGATCGTATGGATAGCATTTTTCAGCATTTGAGTGTTTCTAATATGAGCATTGAGGTTCTTATGAATTTCAATGCCCCAAGTTTTGTTCGGCGGGGCTTGGCAGCGTTGAAGTTAGCTATTCCTGAATCTGACCCAAAAATTGAAGATACGGAAGAAATTGATGCTACTATTATAACACCACCATCGATTAACCGTTTAAATGTTGTTGTGGGCGGTGACTGGTGGCAGGCTATTCTTAAATCATCAACAGGTTTTCCTGATAAAGTACAAAAATTGACAAATGGCGTTTGTGACCGTTTATCACAGAGATTTAAAGAGGTTTGCCAACATCCGATCAAAGCACTACCACATCATACCGTTCCAAAATATTCTTTAATATTTGGCTCTCGTCACTCTGATGCCTTGATCTTGATGAACGATGCGATGGTCAAGAGCAGGCAAATGCTTGCTGAACTAGCGAAACCGAAGGAGCCCACTTTGTTCGAAATGCGACCTACGGATTTAGTACCTGATATCGAAGAATTGCCTCCGATTATAATTGAGCACACTTCTTGTCCAACACAGCGAGGGGTAGTTATTCTTGATATTATTAGAAAATATTTTGGCCAGTTTGCTTTTAAAGAAATCCGTGGTTGTATAGAGCAAATGTTAAAAGAAGGTAAGCTGAAATCTGAAACTGGCAAAGTCAGAATAAATGATAAAATTAGGATTGTTACTGTTAAAAAATAGTATGAGTTAAAACCTTGCAAAGAACAAACTGGCGACTTGAATTGTCCACATAGCACCAAACGCGCAAGGGGGTAGAAAAAAGTAACCGCAAAGCGCCCCTTTTTAACCGTAAAGCGCCCGAGAGCGCCCGTAAATTACCCCAAAGCGCCCGAGTTTTGCCCCACTTTAACCGCGTTTTTCAAAAACTTGCGCAATTTGTTCGAGAACTTGCGCGATTTGTCTTACCCATCTTAATAAACTACTCGGAAATTGCGCATTTCGCACCAAACGCGCAAGGGGGTAAATTAAAATGACCCTAAAGCGCCCGCATTTTGACCTTTTTTAACCGTAAAGCGCCCGCGTTTTCCCCCACTTTGACTGTGTTTCAAAAAAACTTGCGCGTAAAAAAATGGATGCGTTCCTTCAGGAATGCACCCATTAATATTCAAAGAGGGCACGTTTCCGAAAAACGCACCCCAAAAGACTCATCTCCTCTTTTCAGAAAACAAGCCAATAAAAATTTTTCTCCCCTCGCTCAAAGAACTAACTTTCCCCACCCATTAAAAAGCTAATTCCTCAACCGGCTAACCAACAAACTAACTTACTAAAAAGCTAATTATGTTTATCTTCGAGCAATTTACGTAAGTACTTATTCTCCCTACGCGTAGCCTCCAAATCGAAAAGCTGATATTTGATACAAACCCGCAAATAATCCAAAGATTCCTGCAGACTATCAACGCTTTTGCGAAGCTTTTCGTGATTGTCACGCGCCTTTTTCGTCAGTTCCGCAAGCCGCTTATATTGCGGGTCCGTCGTTCCTCCAAGTGCCTTAACCAATTCGTTAAGCCGATTTTCCAGGTTGCCCTTATCCATCACCTACTCCTGTTCTTCGCCGTTCATACTTCCCCAAAATGGTGCCAAATCACTACTAAAGGTGCAAAATTCATGCCTGAACGCACAGAAATCCACTTTCGCAAAAACTTAAGCTTTCACCCCCGAAATCAGCCAATAAACCCCGCACAAAATGACAGCCGTAGCTATTACGTCTCCTTTCTTAAATGCAACTGATATAAGGATTAAAGTTCACTGTTGCCAAAAATAAACACAGCTGCACCGCCCCCGTTTTTTCACTGGAAATACCACATCTTCACAGCAACTTCGTGCGGCCAATGTTGATTTTTATAAACACAAAACCGCGTTTTTGCTACTGATAACCCGCCTATTCCACCGGATTCATAACTCTACCCAAAAACAATATACTGCCCGTACCATTATCCCGAATCAAAAATACGAACGGCCTATCCGCGCGAAAAACCGGAATCGCCTCCGGCACAGCCGATGTCAAACTCATCGTAATTCCTGTCGCAGCTGCGGCTTCGGTGCCTTCTTCGTTCACATCCACATAGGCCTTATGCACCACAGCCGAAATCGCCAAATCCTTCCTGCCGTTCATTCCTGAAAAATCCGCCTTGCCTGTAAACGCATTTTTCATTCCCATCGACTTCAAAACGGGAACCAAATCGAATTTGCTTTCCATCTTGAATTTCGGGACGGCTACGATAACTTCACGTTTTATAAGCTGCTTCATCCAAGTCGATAAATTTTCAGAAGTGAGGCCGTTTTCAAGTTCCGCCAAGCTGCTATCTTTCTTCGGAAGCAAAATTATCATCGATAATTCGTCTTCAACATACGGCAGTTCAAGGACTTGCAGACTATCGGCCTCGGTGTAGCTGAATTTTTCGGTGCGGTTCATCATCGGCACATCAATTTTGTCACCGGTAATTAGAGTGAAAGGTTGGTCTTTTGTTCTTTCAGTTTTGAACTGGTCTGCCCAGTTGCCTTTGAAGTAAATCGCGTTTGTCAGTACCAGCCGCGTCAAATTATTCAATACGCCTTTTTGGAGGAGGTTTTTGATTTTATCGTTGGTTTTGTCTTCGACCCATTTATTTATTGTCAGCCGTGCCGCTTCGGTATTCTTTATGAAATCAACTTTATTGAGTTGGCTATCGTAGTTTGTTTTTACAAGTTCGAGATATTCATCCAAAAATCCGTAGCCGGCTTGGCCCCAAAGTGCGTTAGCGATAGTTAAATCGTAATTGCCCTTTTCACCCTGAGAATTGAGGTTTTTTATTACGGCACCGAAGTTGTAGTGGAATTGCTCTTTAGTCATAGCCGGTTCGGTTGGGAAGTTCAAAGCCTCAGCCATTTGTGCGGCTGTATCGTTTTTCGCGCCTGCGTAGGTCATAGCTAGTGCTGTTGAGATGCTGTATGGCGAGAAGAATAGATTGCCTTTAGTGGTCGATAGTTTTGCGTAAAGGTCGGTTGCGAATTTGTTGTTGGCTTGAGTGATAAGTTCTGTGTTCGGTTTTCGCTGTTCAGCGGGTTTAGCCGCGGAAAAACCACCAGCTGTAGCTGTTATCACCAAACTTAAAATAATCGCGTATTTAATCGTTTTCATAACATCGGCCCCATTTATTAATTTAAGGTTGTTATTGATAATCTCTAAGTATAACGGGAATGTTTTATTCGTCAATGGCCCTTCGACTCTGCTCAGGACAGGCCCTTCGACTCACCACAGTTCGCTCAGGACAGGCCCTACGGGTTGCGGGTTCCGGGTTACGGGTTACGAAATGAAAATTCTGCTAAGGGCAGGCAAATCCTGAATTGGACTGCTCCTTCGGAGGATTTAAAGGATTTGTGAAAAAAAGGTAAAAATAGGGTGTGAAAAAATTAGCCTACTAAGAGGTAAAGTGGGTTTTTAGGTTTGAAACGCGGATAGCGTTGCTGGAAGTTACTAATTTGTCGAATCAAATGCGCAAGTTTTTTTCAAAACGCGGGCGCTTTGGGTTAAAACACGGGCGCTTTGGGGCGCTTTACGGGCGCTTTGGGGTAAAATGCGGTCAAAAAGGGGCGTTTTAGGGTTAAAAAAAATTACCCCTTGCGCGAACTGTTCGAATTGCATATATGGTTCCAAAACTTGCACGTTTGGTGCGAACTTTTCGTTGATTTTAAGCAACGCGCCCCTTGCGCGAATGGTGCGAAGTAGACAAGCGTTCCCTGCAATTTTCCGAGAAGAGCGGGCAAATCTACCGGAGTCAGATTTGTGCCAAGCAAAGTTAAACGTGGGGACTGAAGAAAAAAATGTACCGGATCACATCGGTTTTAAGTCCTTGATATTTGCTCTGTATTCCATCTCTGATCCGCAATGAGGGCATCCTGTTGGAATCTGTTGAGCAATATGCTTAATCCAATAGATTAACCATGAAACTGACTTTTCATAATCTCCTACAACACCCTCGGAAAATGTAGCCCGACGCTCTTCGGTTGCGTGGTCGTTAAGCTCATGTAGCTCAGTATTCCATGCCTGCGTTTTTGGGTCGTCGAAGTCGCATGCGTTTAAGCTATGAGCAAACCTATTTCGAATCTTCCTTACGAGATGAAGACTTCTTTTTGTATCCTCGGAAATTGCTCCCATACGAGCTACTAGGTCAATCTTCGCACTAAAACTTCCGAGGGGTGCCTGTGGGCCATCAAATAACGGATCATTCTTGCTATCGATAGGCTTTAACAGAAGCCGTAGGAGTTGATTTAACAATTCATCTAGATAGCAAGCAGATAGAACAACTTTTGCACGAGTGCTTTCTTCCCGAATAGATTTGTCGAAATGGTCTGACCATTCACCTGGAATGTCTTTTTGTTTGTTATTTTTTTTCTTCATTTTATTTATCGTTTTTCAAAAAAGTGTTACCGCAGTATTTTAACGATTTCTGATTTAGTTATTTCTTGCAATAATTCTGCTGACAGCATGCTTATGAGGTTTCCCGCTGGACATACAGTCAAAAATTTCTTCTGTACAATATTTAATTAACCAGTCATGATAATATGTCAACAATTCTCCGGATAGCCATTTATGTGCAGTGGCTTCGGCATCGGGAGCTTTTTCAATAAAGGGTTTGTGAACAAAAACAGAGAAGACATTAAGTCCACCCGGGTTTGTAAAATTCTTGTAATTTTCAAATACCTCACTTCTTAATTCTTTCGGAATGTAATGCAATACACCGGTTGAAAAGAGGATATCGAACTTTTCTGAGAGTCTGAACTCTTTTATGTTAGCGTTGAAGACTTTTATCTTTACTGAGGTTTTATCAGCCAGCATTTTAGTTTTCTCAAGCCCTTTTTCAGATGTATCAAACACAGTAACATCATAACCGTTACGAGCAAAGAAAATGGCATTTCTACCCTCACCGCATCCGATATCTAACAATTTTAGCGGTTTCTCAGGCGGGAGGATTTTTAAAACTTCAAAACATATTGGTGATGGGCGAACTCCCCAATAATATTTTTGTTGATTATATCTTCTGTCATAAAGATTACTCATATTCTACCTCTTTCAGAAAAGTTAATCCCCGCAGGATTTTAACGCTGGCTGATTTACTTATTGTTTTTGCTCGTTTTTTGGCTTTTTTCCCAAATTACTATTTCGATACGCATTAAACATCTTGCCACCAAAAAAATTAACAAAATAATTCCTATAGCAATGGAACCATACCGTATCGATGTTATGAACGATAACGTCAATCCTAAAATCAACGAGATTATACCTAACAATCCCGCTAATTCATTGTATAAAAGCGGTATTCTATTCAAAGAGAAAACGGCACATGACATCATATAAAAACACAAAAAACAACCCAAAGTTAAAAATCCAACTTTTATATTTGATAGAAAACATAATACCAACCCTGTAATTAGCAAACCCCAATAAAGAATATGCTGAAAATAGAAAAATAGATTCCGCAAGATTGGACTCAGACGATGCCATAAGCTTTTGGGACAAGTGAAGAAAAATCTTAGCAAAACAAAAGCTATGAAAACCAAGATACACCCAATAAATCCCTTCATTTTTATCCCCTTTCGGAAAAGTTGTTATCGGTATAAGTATAACGGGAAAGTTTTATTCGTCAATGGCGGCTTCGGGTTACGGGTTACGGGTTGCGGGTTGCGGGTTTCGGGTTACGCTTCCGGCGTTGCTAAAACTCCTCGCAATGACCCCGCACTAACCGTAGTAAGTGCGGGACAGGCAGAGGGCTTAAAACGTAGCGGGTTTGGATTGATTTTGGTAAAATCTTTTAATAATTATTCTTTTCTGTGCAACTTTCACTTTCACCTTGCGTCCTATGTTTACAGAGGGGAACGGTTCCCCGATGTAAAGACCAAGTATTATGGCTAAAAGCAGAACAAAATTTGAAGATGCTAAGTTAGTATCGCTTGCGCGTGGGGGTGATGTCCGTGCGTTCGAACATCTGGTTGAGTGTCATTTGCCTATGGTCCATGCAATCGCCTATGCACGTATGGGCAATGCTAAGACAGCCGAGGACCTGACACAGGAAGCATTTTTGCGGGCACATCTGTATCTGGACAGCTTGAATGATGCAGCGCGTTTTGCCGCGTGGCTTGCGCGAATAACTCGCAATTTGGCAGTCAGTTGGCAGCGTAGCGGTCAAGCTGATTCGCACCTGGTATCGAAGGTGCCGCTTGATGAGTTGGCCAATAAGAAAGTGAAAGGGGCTGGGCAGATAATGGAAGCAGGAGAGCAAGCAAGTGCTGTGCATGGGGCGATATTTAACCTGCCTACTGAACAGCGTGAGATGGTGATGCTGCACTACTTCGAGGGATTCAACAAGAACGAAATTGCGGAACGCCTTGAGGTTCATCCCGCAACTGTTGGCCGCCAACTCAAAAAAGCTCTTGCTGTGATGAAGCATTCTCTTGAGCCGATTTTACGAGATGCGGCACCGGTGTTTCGTGCGTCCAGCCGTCTTCGTGTTCGTACGATTGCTCTTATTGGTGCGGTTTCGATTCTTTCTGTTCAGACGAAAACCGCACTTGCGGTTGCGGCAGGTGGAAAAGCGTGGGCGGCATCGGTTTCACTGGCTGGTTCAAAGACTATCTCTGCTGGTGGCGGTTTGCTCGGTCTTGCAAAAACTGTTTCGCCAACACTTGTCACAGGAGTAAAGATTATGGGTATTGGAAAAGGTGTCGTAATTGTGTGCACAGCTGGTGCGTTGACGGTCGGAGGAGCTTTCTATGTGAATAAAAAAGTTTCAAATACGGATACTGGCAAGGCGGTAGTAAAACAAGTATCTGTTAGTACCGACTCAAACTTATCCGCCTCTGAAAAGCAATTATTAAAAGTCAAAGAAGAATGTTTTCCTGAAGAAGTTTATAATCATTTAGAGAAAAGTCATGAGCAGGCTGGAGCCAAGTTCGATAAAGCAGATGAGCTGATGACACTAACTTTAGCACAGGTCATCGATAAAGATAAAAATGTTTGGTTGGGTGGTTTTTTGAGTGCTAACAATGATGAGGAAACCAAAACAGGTGAGATATCTATGGGCAATGTAGGCTACGCTGGTTCAATGTGTGTTTTCAATAAGAGGGGGACTTTGTTGAAGAATCGTTTGGTTGAAAAGGATGATGGTTCAGGTAATCGCGATTGGTATATTACGCTTGAAGAGCCATTGGAAACAGGCCAGAAATTGGAGATTTTCGGGCTTGTCGGGATGGGTAAATTACAGAGTGTAGGGGCTGGTAGATATAAGCTTACTTTACAGAATTATCCTGGGGCAGAAGGTATTCAGCGGCATGTGTTGGTTTTGCCCGCGGGTTACCGGCTGACGTGGCAGACGCAGGAACCGTATTCGGTCAAGAAGGTAGGTGACTTCAAGATACATACCTGGCAAAAAAGGGTAAGCCCAGGTGAGAACCACAAGATTGATGTTGCGCTTGATTACGAGGGTTAAACCGGCTAAACTAATTTTATCTGGATATAATGGATAGGCGGTGCAACTATTATGCAAAAGCGGGATGGATTTACGTTAGTAGAAATTCTGGTGGTGATTAGCATTATTTCTTTATTGATGGGGATATTACTGCCGGCGTTGGGCAGGGTGAGGCGGCAGGCGAAAGATGTTGTTTGCCGTTCGAATCTGAAACAGTGGGCTACTATTCTGTCGATGTATGCATACGACAACGACGGGTATTTTCTCAGGGGTTATACAGGAGACGATAGTACCGTAAGGCACGACCAGTGGATGAAAGTTCTTTGGCCTTATTACAGCAAAGAGCCCACGATACGTTGCTGCCCGATGGCTAAAAAAGTTGCCAATCCTCCGGGTAGCGGATTAGGTTCCAGTGGCGGAAAGTCTTTGGCTTGGGGTATTTTTGTAGAAGATACTATTTGGTGGTCCGAAGGAGATTACGGAAGTTATGGAATCAATGGCTGGGTGCATAATCCTCCTTCAAAGATAGATGATGTTCAGGGACATCAGGCGGCTAATTTCTGGAGGCATCTGGATGTTAAGGGTACGAGCAATATACCATTGTTTTTGGATTGCGGTTGGGTTGACGGCTGGCCCGAAGATACGGATTCTCCACCGGAGCTTGACGAATCGCGTGTAATACCTTATGCAGAAAATAATATGAGGCGTTTTTGTGTCGGTCGACATGATGGAGCGATTAATGCTGCTTTTTTAGATTTTTCTGTAAGGAAGGTGGGGCTCAAGGGTTTGTGGAAGTTGAAATGGAACCGGAAATTCGATACAAGGGGCCCGTGGACAGAGGCCGCAGCTCCGTGGCCTGAATGGATGAGAAAGTGTAAAGATTAGTGCAATGTATTTTGTTCTTGTTCCGGTGCTTTCTGTTGTTGTTTTTACCACTGTGTATTCGTACGTTGCATACCAGAAGGAGGGAAAATAGCTAACAAAATCGCTTATGTTAACTTGGGTTATTGACATCATAAAGCCTTGAGTGGTATAATAATATTCAGATAGCGGAGCTTTTTGTAAAGGGGCGAAAAATGGAGCTGGAAAAGGACACGATTAAGCGTCAGTACAAATGGCACATCTTTTTAATTCTCATCATGTCTGCGAGTCTTATTGCACTTGCACTTTTTACCGATGTTTTTCTGCGGCTGAAAGCCAGTACAATACTGTGGCCTCTACGCGTAGTTGTTGTTCTGGTATTTTTGGCAGCGGTCATATCGATAGTTTTAAAGTTGTTTAAGACGCTCGATGTGCTTAAGGGCAACGGTGAGATGCTGGAAAAGATAGTCGAGGACATGGAAAATAATCGTGTCATCCTTGAAAAGATTAATCAAAACACGCGCTTGAGTGAAACAGCTAAGGCGATAACTTTTCGTGATGCGGACAAGCAGTCTTTGCGTGAAGCGGTTCTTGATAAACTTCAACAGCAGGATTTCGAGGGAACCGAGGAGATAATAAATGGGCTTTCCGGCAAGGCGGGATACGAAGATTTGGCACAGCAGCTGCGAGTTGAAGCTACCACTTATCGTGACGCAACTGACCAGGAACGTATTTATCAGATTACGGCATATATCGAGCGGCTGTTCGAGAGTTCTCAGTGGGCTCGGGCGAGCGTTCAGGTTGAAAAGTTATTGAAGGCTTATCCTGATTCCAAGCAGGCTAAAATGATGCGTCAGGAGTTGATAGATAAAAAGCAGGAACGTAAAAAAATACTTCTTAATGCCTGGGACGATGCCGTAAAGCGAGGGGATACGGATAGGAGCTTAGAGATTTTGCGTGAGTTGGATACGTACCTGACGCCGAATGAGGGTCTGGCTTTGCAGGAGGCAGCCAGAGATGTTTTCAGGACCAAGCTGCATAATCTTGGCGTCCAGTTTTCGTTGGCTATTTCAGAGAAACAATGGTCCAAAGCGTTTCAGACGGGCCAGCAGATTATTCACGAGTTTCCCAACAGCAAAATGGCAGAGGAAATTCGCGAAAAGCAAAGCGTCCTGGAAGAAAAGGTTAGACAATAAGCCGGTTTTAATTAACTAAGACCTGTTTGTTTTTCATTTACTTACCGCTGGCTATCATTTCTGAAAGTCGAACAGAGATTGCGTCTTAATCATTGTAATCTGGTCCGGGTAAGCAGCGAACGTATGGACATGCAGTTCGGTCTTTCTCGCCTCGTAGTCGATGTAGCAGAACGGCTCGAGCTTTTCGACCTTTAAGTCGGGAAATTTTGTGAAGATGCCGCGATTTTTTGAGAAGTGCTCAAGGTCCTTATAGCTTTGCTGATATAGGTTCGTGCTCATCTTCTCGATTTGGAAATCGGTCATATAGTTTAACCCGCGACTTAAGGTGCATTTATGTGTTCTTGGTCCGCGGAATTGGAATCGCTCAATCAAGCCGCGCTGAGGCAACACCTGGCCGGGCGAACTTATTACTTCTGTGAGGCACATGCCACCGGAATATACGCTTATAACATGGGTGCATCCGGTAACCCAGATATCAGCCCTGTATTTCGAGGTCTCTATTTTCCGCTTGGCGTAAATCTTAAAAAGTTCCGGGTGCAAAGGTCTTTGGAAAAGATTGAAAGTGAGTTCCTCGACAGTAACGTTAATTTGCGGCCATTCCATAAGTTATCCCCATAGTAAAAAAATAAATCATTGTCGTTCCACTCATTATACAAAAAATGCTACGGCTGATTCAAGCGCATTGCCAGTACTGATAACGCTGATTATTGTGCTTATAGGACTATTATTTTGCAAGTCGAGGATTTTAAAAGAGTAACAACGATGAAATTTTTTGAAAAAAATTGAAGAAATATCACATTTCCGCAATATTTTATTGCTCGAAAAACATCGCATTTGTCGCTGTTGCGATAATGTCGTAAAAGGCGTGGGTTCCAGCAGTAATGCCGAAGCCGCGAATTGCGAAAAGAACCGCAAAATAAATGCCCGCAAGGGTTCGGAAACTGAACTCTGTCCAGTTAAAAGCCGCGGTTTGTCCGAACCTTCCGTTGAGGAAAATTATGTGGTGATGCGCACTGAAAAGTGCGGCTGAGACCAGTACCGCGAGTATGACAGAATTTCTGTGGTTCAGTCGAAGCAGGTCCTGAAAAAATATCATCAGGAGGCAAATCAGTACCAGCCGAAAGACGAGTTCCTCGTAAATCCCGGCGCCGATACCTGTAACCATGTTCGTTAACAGGGATGATTTTTTGAATCCGCTGTCACTGGCATCGTTGTTCGTCTCGGCATATAAGCTAACCGTTGCGACCGAAGAACAGTTCGGTATCGTTTCGGAGTGTACTTGTATTGTGTTGTTATCGAATCGGTCGACGTCGCGAGACGGTTCGGCTGAAGTGCTCAGAAACAGACTCAATACAATCAGCGGTATCGCAAGCAAGGTGCACTCAACTGACATCGGGCCGATGTCCCTGGGGAAGAACTGCCATTTCTTGCGTGAAGTCAATTGCAGTCCTAACAGAATTAGTATGACCGCCAAAGCCGGCGCCATCCATATTAGTTTGCTGCCGAAACCCAGATATTCAAGAAAATGTTGCAGCCACACGAACGCTACAACTCGAACCTGAATTTGGTTTAGTGCGTCGGTGTTTATGAAGATTGTGCCAAGTTCGTAGAAAATGATGAAGGGCAGCAGAAAGATGATAGCGTAAATCGGCCGGGAGGTTCGTTCAAAATAGGAACCCTGCGCAAAGTTAAATAATTGACTTGTACTGTATTTGTTATTATCTTTCTTCTTCATAGCGGTTTTGTTAAAAATTTAATCGATTGCGTCCTTAAACTCTCGCAGAGTGTACTTTAAGTGCGATTAAAACACAATGACAAATGAAAAACTAATAGAACTGTATCAGTTGCTTTTCGAGCGTTTCGGCCCGCAACATTGGTGGCCCGGCGAGACGCAGTTCGAAATAATCACAGGTGCCATTCTCACCCAGAACACAAATTGGGGCAACGTCGAAAAGGCGATTGCAAATCTCAAGGCCGCAGATTTATTGACACCGGAAAAACTTTATCATCTGGACATTTCTCGGTTGGCGGAACTTATTCGCCCGGCTGGTTATTACAACATAAAGGCGAAACGACTGAAGAATTTTTTGGATTGGCTGTTTGAAAATTATGACGGTCAATTGGCGAGCCTCGAGTCGCTTGGCACGGACCAGTTAAGAGAGGAACTTTTGGCTGTGAAAGGTGTTGGGCCGGAAACGGCGGATTCGATTTTGCTTTATGCTTTCAATAGGGAAATTTTTGTGGTCGATGCCTACACCGCCCGGATAGCTATACGCCACACGCTTATTGAACCGGAGGCAGATTACCACCAGCTGCAGGATATGTTTCAGTCGAATCTTTCGGCTGACGTGGAGATGTTCAACGAATATCATGCGCTTTTGGTGCGAGTTGGCAAGGAATTCTGTAAGCCGAAGGCCAAGTGTAACGATTGTCCGCTGGAGATACTGCCGCACACACTTGAGATAGAGTGTTTTTAGTGACAATTCACAAATCGTTTGGAGCATGCCCTTTAACGAATTAAACAGAACAGCTTTACGGGTATGGGTGTATATAACATTGACTTGACAGTTAGCCCTTTTCTGTGCATAATCGCGTGTTTCCGCTGTTTTAGGCAAGAATAACTAAAGGCAAATATGTTGTTTTCGGGTTTTAGTAACATATGAGTGCGAAATCAAAACAGAATTTATCGAAGATAGCGGATATTTTGGCACGGTATCCTTCCAGCAGGGGCAGTTTAATACCTATTCTTCAGGATGTTCAGACCGAACTTGGATATTTGTCGGAAGAGGCGATATTGGAGTTGGAACGGCTGACAGAAATATCGGCCAACGAAATATACGGTGTAGCCACGTTTTATACGCAATTTCGTTTCAGACCTCCGAGTGAGCATACAGTTTGTGTTTGTGAGGGCACGGCTTGTCATGTGCGGGGAGCGAAGCAGGTTCTCGAAGAGGTGAAATCGCGTCTTGGTATCGAACCCGGCCAAAGCACCGAAGACGGCAAGTTTGACCTGGAGCGGGTGGCGTGTCTCGGATGTTGCGCGCTGGCACCGGTTGTATCGGTGGATGGTAAGGTTCATGCGGGGATGAACGCGAAGAAAATCGTTTCGGTATTATCCAAATATGGTGACAAGAAGAAATGAGCTTATTGGAACAAGAATTCATCAAGGCGCAGTCACAATGGCAACAGTTGCAACAAAGCCAGGTGCCGGTTTTCTTTGTAGGTGCGGCGACGTGTGGCCGTGCGGCTGGCGCTGATGAGGTACTGGAACGGCTTCGAAGTTATATCAAGGCCAAAGCGATAAAAGCTGATGTGGTGGAAGTCGGTTGCCTCGGACCGTGCTATCTGGAACCATTGGTAATTGTGCACAAACCGGCCGCGCCTCGTGTGTGTTACGGCAACGTCGGGCCCGATGAAATAATCAGTATTTTAGAAAATTTTGTTTTAGGTGATGACCCTTGTGCGCAGTGGGCCTTGGGGAAGATGACGCCGGGCCAATTAGACGGTATCGATGATTTCGATAAGCATCCGATGTTGCGTGGTCAGGTGCGTAATATTTTGCGTAACTGCGGGCAGATTGACCCGGAAAATATAAGTCACTGTCTGGCCAACGACGGCTACCGTGGTTTTCTTCGGGCGGTAGAGTTGGGGAAAGAAAAAGTTTTGGAAGAGGTCAAGGCAGCGGGGCTTCGCGGCAGGGGAGGCGCGGGTTTTCCTACGTGGCGCAAATGGCAGATATGTCGTGACGCGCCCGGTGAAACGAAATACTTAATTTGCAATGCCGATGAAGGTGACCCTGGTGCGTTCATGAACCGTTCGCTGATAGAAGGTGACCCGCATTCGGTATTGGAAGGTATATTGATAGCGGCTTTCGCGCTGGGAGCATCTGAAGGGTACATTTATTGCCGGGCCGAATATCCGCTGGCGTTGCGTCGATTGGAAGTTGCGATTGGCCAAATGCGCGAGCTTGGTCTGTTAGGTGAAAATATTCAGGGGTCGGGCTTTTCTTTTGATATTACCATAAAGAAGGGAGCCGGTGCTTTTGTATGCGGTG
>JAGLSU010000065.1 GCA_023135935.1 Planctomycetota bacterium
GCCCGTGCCGGCAAACTGCACGTTGCACCCGACAGTGTTTACAAATTTGATGTTACAATAAAAGCGCATCAGCGAAGCCTCGTCGAAATGGCCGACAAGTGCAAGGACTTCATTAAAGAAGATAATCCATTCTTCCTGTACATTTGCCCAAGCGACCCGCACCGCAGCTCCCCTTACAGAAGCAACTTGAAATATGGCCCCAACTTATTCGGCAACCGCGGCAAAGACGGATACAAAGGCATAAAGGAAGTCGAATACGACCCCAAGGATGTAATCGTACCGCCGTACCTGCCCGACACCCCACACTGTCGTGCAGAACTCGCCCAGTATTACCAGGCAGTTTCCCGCCTCGACCGGGGTATAGGCCAACTCATACAAAACCTTAAAGATGCCGGTAAATATGAAAACACCATATTCATTTATCTGTCAGACAACGGCATTGCATTCCCCGGATGTAAAACAACTCTTTACGAACCCGGAATGCATCTTCCCTGTATTTTCCGTATCCCGTCACAGAAAAATAAAAACATCGCATGTGACGCCCTTGTAAACTATGCGGATCTGGCACCAACTATCCTCGACCTCGCCGGCGTACCCAAACACTCTCAATTCCAGGGTAAGTCTTTCAAGTCAGTTCTCGAACAGGAAAAAACAAAGGGATGGGACGAAACCTACGCCTCGCACACTTTCCATGAAATCACTATGTACTATCCGATGCGGGTCGTTCGTGAACGAAAATATAAACTCATCTGGAACATCGCCCACAAACTCGATTATCCATTTGCAACGGACCTGTGGGATTCCGCCGCATGGCAGGGAATACTCGAAAGCAAAAGCAAATATTACGGTCAACGTACAGTCGATGCCTACCTGCACAGGCCGGAATTTGAACTCTATGACCTGGAAAAAGACCCCTACGAAGCAAAGAATCTCGCCGACGACTCAAAGTATAAGGAAACGCTTGACCGTCTAAAAGAAAAGATGAAAGCCTTCCAGAAGAAAACGAGGGACCCCTGGATTATTAAATGGTCAAATGAAGACGTTTTCGGCGGTCAATCGACAAGCGGTCTGTAGAATAAAAAAATCACTTTATTAGCATTGCGTCACCATAGGAATAAAAACGGTAACGCAGTTCGATTGCATGCTCATAAGCAGCGAGAATATTCTCTAAACCTGCAAATGCCCCGACTAACGCAAGCAAACTTGATTTGGGCAGGTGAAAATTCGTCACCATCGCATCGACTATCTTGAACTCATATCCCGGCTTTATAAAAAGTTTCGTTGCCCCTTTGGCAGCGTGAACATGTGAACCCTCAGACACCGTCTCCAAAGTTCGCACTGCCGTCGTCCCGACGGCAACTATTCTGCCCCCATTGTCTTTCGCTGAATTTATTATCTGCGCATTTTTTTCATCAATACTGAACCACTCCTGATGAATTTCGTGCCCTTCGATATCCTCGGCCGTTATCGGCTTAAATGTCCCCGCCCCAACGTGTAACGTCACAAAAGCAAAACGGACCCCCCTGCCTTTCAACTCTTCAAGTAACCCCTCTGTAAAATGCAGACCTGCCGTCGGTGCCGCAACCGCTCCACTGCGCCTGGCGTAAACCGTCTGGTACCGAATACTATCAGACTCAGCCAAATCAATATTATCATCCCGTTTGATATATGGCGGCAACGGAGCAAAACCTATTCTTCCAAGAATACTCTCGACATCACCTTGCGAATCTACTGCTAAGTGACATTTTCCACCTTCCAGCTTCTCAACTACCTCTGCCTTGCAATAATCCTCCTTTGCCTTGTTCCTTAAATAAATCACCTCGCCAATCTTCAATTTGCCCGCCCCTTTAATCATCACCTCCCAAATACCCCCGTCTAATTCATTTAGAAATAATCCCTCTAACTTGCCGCCGCTGCCCCGCCTACCGAAAAAACGAGCCGGCAATACCTTCGTATCATTCAGTACGAGACAATCTCCAGCCGACAAATAGTCACCTATCTCGCTGAAATTACTGTCCGAAAGCTCACCGCTGCTGCGACCGCAAATAAGCAACCGTGAACCTCCCCGTTCATCTGTCGGCTGTTGAGCTATCAACTCAGATGGCAAATTATAGTTAAGCTTCTCAGTTTTCATAACTAAAAGTTATCAGACTATTACCAAAATGACAAAAAAAATTTACCTGATAATAAATCAAATTTGGAACATTTATACCCAACCTGAAAATTTCCCGCAAAAGCACCTGCACATTAAAGGCGATACTGGTAATGTAAACGTGATCTGATAATTTTTTAAAAAAAGGCGGACAATGACTTCAAGGGAATATTTTGAACGAACGGCTACTTCAATCGCTGTTTTAGGTAGAAGTGAACTCAGAAAACGAATCAAGAATTTTGGCGGCAGGTTCAAGCTGGACTTTTCCGAGGATTACCTTGATAACCTCGGTGTGGACAGATTAAGGCACATTCTTTTAGCCGCCCTGATAAACGCAAAACCATCTAACTAAGACAGCCCATACTTAATCGTAGTCGACCTTAAAACTGCTCATCCATTGCGGCCAGTCAGCATCTGCTTTCGCATAAGGATTTTTCCTGTTATCAAAACTACGATGCCACTTAAGCTGCCATAACTTCTTGAGTGATATCCTTCTGGCTGCACCATCAAAAAATACACTATTTATCGCACCACCGTGTCGGTCAATACAAAATTTGCGAATCCTGCCGCCGCCAGCATCGGCTTCGGGAGGCGGTGTGTCATCATCCCAAGGCCATCCCTTCTTCCAAATGCAGTCTAAAAACAGCGGAATGTTAGCACCACCCCTAACGGTTACAACCTTCCACAAATCCTTGGACTCGCCACGAGTACCAAGCGTTCCTGTCTCGCCTGTATACTGAGCATACCCATTTATTCCATAACTACCGTAGTCACCAGGAAGTAATTCACTAAATATTGTAGGGTCGGGAATCTTGCCCCATCCTAAAAGTGCGGCACCCTGATAATTCATTGGATTACCACCACAATCAGCATTTGAGCATGCAAGCTTTTTGGCCGCCGGACATACACGTATTTTCGGTTCTTTCATATAATAAGGTCTCAGCGTAAATGTCCAGTCATGATGTATCTTTCGACCTTGACTATCATAGTATGCGTCATACTGAGTCGGAGGCAATTGGCTATCATTATCACTGGCATACATCGTAAACATAACACCCCACTGACGAAGATTCATCAGGCATGCCGATGTTTTGGCCTGCTTCTTTACTCTCGCCAATGCCGGCATCAATACCCCCATCAACAACGCGATGATAGCTATCACCACCAAAAGCTCAATTAGTGTAAACCCCACAAACCTCCTATGACCACCACTCATAGCTGAAATCCTTCCTCATTTAATGTGGTTATGGCTAAGAAGGGGTATAACCCAATTTGCCCCAAGCTATTTTTTGAACTTTATGCAAATCCCGATTGCCAGGCTGCGCCTTCTTATTAATCTTTCCTAAACCCAAATCTAACGTACGTTTATCTTCCCATTTCCAGTATTCACTGTGCCCATCCGCAAAAGAAAACGTTGTGCCGAGTTTGTTTCCATGACGCACCGACGGCTTGTCATGCCATTCTTCCTTGTCATACAATTGCGTCCAGCCACTGCCGTATTTACTCGGTGCCCCGTCATCTTCACAAACAAAAACCCCTCTTTC
>JAGLSU010000066.1 GCA_023135935.1 Planctomycetota bacterium
TCCTGCTCGATACTGCCGCTCTCTCGCAAGTCACTCATTCGAGGCCGATGCCCCTCCCTGCCCTCCGCCGCACGGTTCAATTGACTCAAAACCACAACCGGAACATTCAATTCTCTTGCCAAACCTTTTAGGTATCTTGAAATTGTGGTTATCTCCTGCTGACGTGATTCCGGACGACCACCCAAATGCATTAACTGTAAATAGTCCACCATAATACATTGTATATTATGAAGGCTCTTCAATCTTCTCGCCTTGGCACGAAGTTCCAATGGTGTCAGCGTTGACGTGTCATCAATATAAATCGGTGCTTCAGACAACTTGCCACAAGCCTCTACTAACTTCTTGTAATCATCTTCGTCCAAAAGCCCCTTTCTTACCTTCTGGCTATCGAGACCGCTGATACTGCACAAAAATCGCTCAGCCAATTGCTGCTTGCCCATCTCTAAAGAAAACAATGCCACAGAAATCTTCTCATTTGCAGCCATGTGTTCTGCTATATTCAATGCCAAAGAAGTTTTACCCATACTCGGACGACCGGCAACAATTATCATTTCTCCGTTCTGCAAACCGCATGTCAAATCATCCAACTCAAAATAACCTGTTGCTAATCCCGTAACAGTGCTGCCGTCACGTC
Source organism: Planctomycetota bacterium (assembly GCA_023135935.1). Classification (GTDB taxonomy): domain Bacteria; phylum Planctomycetota; class Phycisphaerae; order Sedimentisphaerales; family Anaerobacaceae; genus JAGLSU01. The sequence goes on from JAGLSU010000066.1 coordinate 635, forward strand.
TTTCTATTAACTCAAAGGATTGAACAACCAAGTCCTTCAATGCAACAGCTTGCCCCTTGATGTTTCTATCCGTTACCGAAAATATCCTCCGCTCCGCCTCATCAAGTATTTCACGCGTCTCGCCATTCTGGTCGTAAGCATCATCGAAAATTTCGCTGGTCGCTCCAATAAGTTCTCGAAGCAGCATTTTGTCTTTGACGATATGCGCATAATATTCCGCGTTTGCACTCGAGGGAACCGACTCTAAAACCTTAGCCAGATACTCTACCCCACCTGCTTCTGTAAGCTGATTTCGTTTTTCCAACTCATCACGAAGCAAAACCCCGTCAATACCTTCGCTTTTGTTCTTTTCGTAAAGACCGACCAAAGCATCAAATATTATCTGGTGCTCAACACGGTAAAATGCTTCCGACTTTACATGCTCGATGACCTCGCCTATACACCGCGGGTCTATCACCATTGAGCCAAGTACCGCCGCCTCCGCAGCCAAAGATTCCGGCATGCTACGGCCGCCTGCATTTTCTATACCGCTACCGCCTGTAACCTTTCCAGTCCGTGCCATTTCAGTACCCGTCCCTTACTTGTCCTCTTCGGTTGCCTCGCTCGTCTCATCCTTTTCAGATTCACTAACAGCTGCATCGTCCCCGCCTTCCGCTACAACAACGACATTAACAGCTACAACCAAATCCTGGGTAAACTTCAACTCGACAGTATGCGTACCAACTTCTTTTATGTGCTCGAAAATCCGAACTATCCCATCGGCTACCGTAAAGCCCTGCTCTCGCAGATTAGACGCTATCGCACTTGCCGAAACTGAACCAAATAAATGACCCTGCTCGTTTGCTTTAGCTGCAATAACTGCTTCGGCTCCATCAACCGCCGAAGCCGCTTCTTCCAGGCGTTTTGTGTCTGCAATACGCTGTTCGGCTCGTTTGGCCTTCTCGTCCGCCAGAGACTTTACTGCCGCCTCACTCGGAGCAACACCTATGCGCTGAGGAATCAAATAGTTCCTCGCATATCCGTCTGCAACTTCTACAACATCACCGAGCCAGCCAAGCCCTTCTACATCATGACAAAGCAATATCTTCATAATTTCCTCATCTCCATCTGTTCAACTTCTAATGAAAACTGACAAATCAATTGTTAACCGATTAACTAGTATAAGGTAGCAAAGCCATATACCTGGCACGCTTAATAGCGTTCTTCGCCTTGCGCTGACAACCTGCACAGTTGCCGCTACGCTTACGCGAATATATCTTACCGCGATGCGTTAAAAGCCGCTGGAGAATATCTATCTCCTTGTAGTCAACGTATTCGACACTACGCCTACAAAAACGGCATTGAGTCTGCTCACGAGCACCGGTAAAACTGCTCTTCCTCTTACTGTTCTTTTTGGTGTTTCTTGGGTTCGTCTTCAACTTATTAAACTCCTGTCTTATCTTCGTTCTATCCCACCGAACATTCAGTGAGATACTCTAAATGTTACTAAAACGGAATATCATCTACCGATTCGCCACCGGCACTTGGACCTTTAGCTTCAACTCCGGAAGCTGCTTCGTTCGTTACTGCACCAGCGCCGGATGGAGCTCCCAAAAATTGAAAGTTTTCCACCGTAACCCTGTGCTTGCTTCGCTTCGTTCCGTCTTGAGCTGTCCAACTGTCAAAGTCGAGCCTGCCCTCAACAAATACCGGCCTGCCCTTGACGAGATACTTATTTATTGTCTCTGCCGGACGACCAAAGGCACGACAATCTATAAAGCATGTCTCTTCCTTCTTGGAACCATCCTTGCCCGTCCATCTGCGGTTCACGGCCAAACCAAACTCCACCACTGCTGTTTGACTCGGCAAATACGATAATTGCGGGTCGCGAGTCAAATTGCCTATCAGCAAAACTTTATTAAAATTAGCCATATCTTTTACTCCCGTTTCTGGTTTTTCCAAAACCCTTTTCAGCCATATCTTCTATAGCCGCCAAAACCTCGATGAAAAATTACTGACCAGCAACTTCGCCGCTTGCTTCTGGCTCTGCTTCAGCTTCTTTCTTGTCCTCATCCTCGACTGGCTCCGGTTCTACCGCCTCTGGCACAGCCGCCTGCTCCGGCTCTTTCGAATCCTCAACCTCAGCTGCCTTTTCCTCAGCAACAACCTCTGCTGGCGCCTCCGGCGATTCTTCGCTTGCCTGCTTGGCCTTTGCTTCTTGAGCTAAAGCCCTTTCGGCTGCTCGTTTTTCAGCTATCATTGCGGGCGTATCTTTTTCAAGGTCTTCCTTGTTCATCGAATCGGTACAAAGAATCAAAACACGCATTATCTGCTCCGACAGCTGAATATTTCTCTCTATCTCTTGTATCTTTGCGCCATCAGCATTGAAGTAGCAAAGGATATACGTGCCGCGGCTGCGTTTTTGAATCTCGTACGCCAACTCGCGCTCATCCCATTTCTCCATCGAGACAATTTCAGCACCGGACTTCTCTAATACCTTCGTAATGACCTCCAACATTCCGGACCAATCCGCCGTTGCTTTCGCCGAATCGATAAGAAACATCGCCTCATACAGTTTCTTTACAACAGTTTCCAAACCAAATACCTCCTGTAAAATTCTATATTTTTTTATTTTTCTTGTCACCAGTTCACAAACAAATGCAAACTCGTTACTCATTAAACTTGTTCATTGCCGCTTCGATACCAAACTCAGCCCAACAAAGCACCGCTTCGCGCGCGACATCAATCGCTTCATCCAGTAAAACTCGTTCCGACTCAGGTGGCTTACTGAGAACGTAATTCTCAGATGCTTCCGCGCCGCTGGAACCAATACCAACTCGCAAACGACTAAAATTCTCTGTGCCGAGCTTTACTATGACATCCGCCAAACCATTATGACCGCCATTGCCACCCTTCGACCGTAATCGTATCTTGCCGGGCGGTAACGCCATATCATCTGTCACAATAAGCAAGTCGCTAACATCAAGCCTGTAAAAACCCGATGCGGTCGCAACTACTTGGCCGCTGAGATTCATATAACAACACGGCTTCAACAATATTAACTTTTTA
>JAGLSU010000067.1 GCA_023135935.1 Planctomycetota bacterium
GCATCCACGCCTCTATATCGAATTTCTTCGCCTGACCTCTTCCCAAATCTCCGCTGCATACAACCGCAACTCGGTAGGGCAGTTCCAGCGCCTTCATCACTGCCTCAGCATTACTCAAAATCTCTCCGTGATACTTTTCGCTCTTTTCAGCATCATTCTCACAAATAACCACCTGCTCGACCTTATCGAACTGATGAATCCTATACAATCCGTATGTATCCTTACCCGCTGCACCTGCCTCTCGCCTGAAACAACTCGACATCGAAACATATTTTTTCGGCAGACTCTTAAAATTCAATATCTCACCCATATGATATGCTGTCAAAGGAACCTCCGCCGTCCCAACTAGACTCAATTCGTCCCTCTCCATCTGGTAAGTCTGTTCTTCAGAACCCGGAAAATATCCCGTCCCGCGCATCACCTCATCTTTAGCCAAAAGCGGAACAATCAGCGGCACATAATCTTTACCAACCATATAATCCATCGAAAACTGCAATATAGCCCAGTGCAGCAATGCGCCGTCACCTTTAAGAAAATAATTCCGAGTACCAGCCAACTTCACACCACGCTCGATATCTATAATCCCCAAATCCAATCCCAACTGCAAATGGTCCTTCGGCTCAAAATCAAATTCCCGAATCTCTCCCTCTTTCCTTATCTCAACATTCTCACTATCATCCTTACCTACGGGAACATCCTCATCCGCCGGCTGTGGAACCTCCGACATCAACGCATCAAATTCCGGCTGCAGTTCCTTAACATCTTTGTCAATAACCGCCTCATCCTCTTTGAGTTTCGACAACTTCGCCAATGCCGCTTCTTTTTCATCACCTGACAACTTCGGTATCGATTTGCCGATTTGATTCTTCTCGGTAACAATATCCTGAAGCTGCTGTTTTCCTTTTTTCAGCGCCTCGTCAATCTCGAGCAACCTGTCAATATTCACCTTGAAGTATTTATCCTTAGCCGCCTTTTCAAATCTCTCAGGATTTTCCCGTATCTCTTTTATATCTATCATGATTATTCCTGGTATCTTTTTATAATCACCACATTATTTTGTCCGCCGAACCCAAACGATTCATTCATCGCAACATCTATCTGCATCTTTCTCGGCTCATTCGGCACATAATCCAAATCCAGTTCCCCGTCCTTGTCATGCAGGTTCATCGTCGGAGGAGCCGTATTATCACGTATAGCCAAAACACATGTAATCAACTCCGCCGCTCCCGCCGCACCAATCAAATGTCCCAGCATACTCTTAACACTACTTACCGGCGTGTTCTTCGCCTCTTCCTTAAACACCGCCTTAATCGCCTTCGTCTCTATCGAATCATTCTCCGTCGTACTCGTCCCGTGCGCGTTCACATAATCAACATCCTTATAACTAATCCCCGCATCCGACAATGCCGACCTTATAGCCTGCGCCGCTCCGCGCCCATCCTCATGCATGTCTGTCACACGAAACGCGTCCGAACTGCTCCCGTAACCGATAACCTCTGCGAAAATCTCGGCTCCTCTTTTCTCTGCCGAACTCAAACTCTCAAGAACCACCACAGCTGCTCCCTCACCCAAAACAAATCCGTCCCTGCTCGCGCTGAACGGCCGCGATGCCGTCTCCGGACTGTCGTTCCTCGTCGATAACGCCGTCAACCGATTAAATCCCATCAAACCCAAAGGATGTATCATCGAATGCGCTCCGCCGGCTATCATCACGTCAGCGTCACCCCTGCGAATTATATTCGTTGCCTCACCAATCGCCTGAGTACTCGCCGCACATGCCGTAAGACAACTGCGCGTTGGCCCGCGAGCTCCCGTCACCATCGTCACATGAGCCACCGGCATATTCGATTCCTGCTCAAGCTCACACGTCGCGCTCATCTGCCCGAATGCTGTCTCCGCCCACTTCCCCCAATCCATTTCATTTTTCTCACCGTCCCAGCCGTTCGCAATCGAATTGAAAAACGCCTCATTATCTACGGAACCTTCGCCGGCACCAAGATATACCCCCAATCTGCTGCGCTCTATTCCATCGCTCGGCTCATCCGTCTCAATATCTATCCCCGCCTGCCCGCATGCCTGACTCACCGCACCAACTACAAAACTCGAACCACGACTGCCACATTCGTGCAGCTGCGTTTTTCTAGTGTACTTACTCATATCGTAATTCTTAACTTCCGCGCTGAATGTTGTCGGACACGTCGATGCGTCAAAAATCGTCGTCTTACCCACCCCATTCTTGCCCGTCATCATACCTGACCACATCGTCTCAACGTCGTGACCCATCGGGCAGATAACTCCCATCCCCGTTATTACAACTCGCTCTTTGTTACCCTTATCTAACATCTAATCCTCGAACCTCTTCAATACTATCGCAGCCGTCTGACCGCCATAAGTATAACTGCAGCACAGAACATAACGTATCTCTTTCTTTATCTCCTCTGTCACAATATTCAAATTGCAACCCTCCGCTTTCTTGTCGCAATTCTTCGCTGCCGGTATCTTCCCCTCAGTTATAGCGAAAACAGCCGCGACAACATCAATCGCACCGCATGCCGCTCCCGTATTACTCAACATACTCTTCGTCGGCCAAACAGCAACATCACTCACTGCTCCGCCCAATGCCGCTTCTATACCTCGCGACTCCGCCAAATCGTCAGCTGCTATCCCCGTCCCATGCGGAATAATCAAATCCAAATCCGCCGCGACAATTTCCGCATCCGCCAATGCCTTCTCTATCGCTATCTGAACACCCTTACCATCCGCCTCCAAATGCTCATAAGCCGAATTTATACTATTGCTCTGTCCAATACCGGCAACCTCAGCATAAATCTTTGCTCCACGTTCCGTTGCCTTCTCCAGATTCTCCAGCACCACCACTCCGGCACCTTCACCGAAAACCGCTCCCTTGGCATCGGCATCGTAAGGCCGACACGCACTCTCCGGCTCTGCGTTATTTTCGCTCGTCGCTCTACCAAGCAAACACTGACGAATCATAATCAAAGGATTCACCTTCGCCTCCGCACCACCTGCTAAAGCAACGTCAGCGTCACCCCGCGCAATAATCTGAGATGCCTCACCTATTGCCAGCTGTGCCGCTGCCTCCGCACATGTAATCGTATTGCTCGGTCCCTCAATATCGTGAATTATTCCTACATGACACGCAAGCATGTTGGGCAGATACTTCAACAACCACAAAGGCGTCACTAACTCTACTCCCTCTTTGCCCCATTTGCGAACATCGAACTTCCCCTCGGAAACACTTGCCGCCACTGCCGGTGCCAACTCTTCCAAATCGCAGCTTATAAGTCCCGCCCCAAAATTAATCGCCATACGGCTCGGCTCTACATTAATATTCTCAGCGTCAATCCCTTTGGTAACTAATCCGCTGCTCCTCAACGCTTCATCCGCTGCCACAACCGAAAGCTTAATGTCCCTCGACATCATCTTCACTGCCTTACGCTCGCTCTTCGGTAGATACTTCTGCACCTTAAATTCATCAACTTCACCGGCTATCTTGCAGCTAAAACCCGACGGGTCAAATGCCGTAATCTTATCTATCCCGCACTTACCCGCGCAAAGACTCTCCCACATCTCAACACTGGTATTTCCTACGGGACTTATCGAACCAAGGCCGGTTATCACTACGCGAGCAGAACTCATTACTCTGTCTCCGAAAAAACCGCACCCTGAAGAAGTGATTTGAACAAATCGGTAAACACGAAATTCTCCTCCGGAAAACTCTTACCCGCTAAGTTCTGGTCTATATGACTGAACATCAAATCTATCTCTGCTATCACTTTGCCCTCGACAGTAACCTTACCGCTCGTACTCGCCGCCTCATCAGCAATAGATTCTATCTTCGCCTCCAACCTCAAGGTATCTCCAGGCCGGGCACATTCGAAAAATACGCACTTCTTTATCTTGGCCAGAATAACCTTCTCTTGAAACTTCTTCGCCTCCCCAACGAGTATACCCGCCGTCTGCGCCATCGCTTCGATAATCAAACATTCCGGCATAACGGGATAGCCCGGAAAATGGTCGTGCAAATGCTCCTCGGAAAGTGTCACATTCTTTATCGACACGGCACTTACACCGCGGCGGAACTCAACAAATTTATCTATCCATATCCAACGCATCGCACATCCATATTAAAATTTTCGGCAGGATTGCACAAGGCCACTCCTGCCGATGATATTTCTTTGGTCAAGCTATACTTTTTAAGCCGCGTTCAGCTTGCCCTCAACGTAATTTACAATCGCGTCGACCGTAAACAAATTACCAAGCTTATTTATATCAGGGTCACCTTCGAACGTACTTATATCAGTATGCGGCATCTTTTCACGAAGTTCCTTAAGACCAACCTCTGTCAATTTACCGTTACTGATAAATTCAGGATTGCTCAGAAGACTCTCCGCTGGGAATAATTCCTCGCGTGCAATCTTTATCCCGAACGCCTTTTCCAATCGAAACACTATGTCCAAAAAGTCGATGCTCTCCGCACCCAAATCTCCCATCAACGTTGCCGTTGCCGTAACCTCATCATCATCTACACCCAACGCCTCTACCATCACTTCGCTAACTTCTTGGAATATCTCGTCCCGACTCATTGCCATAATTATTACCTCCGGTTGTAATTATTTTTCTCGCTCTTCTCTTGAGCTCCTTCTAATCCCTTAAAAGCTTCCAGCGATTCTTCATATTCTCAACTACCTTGGCATCAACAGCCGCCAATGACGAATCATCATCTGAAAGGTTAAAATGTCTCAATCCGAATTTAGCTTCTATAATCAACTCGCCATTCGACAAGCCGACTCCGCTAAAACTGCTTACGCTATCTTCTATCGTTTTCACACTGACAGTATATTCTATCTGAGAACCCGGCGCAAGAAAACTCTTATATTTTACATTTCTCGCCTCTCTAAGCAATATCATACTATGCGCAAAATTCTCTGCCTCACGAACCAGCCACGATGCCGACTCCACAAGACCCTCTAATAGCAGAACACCCGGCAAAACGGGAAAAGTAGGGAAGTGGTCCGCCAAATATTCCTCACTCAGAGAAACACTCTTGACAGCCTTAATCTCCTTGCCCGGCTCCAGCGACACTATCTTGTCTATCAGTACAAATTTCATAATCTCAAACATTGTAATGATATCGAACCGTTTTTCCAGTTTTTTTTCCTTTTTTGATTACACCCCAACCCAATGGTTTGATATTGGCAAATCCCGCCTGATAGATTATACTTTGCTGATTATGATTGTCAGAAAAGCCAAAATCGATGATGTAAAAGCCATTAACGCACTGATTAACTCTTATGCCGAACACGATAAGATGTTATTTCGCTCTATTGCCGATATTTACGAAAATCTGCAGACATTCTCCGTCGTCGAACTCGACGGCAAAATTATCGGCTGCTGCGCGCTCCAGATAATTTGGGAAGACTTAGCCGAAATAAAATCATTAGCAGTGGACAAACCCCACACCGGAAAAGGTGCCGGTAAAATTCTCATCGAAGCAGCTGTCGCCCAAGCCGAACAAATAAACCTGCCGAAAGTCTTCGCGCTAACCCTGACACCAGATTTCTTCGAAAAAGCCGGATTTGAAATCGTCGAAAAAGACACACTCCCCATGAAAGTCTGGACCGACTGCGCAAAATGCCCCAAACAAAAAAACTGCGACGAAATCGCCGTTACAAAAGATTTGAAATAATCAATAGTCATAAAAAATACAACTGCTAATAAATTGTTGCACGGTTCAGCTGTTTGAAGAAAAAAGATGATGAAAAAGGAATTTTCCACATGGGTGAGGTGGCTAAAACGGAATAGTCTCGATGGTATTGAGTTTCCGGGAGTCTATGCTATTGCCCGGTCCGACAAAAACATGGATGGCACGGCGTTTTCGTGGAGACGAGAGATTGTTTATGTGGGTATGACAAATGCCAAAGGCGGCCTGAAGTCTCGACTCCAGCAATTTGACAACACAATCAAAGGAAAGGACGGGCACGGTGGCGGCCAACGCGTCCATTTCAAGTATCCTAACTATGAGAATCTCACCCCTCAGCTATACGTCTCTGTCTGCCCTTACGAATGCGATGTGAAATCTAACCGTCCTGACGACCTTCGCGTCATGGGGGAGGTTCTAAAGCAGGAATACGAGTGTTTTGCCATATTTGCCGAAACATTCAACCAATTGCCGGAGTTCAACGACAAGAAGCTATCACCGAAGAAATGAAAACTGCCAGTGAAAATTATTTCATCCCACTTGGCGCCGCTGGAAAAGGGCGATTGCCAGCGAAAGTATCCCAACCGTATAACACAACGCATACGAAGCACTTATCAAAATATACCTCGCCGGAACAACGCTGCCCTCATAAATAGCGTCACTTATCCAGAAAATCTGCAAATTCGGCACCAAAATCCTACCTATTTTCGCCCACAAATGCACCTCAGCAAACCGCCCAAAAGCATAATCGCTGATAAGACCGAGCAAAAATATCCCCACGCATGCCGACAATGTCACCACGACGTTAAATCTGCTCGAAAAAGCCACCGCCAAAGCCACAATAATAAGCGCAGCCAAAAACAGCAATATCGACCCATAAACATCCAACGCGTTTATACCGTTATTTTGAGGGTTAAAACGCCAGTGACGGTCAATAAAACACAAAAATATTATGCCAAACGTCAAAAATATACTACCCAATACCACCGCCGTCGAAGAAAACTTCATGTCATAACTATAGCTCAAAAAAGCAGTTATCAAAAATGTCAACACCACAGCCATACCACCAGCAGCCAATACCGTCCAGTCGTACATACCATGCTCACCATCAACAACACCGTGCCTTATGCACATTAAAAGCACTATTGTGCATATATAATGAGCCAATCCAACCGCGCCCGCCACACCCAAAAACTTCGAAATTATAAATATCGGACGTCGAACCGGCTTGCTAAGCACCGTCATTATCGTTTTATTTTCAATTTCTTCGCCAACCGCACCGGAAGATGAGAAGATTGATATGAACAAACTAGCCAAAAATAGCGTAGATAAGCCTAATTCGCGCAAGAGCTTGTTGTCGTCGCTCAGAGTGTACATCGCAACCGACGGACTCAGGAAAAGTAAAAGCAACGCGGCGACTATTATTATGGCATAGACTGGTTGCCGAAGTGTTTCGACGAATGTGTTTTTCGTCAGTGTAAAAAGGTTCAGTTTTCGCATAACTGATTATCCGTTATCACTGGCCTGTGTTTAAGATTCAAAACATGATTTTTTGTTAATTGTTTCTATACTAAAATGACGTTTATTGTTATATTACACAACTTGTAAATTGTAAAGGGCTTAGCACTAATACTTTATTTAAAGATTTTTGTTCAAAAGATAAAAAATGGTTATCTCCTCCAAACGTGCTGAATATTTATCTCGCACCGCTTTAGCCATAAGCGTTGTGTTCTTTACCATCGTCTTACTCCTGGGTCAATGGAGTCAGTTCTTCGCCGTCTACGCTGTAAGCTATTTCATCTTAGCTACTGCCATGATTTGGGCTGTCTTATGTTTCCAGTTCCATCAAGCAGCTCTCGCCGAACAGGAAAAGCTCGATATGTCACAGCTGACAAGTGACGAAAAAAATGCCGCTATCTTCAAAAACAAAGATGAGCACGCCTCTATGTTCGCAATGCAGCGGCGAAGACTCGAAATTTTCGAAAAATGGTTCCTCCCCGGTTTCTCCGCACTCATCGCTATATACCAATTAGCTATTGGCTACTATATTCTCAAAAAGCTCAATGCCGGACTCGAATTATATCCAAGGCAACCACTCGTCTGTGCAATCTGCCTCACTGCCATCGCGTTCGTCAGTTTCCTTATCTCACGTTACGCTACCGGAATGTCCGCGCAAAAGCTCTGGAAACCTTTAAGAGCAGGGGGCAGTTTACTGCTCGGCACAGCATTCCTCTGTTTCGCCATAGCCATCGCTCTGGCACTGTCGCAATTCAAAATCTTCGCGGTAATAAATGTCATTAACTACGTTATACCAATCCTGCTCATCATCCTCGGCGCCGAAACCGCCTTAAACATCGTCATGGATATCTACCGCCCAAGGATAAAAGGATTCTATAGCAGAAGTGCTTTCGACAGCAGACTGCTCGGACTCATAAATGAACCAGGAGAAATATTCCGAACAGCCGCATCAACTATCGATTACCAGTTCGGCTTCAAGGTCTCGCAGACGTGGTTCTATAAACTACTCGAAAAAGCTATCGTTCCTCTCGTACTATTCGCCGCCCTAAACCTCTATTTGCTAAGCTGCATTGTCATCGTAGCACCAAACGAACAGGCTATAATAGAGCACTTCGGCAATCCAATGAACGATGCCAAACAAGTCAGAATCATCGGACCGGGATTAGCTTTCAAATGGCCGTGGCCAATTGATATCGCGTACAAATATCCTACTAAAATGATTTCCGAAATTTATATCGGCTTCACACCAAAAGACGACGAGCACGCACATGATACCTCTTTACTCTGGGGAAAAGAACACCACGAACAAGAGGACATGCTGCTTATCGCCAGCGGACAAACAGATGAAAAAACCGGCACCGTACCCGTGAGCCTGCTCATCACCACCGTACCCATACAATACAGAGTAAAGGACTTATACTCTTATCTATACAATCATAACGAACCGAAAGAACTATTCAAATCCATCTGTTATCGCGAGCTCACAAGGCTCGCAGCAAGCACAAAAATAGAAGTCAACAATCAAGACGATATCGAAAAAAGCATACTCGGAGCTGGACGGGCACAGGCAAAAAAAATACTGACACAAAGAATACAAAATGCTGTGGACGAAGAAGGACTCGGAATAGAAATCGTCTTTTTAGGACTCCAGGGAATACATCCGCCGCCTCAGGTTGCTGTCGATTATCAAAAAGTTGTCGGCGCCGTACAAAAAAAACAGGCACTTATACTGCGAGCCCATGCCAAGCGTAATGAAATTTTAAGCAGTCTCGCTGGCTCCGTCTCTGATGCTGAAAAACTCTATGAACTTGCTGCCAAATACCAAAACGCAAAAAACAAAAATGACACAAAACAACTCGACATGCTTGAAAAACAATTAGATGAAGCATTCGCACAGGCAAGTGGCGAAATCTTCACAACACTAAGAGATGCACAAAGCTATTCATTCAAAAAAGCTACACTCGCGAAAGCTACGGGACAAAGATTTGATAGCCAGCTAAAAGCATATAGAGCCGCAAAAAGTATCTATAAACGCCAGCAAAGATTGGCTGCCTTGGAAGAAACTCTCGAAAACATAAGAAAATTTGTCATCGTCACTGACGAAAACGACACACAGGTTTTTATTGTCGATGTAAAAGAAAAACTAACACCAAGTTTGTATGAATTAGGTGGTTTTGAGGAGCAATCCGGAAAATGAAAAATTTAGCTATTACAATCTTTATCGTTTTACTAATCGCTATCATGGCACTGTGCCTCGTTTCTTTCCAGGTCAGACAGATTCAATCTGCTCTGGTTACAACCTTCGGAAAACCAACAAGGCAAATTACCGAACCGGGTTGGTATTTCAGATGGCCGGCACCAATACAAAGGGTTTACAAATTCGACTCAAGAATGAGAGTCTTTGAAACCAGCGTCGGTGAGACAACAACAAAAACTGCCGTACCAATAATTGTAAATTCCTATCTCGTTTGGAAAATTGCCCAGCCGCTTGAGTTCTTCAACTCCGTCGGAACCGTCAAAGAAGCTGAAAACAAACTAAGAAGTCAAATCAGCGATACGCAAAACAAGGTTATAGGCCAGCATTACTTCTCAGAATTCGTAAATAGTGACCAATCAAAAATCAAAATCCGGCAAATCCAGAGCGAAATGCTCACTGACCTGAAACAAGCTGTCTTGGACGATTACGGTATCGAAATCAAAACACTCGGAATAAAACAACTAAAAATCAGCGACGATGTCACAAAGGATGTCTTCGAACGCATGAGAGCCGAAAGAAACAGAAAAACACATGCCACCATCGCTCAAGGCAAAGCACAGGCAACTAAAATCCAAACCGATGCTGATTCCAAAAAAACCGAACTGTTAGCCGCCGCTCAGGCAAGAGCAAAAGCTATCAGAGGCCAGGGTGATGCCGAAGCTGCAAAATACTACAAAATGCTCGAAGAAGACCCCGAACTCGCCATGTTCCTCAGAGATATCGAAGCACTCAAAAAAATACTGCGGGAAAGGTCAACCATCGTCCTAAGTGCCGATACCGAACCTTTTAAACTGCTAAAACAAATGCCGGATATAAAACCAAAATAATAAAATGACTGAACATAACCACGACAACGAAATAGAAAACAGCTCTCAGTCGCTCCCGACCGAGCAAGCAGACACCGATCAGCTCGATGTTGCAGGGAAATCGCTCTACGATGCCCTGAAAATCAGCTTCTTCATCCTGAAGATAATTATGCTCGTACTGGTAGTACTCTTTTTTATCTCAGGATTCAGAATGGTCGAACCGGACGAACAGGCACTCGTACTAAGATTCGGAAAAATCAGGGGCCTTGCCGAAGACAAACTTCTCAACCCGGGGCTGCACTGGATATTCCCTTATCCAATAGACGAAATCGTAAAAATCCCCGTCGCCAAAAAGATAAACCTTCCCATTAACTCTTTCTGGTACTATCAATCAAAAAAAGACATACTCGCCGGAAAGAGCTCTACCAGAGTACCAACATCACTAAATCCAATTAAAGACGGATACTGCATCATCGGCGGTGAAAAACAAACTCAATCAATCACCGACTCCTCTGGTGACGATTACAGCATCGTACATTCAAAATGGCAACTAACTTACCAAATCGACGACCCGGAACGTTTCTATAATAATGTTTACACAGATAGCACAAAACCGGGACAAAGCTACACCGAAGTCATCAAAAAAAGCGTAACCCCTTTACTCGAAAACATCGTCGCCGATGCCGTCGTCGATGCCATGGTCTATTACTCAATCGACGAAGCTATTTCAAGCCAGGACAGAATCCCCAAACACGTCAAAAAACTCGTTCAGCAAAAACTCGACGATATTCAAAGCGGAATAACCGCCGTCTCACTGCAACTAACTGACATAACTTGGCCGCGACAGGTCGACAAAGTATTTATCGCTTCAATAAAAGCCAGCCAGATAAGCCAAAAGGAAATTAGCGAAGCCAAGGGATATGCGGAAAACACCCTGAACGAAACTGCCGGACCCATCGCCGCTCAACTCCTCACTGCCATTAAGGACCAAACCTCCACACAACAGCAGTTGGACATCTTCTGGAATCAATTAGCCGGCTCCGCGCAGCAGACAATCGCCCAAGCCAGAGCTTATCGAGGAAAAATAGTCGAAGCCGCAAAAGCAAATGCTGACTACCTCAAACAAATACTGCCCCAATACCGAAAAAGACCTAAACTTGTAATTCAAAATATTTATCAGGATGCAATCGAACACGTCCTCGAAAATGCGGATGAAAAAATGGTCATTCAACCCACCATAAGTGGCAAAGGAAGGGAAATCCGGATACTACTCAATAGGGACCCCGCAATAAAGAAGGAAAAATAAAAACAAACCAAACCATGGCCCATAAACATTTACATTTTAAAGAAAACATCGACGCCGAACACACACACGGCAAGCAAATTCGCATAAGCATCGCTCTGCTCGGAACCTTAGCCGGCGGAGTCCTCTTAATAAATAGCAGTATCGCAAGAATATTCTACGGCCGAACAAGTGACCAAGCCGAGTTTCTCGCGATGGCCGCCGCAATATTACTCGGCGCACCAATCGTCCTGCACGCAATTAAAAGTCTCTTCAAAAAACAAATGCACATGGACGAACTCGTAGCACTCGCAATAATCGCAGCCTTCGCAACTCAAAACTATGCTACCGCGGGAATCGTCGCGTTCTTCATGCTGCTAAGTGAACTCATGGAAAGTCGTACCGCACTCGGCGCTCGCGCCTCAATCGAATCTCTGATAAAACTCACTCCGACACAGGCAAATCTACTTGCCGAAGACGGTTCCGAAAAGGAAATAAAAGTCAGCTCACTAAAAACCGGCGACTGTGTCCGCGTCCGACCGGGTGACAATATCCCAGCCGACGGAGAAATCGTCAACGGCCTAAGCTCCATAAACGAAGCAACAATAACTGGCGAATCTCTACCCGTCGACAAAGTACCCGGAATGCAGGTCTTCGCTGGAACAAACAATCTCACCGGTGTCCTCGATATCAAAGTAACAAAAGCCGGAAAAGATACCACACTCGGAAAGGTTCAGTCACTAATCATACAAGCCGAGCACACAAAAATTCCCATCATGAGAATAATCGACCGCTACGTCAAATGGTACACACCAACAATACTGATGGTCGCGGGAATCGTACTGTTCTTCACACATGATATCAACCGTGCCATCACCATCCTTGTCATCTCCTGTCCCTGTGCACTAATCCTCGCAACACCAACTGCCATGGTCGCAGCTATCTCCGCATCAGCCAGACTCGGCATACTCGTTAAAAATGTCGCCGACCTCGAAATAGCGGGAAAAATAACCGCCATAGTCTTCGACAAAACTGGAACCGTAACAACAGGCCAGCTATACGTCACAAAACTAACACCAGCCGAAGGTATCGAACCTTCCGAATTGCTCGCCACTGCCGCAGCCGCTGAACAAATGAGTAAACACCCAGCCGCAAGGGCACTGCACTTGGTCGCAAAAGAAGCTAACCTCTCATTGCCCACTGCCCAGAACTTCAAGGAAACTCCCGGAAAAGGTGTCGCCGCTCTCATCAACTCCGAAAAAATCATCGTCGGAAGAGACACCTTCCTAAAAGAAGAAAAAGTAAACATGAACAATGTCACGGGCCCCGAACTGCACGAGGAGCAGGGCTTCAGCACACTCTACGTCGCGAAAAACTCGAAGTGTATCGGATGGATAGGCATGCAGGATAAAACAAGACCACAGGCACACCACGCAGTAAAAGAACTGCTCGACATCGGAATAAAAAGAGTTACCATGCTCACCGGTGACAGAACCGAAGTCGCAAACCGTGTCGCCGCAGAATTAGGATGCACCGATTTCAAGGCACATTGCCTGCCGCAGGACAAACTCGCTATAGTCGAACAAATCAAAGCAGATGGCCACGCAGTCGCTGTTGTCGGCGATGGTATAAACGACGCACCAGCTTTAGCTGCCGGCGACCTCGGTATCGCTATGGGTGCTGCAGGCAGTGACGTCGCTATAAATTCCGCTTCAATCGCGCTAATGAGTAACGACCTCAAAAGACTGCCTTTCCTCATAAGACTCTCAAGAAAAACCAGGGGAATCATAAACGGAAATCTACTCTTCGGCATCATCTTTATCATACTCGGAGTCACTGCGGCATCACTTGCTTGGCTGCCCGTTATCTATGCCGCGATGTTGCACTTCTTCGGCTCATTAGTTGTCGTCTTCAATAGTGCTCGACTTGTCCGTTACGGAGAAGAACTCGACCACGAACCACATGTAACGTCATTATAAATCTTTGCTTGTGAAATACTATGGAACATGCGATTGAAACTTTTTCTTTGACCAAAATCTTCACCGACTGGTGGGGACGTAATAGAGTCTATGCCGTCGAAGACCTCAACCTGAAAATCAAATACAATGAAGTTTTCGGCCTGCTCGGGCCAAACGGCTCAGGAAAAACCACAACTCTCAAAATGCTCCTCGGTCTGCTATACCCCACAAAGGGCAAAGCCGCCATATTTGGAGGCGACGGTACCGACCCGAAAATAAACGCACGCATCGGTTTTCTACCGGAAGAATCCTATCTATACAAATACCTGAACGCACGGGAAACGCTCGACTTTTACGGACGAATCTTCGGACTGCCTGCAAAAGTAAGAAAAATGAGAATCGAAACACTGCTCGATATGGTAGGACTAAAAACCGTCGCGAACAGACCCGTCGGAACATTCTCAAAAGGTATGGCCAGAAGAATCGGACTCGCTCAGGCACTCATCAACGACCCCGACCTTCTGATACTCGATGAACCCACCACCGGACTCGACCCCATCGGCACGAGACAAATAAAGGACCTCGTAATTCAACTCGCAAAACGAGGAAAAACAATATTGCTTTGCAGCCACCTCCTCGCCGATGTCGAAGATGTCTGCGACAGAATTGCTATCCTCTATGGCGGAAAAATACAGACCGAAGGACAAGTTAAGGACCTCCTGCTGCAAACTGACAAAAAACAAATCAATATCAATAGCGGCTCCATCACTGATATCACTACCGAAAAAATTAAACGACTCATCAAAGCAGACAAAGCCGAGTGCGAAATCACTTCGCCGATGGAAAAACTCGAAACATTCTTCATCAAAACCGTCGTCGCCGCTCAACAACAAGACAAGTCCACCAGCGGTGCCGTCAGCACTACACAAATTAGCGATTTCCTCGCCTCAAAATCCATCGAAGAAAATATTCTCGATAAACTCGTATCAGCACCGGTATCCAAACCAACCGAATCAACAACAACTGAAAAAGTCGAACTGCTAAAAACCACCGAACCCCAACCGGACAAACAATTGCTCGAACAACTAACCAAACCCGCCGAACCCGTAAAAACCGTCTCTGCCGACGAAACAGAAACCACCGAACCACAAATTCCCGAACTGGAAAAAAACGAGAAAAATATCCTGGAACAACTCACTGACCGCTCGGCATCCAAAAACGATAACACTGAGCAAACTGATACTCAGACAGGAGAATCAGGTGATGCATAGTATCTGGGCTGTCGCCAAAAACACTATAAGGCAGGCCTTGAGGATGAAAATTGCCGCCGTCTTTATTATCCTGCTGCTCGTCCTGCTGCCCGTCATGGGGCTCATAACAACCGGAGACGGAACACTAAAGGGCAGACTGCAGACATTCATAAGTTATAGCATGTCACTGACCTCGCTGCTGCTCTGCATGTTCACAATAATCGCGACAACTTTCTCGCTGACAAACGACATAAAACAAAAACAAATCTTCACCGTACTTACAAAACCAATACGACGCTCACAACTGCTGATAGGAAAATTACTCGGCGTAACAATATTAAGCTCAGCCCTCTTAGCCCTTTTCTCCGTTATAATATACACCATTGTTATTTACACACCTAAATTTTACAACGCTTCACAAGACGAACTCAAACAAGTCAATAACGAATTCTTCACCGCCCGTGCCAGCCTGACTCCCACCGATATCGACGTCACTGACGAGGTCAACAAACTTTACGAAAAACTCGAAAGAAACGGACAAATACCACCAAACACATCTCCGAGAGCTGTCAAAGCTCTCCTTACCATGCAGAAAAAACTCGAAAAAAGAGCTGCCGAAGTTGGCGGCGAACTGCTCTGGGAATTCAACAATGTAAAACCACTCGACCCAAATCAGTCAATCTTCGTAAAATTCAAATATGATGTCGCGGTAAACCCGCCAGACTTGCAAATCTACGGCAGATGGGTGATAGGGGACTATCGCCAGATTCAATCCGGAAAAATCGAAACACCTATCCGCTACTTCGACCGAAAGGACCTCATCAGAACAGTCTACGAAGTCGAAGTACCAGCCGACGTCATTGCCGAAGACGGCTTCTTAGCTGTCGGATTCATAAATACCACTCTAAACGACACCGTCGTAATGTTTCCGCCTAAAGACGGACTGGAAGTACTATACAAAGCCGATACGTTCACCGCCAATTTCATCAGAGCTGCATTATTAATATTACTCCGACTTGTCTTCCTTGCCTGCTTCGCGATACTCGCTTCGACTTTTCTCTCTTTCCCCGTAGCAATATTACTCTGCTTAACAATTTTCTCCACTGCGACCGTCAGCACGTTTATTGTCGAATCATTCGACTTCATGAGTGAAAACGTAAGCGCCGCCTATCGATATACACTAAAACCAATCATACAACTCCTCCCGCAATTTGACAAAATCAGCCCCTCAAAATTCCTGATACATGGACAACTTTTGAGCTGGTCCATGTTGGCAAAGGTCGCTGGAATTATGATTTGTATAAAAGCTGCCTTAGTCTTAATGCTTGCATTGCTAATCTTTACTTATAGGGAAATAGCCAAAGTTATAATCTAAAACGAAAACCAATTATGCGTACGCGTGACATAATAACTTATTCTCTTTGCATTACCATCACTACCGGTCTACTCATCACTGCCGGCATGCAGCTCGATTTCATAAACTCGCAACGCAAGGAAATGAAACTCATATCCAATGAACCGCTCGAAAATGCTCCGCCATCACTGGCCTTCGCCACCATCGCAATGGGAGCATTCAGAGGACTCGTCGTAGACGCATTGTGGCTAAGAGCCGACAGACTAAAGGACCAGGGCCAATTCTTCGATGCAAAGCAAATCGCCGAATGGATTACCACGCTCCAGCCACGCTTCGCCGCAGTATGGGAATTCCAGGCTTGGAATATGGCATACAACATCTCCGTCGCAATACCTGCCTCTCAACCGGACCAGCGATGGCAATGGGTAAAAAATGGCTACGAACTACTACGCGACCAGGGAATACCTATGAACCCGAAAAGCCTCTTGCTATATCGCGAACTTGCCAGGATATTCCAGCACAAAATTGGTGATGTCTCCGACGATGCCCATAAATACTATAAACTGCAGCTCGCCAGGTCTATGGAAGCATTAATCCCACCATCAGCCGGAAACGACTATTTCGAAGCACTAACCAAAGCACCAATCGATTGGCAGCAGTTTTCAAAGGACCCCGAGGTAACACCACTCATCACATCCTTAAAAACCGCCGACAAAACGTTCGATGATAACAGCCAGTTCCCCGACCACTATCTATCTTTAAGACAAAACCCAAACAGATTCACACCCGAAGCCCTCAGAGCAATAGACAATTTCAGAGGAACAAAAGCACTCAAAAAACTCGATATCTTCGCGAAAGCCTATCACCTCCGCAAAATCTGGAAACTCGACCCAATCTTAATGAACGAACTAAATAAACAATATGGCCCCGTCGCTAACTATGATGACCCAAACCAGCAATTACCTCTGGACTGGAGGCATCCCGATACCCACGCAATTTATTGGGCCACCAAGGGACTACAAGTTGCCGCAAAAAATGATTACTCCGCTGACGCAACTAATATCACCCGCATCATAAACCATAGCTTGCAAAATCTCTTCAGAAACGGAAAAATATTCATTCACAAAATACCTGCCGCCCAAATCCCCGACGCACCAGACAAAACTCCGGGTTTATATAAAATCGACATATTCTTGCGCCCGGACTTGAGAATGTTCGCCCCATACAACAAATCACTAATCGCCGTTATCGAAAAATTCAGTGCCGATGACCAGGCAACATACAATTCCATGCGCATCGGACACAGAAATATGCTCAAAAACGCCGCCTTCTCATTCTACCAGGCCGGACACATGCAGCAGGCACGAAGAATCTACAACCAACTCAGAAAACTCTATCCCGAAGATGAATTTAAGGTCTCACTCGCAGTCTTTGCAAAGAATCGCCTGCGCGAAGAACTCAGCATCTTAGGCCTGAACAATGCCAAGGAAATCGTACAAATGATGCTGATAGAAAGCTATTTCAGATATGCCATACGCGACGATGACCAGGCTTTCGCAAGAGAAAAAATGGCAAAAGAAGTCTATGACTTCTATCAGGCCTCATACTCAGACGAAAACAGGGTCAATCTGCCCGAACTTAAAATGCTCAAATACTTCGCACTCCTTGATTTCTTTAACGACCCGCAGTACCCTTTCACCTTAAAACAAAGCCTGCTCGCAAGAATAAAACTCGAAAGACCTGACATAGCCGAACAATTAAAACAACAGGAAGAAAAATTACTGAAACAAAATCAACCGCAGAACCAATAAAAACTGTCTCCCTTATGCAAAGCGAACAATACGACCGACAACTGACACCTTCACAGAAAAAAGCCGTCTCACATATCGAAGGCCCATTACTCGTTATCGCCGGACCTGGCAGTGGAAAAACTCGCGTCATCACATACCGAATCGCCGCCCTCATCGATTCCTCAGTACTACCGAAAAATATCTGCGCCATAACATTCACAAATAAAGCCGCGGAACAAATGAGACAAAGAACCGACGCACTCGGAACACCCACCGGCGCACACATCAGCACTTTCCACTCACTCTGCGTCAGAATCCTGCGCCAATACGCCGCCCAAGCCAACATAAAATCTAACTTCAGCATCTACAACGATTCCGACCAGACCAGATGCATAAAACAAGCAACAAAAGATTGCGGCATTGACAAAAAAAACTTCCCGCCATCAAGATGCCTCAATACTATATCCTCTCTCAAAAATAGCCTCATCGACACCGAACCGTTCGAAGCCCAAGCCGACGACTTCTTTTCAAAAACACTTTCAAAAATATACAACCGATACCAGCAAATACTAACCGAAAACAACGCCCTCGACTTCGATGACCTGCTGACAAAAACCGCGATACTACTGCACAAAAACAAAACTGTATGCTCCCAGCTTTCAAATCGTTTCAAATTCCTCCTCATCGACGAATATCAGGACACTAACCACGCCCAATACACAATCGCCAAAGAACTCGCCTCCGCCCACAACAATATCTGCGCAACCGGAGACCCTGACCAATCCATCTACCGCTGGCGCGGTGCCGATATCCGCAACATTCTCGATTTCGAAAACGATTGGCCGGATGCAGTCACCATAAAGCTCGAAGAAAATTTCCGCAGCACACCGAATATACTCGAAGCCGCTGACAAACTAATATCCAAAAACAAAAATCGAAAACAAAAAGTCCTCATACCAACAAAACCAAAAGGTCATGACATTTCCGTCACCAGCTTCGATGACGAACACGAAGAAGCTCTTGGAATCGCGGACCAAATCAAAAAACTAATAAAACAAAAGACCACATTAAACGATATAGCCATCTTCTATCGCATAAACGCCCAAAGCCGTTCCCTAGAAGAAGCTTTCATAAAAAATAAAATCCCGTACCAAATCATCCGCGGCGTCGAATTCTATAACAGAAAAGAAATCCGCGACATGCTCGCCTACCTCAAGGTCCTCGCAAACCCCGCCGACCAAATCGCTCTGCTGAGAGTCATAAACACACCTGCTCGAGGAATAGGTAAAACAACCATCACCAAAGTCCTAAACTTTGCTGCCTCGCACAAAATTTCACTTTTTGACGGCCTCAAAAAAGTAGAACAAATCTCATCGCTCTCAAAAGCTCCAAAAACGAAAATCGCCGTCTTCGTCAATATGCTTGAACAATTCAAAGCCGACTCCTCTGGCAAAGTCGGACCACTCACCGAACGTATCTTCATCGAATCCGGCCTGCAAAACTCATTCAAAGCAGCCGGCTCCGAAGGCAGTGACGCAATCGAAAATGTCAACGAACTCATAAACGCTATCCACGCATACGACCAGCAAACCGAAGAACCTTCCCTCGTCGACTACTTACAGCAAATCTCTCTCTTCAGTGACACCGACACATACGACCCCTCCGGCCAACGAATCGCTCTGATGACACTGCACGCCGCAAAAGGTCTCGAATTCGAAAACGTCTTCATCATCGGCGTAGAAGAAGGTCTGCTCCCACATGAAAGAAGTGCCGACGACGATGACGAACTCGAAGAAGAACGTCGCCTCCTGTTCGTTGGAATAACACGCGCAAAAGCCAATCTGAATATCACCTATGCCAGATACCGAACTATTCGAGGCCAATTCCTCAGAACAATCCCCTCGCAGTTCCTCTTCGAACTTGGTATCGATATCACCCCCTCGGACTCCGAACTACCCGAGGACCACCACGACGACGGCTACTACTACGACGAAAGCACCTCACAATTACCCCCTCAATTCAAAAAAAATCAACTCGTCCGCCACGAAGTCTTCGGACTCGGAAGAGTGCAAAAATATAACGACATGGGTGAAAATAGCACCGCCACCGTAAAATTTAATACGGGACACATCAAAACACTAATGTTAAAATACACAAAACTAGAGAAAATCAAAAATCTCTGACCGACAGCAATACGCGAAAGGAAAATGCTGATGGCCGAATCAAAAATTAATCTATACTACAAAAACGTCACTGCCGAAATCATAGGCACTGAACACGGTATCACCACCGAACAGCTGGACAACATCGCCGAAGAAACCACGCCTATAATCACCCAAATAAACACCGAAAGAAAAGACGGCAAAACTCCATACAGAGACCTCCCGTATAAAAAAGAAACCGTAGAACAGGTAAAAGAATTAGCCGAACAACTAAAAGACAAATGCGAAAACCTCGTCGTACTCGGCATCGGCGGCTCCGCTCTCGGCAACATCGCGCTGCAAACCGCACTAAATCCTTTCATGCACAACCTTGACCAAAACCAACGCCCGGGCCCAAGACTGTTCGTCCTCGATAACGTTGACCCTGACCAACTGTCCTCTTTCCTCGACTGGGTCGTTGATAAACTCGACAAAACCATCTTCAACGTCATCAGCAAATCCGGACGCACAGCCGAAACCGCTTCACAGTTCCTAATCATACGAAAACTTCTAATCGACACCCTCGGACCGGAAAACCTCAAAAACCAAATCGTCGCTACCACCGACCCGAAGCAGGGCACCCTCAGAAATATCGCCGACGACCTGAAACTCAAAACCCTCGAAGTACCCGACGGGGTCGGAGGAAGATTCTCCGTACTAAGCGCCGTCGGTCTCTTCAGTGCAGCCATGTGCGGAATCGATATCGACCAACTCTTAGCCGGTGCCGCCGATATGGATAAACGAGTTAGCTCTGAAGATTTCTTCAAAAACCCCGCCGCGATAAACGCTGCAATCAACTACCACTACTATAACCGAGACAAAAAAATCTCCGTCATGATGCCATATAGCTACGCTCTAAAGGATCTCTCAGATTGGTACCGCCAACTCTGGGCTGAAAGTCTCGGAAAAACAAAGGACCTCTCCGGCAATGTTGTTAACGTCGGCCCGACACCGGTAAAAGCACTCGGAACCACCGACCAGCACAGCCAGGTACAACTATATCGTGAAGGACCAAATGACAAACTATACACATTCCTGCAAGTCAAAAATCCCAATACAAAACTCGAAATCGGCCCGGCACCCGAAAACGCTCCGGAACTCGCCTTCCTCGCTGGCTCCGAACTCGGAAACCTGCTCAACTCCGAAAAGACAGCCACGGAATTCGCTCTGCTAAAAGACAAAAGACCGTGCCTTACCGTTCTTTTCGATAAAGTAAACCCATACACCATCGGCCAGTTCATCTATCTCTACGAAGTCACAACTTCATTCGCCGGTGCCATGTTCAATATCAACACATACGACCAGCCGGCAGTCGAACTCGGAAAAGATGCAACCTTCGCGCTTATGGGAAAAGACGGATACGAGCAATTAGCAAAACAAATTCAACCCGTAACAAAAATTGAGGATAAATTCCTGGTTTAATGTTTCCGACACTGCCCAACCTTTTGGCGGCATTATCCGCTCAAGACGTCACACGGTTCCGTTTCATCGCCATGCTCTCGATATTGGTCGGCGGCCTCACCTCCGGCTACCTCGCGAGCAATCGTTTCGGACTTTCCGAAAAATGGGCGAAAAAATTGATGACAATCGTCGTCGTCTCCTTCAATTGGCTCATCACGCTATTCATAATCTGGAAAATTCCGCTAAACATCTCACTCATCTGGCTGCCGACCGTAGCACTCGTCCTAATGGCCACCGTCACTGTTATCACCGCAATCATCTCCCACTTCCTAAAACTCGACCAAAGAAGTCAACTCACATTCATACTGGCAGGGGGGCTAAGCAACCACGCATATACCGGCGGTGCCTTCGTCTGCTACGCACTATTTGGAACAATCGGACTCGGACTCGCAAACATTTTTCTCGTATTCTGGTGGCCGGTAATTTACTTTGTCTTCTTCCCGCTGCTCAAAATCTACGAAATGCGCACCAGCGGACCCGATATCAAACTCGACCTGAAACAAATTTTGGACCCTCGCTTCCTCGTAATACCAGCCGTCATAGTCGCGCTGATTCTAAATCTCACAAACGTAAAATACCCCCAACTCATAAACAAACTATACCTCGTCGACATCTTCGTCTACATCGCTTCAAGTCTCTCATTCTTCTCTATTGGCCTGCGACTGAAAGTCTCTCGGCTAAAAAACTATATAAACTTGTATTTTCCGCTCATCGCGGTAAAATTTGTCATAACTCCGGCACTGGCCTTTCTCCTTCTCTGGATTCTCGCAGCAACCGGACAAAACCTGGACCCACTGGCGCAAAAAGTGATTATCGTTCTCTCACTTACACCCAGTGCCGTACTGATGGTTACTATGAGCAATGTTTTTGATTTGGATGCCCCATTGGCTTCTGCACTATGGGTCGTCACCATGGCCATTTTCGCCATAATCATCGTACCGTTATTATTTATTATCTTAGCTTGAGGATTCAAATATGGATTACGCTGTTGTCATGGCAGGGGGGACCGGAAAAAGGCTCTGGCCCCTAAGCAGAAAAAAAAGACCGAAACAAGTCCTGAAATTACTCGACGGACAAACTCTGCTCAGACGCTGTTTCGACCGGCTCTCACCCGTCTTCGACACGAAAAACATTATCGTCCTCACAAACGCTAACTACATCGACATCGTTCGCGAAAACCTCCCTGAACTTCCACCAGAAAACGTAATCGCCGAACCTGCCGTACGTGACACTGCCTCCGCCATCGGACTCGCCGCGACAGTCTTAACAAAGCTCGACCCCGATGCCGCCATGGCCGTCGTCACCGCCGACCAGCTCATCCAACCCGCGGAAGTACTCCAGCAAGGCCTAAAGGATGCCTTCACCTTCGTAAACAACAACCCAGACTCACTCGTTACTTTCGGCATCCAGCCGACACACCCGAATACTCAACTCGGCTATCTGGAATGTCTCGACCCAAAACAATACCCCGACTGCGAAAACCAAATCTACTCCGTCGGCGACTTCTGCGAAAAACCGGATGAAAAAACCGCGAAACAACACCTCGACTCCGGAAAATACTTCTGGAACTCCGGAATGTTCATCTGGAAAGCACAAACAATACTCGATAAACTCCACCAGTTCCTCCCCGAAGCCACCGACATCCTCAAAAAAATACAAGACGATTGGCAAACCCCGAACCAGCAGCAAACACTAAAGCAATACTTCCCAAAACTGCCAAAAATCAGCATCGACTACGCCGTCATGGAAAAAACTGAAAAAGTCTATGCCATAAAACTCGATTGCCACTGGCTCGATATGGGCTCATTCGCCGCGCTCGCCGACTTCATCGATTCAGACGAAAACAACAACATCATTGTCGCCGGACGAAGCCAACTGCTCGATTGCAAAGACAGCATCGTCGTCACCGAAGACAATGGCCACCTCGTCGCCGCTATCGGACTCGAAAATATCATCATCGCTCACAGCCACGATGCAACCCTTATATGTCACGTCGACCATGCACATCGAATAAAAGAACTGCTCGAACTCATAAAAAACCATGATGGCGACAAATCCCTCTAAAAAAATATGAGATACTTAGCAATAGATTATGGAAACAAACGCATCGGCCTGGCAATCTGCGACCCCGATGAAACCATCGCCTCACCACTCACCGTAATCGAAAACAAAAAACCACTCGAACAAATCGCTCGCACCATCGAATCCGAAGATGTCGATGCCATAGTCATCGGCCTCCCGCTCAACATGGACGACTCCACCGGCCCGCAGGCAAAACTCACACTTAAATTTGCCGAACAACTCAGAAAAAATATTGACCTCCCAATCCACTTCCAGGACGAACGACTCACCAGCTTCGCAGCCGATGAAAAACTCGCCTCAGCCGAACTAACCACGAAAAAGAAGAAAAAACTCCGAGACGCCATCGCCGCTGCCGAAATCCTACAGGCATTCCTCGACCAAAAAAAACAAAATTAGCCACCTCCACCAGTAACCACACCCCAAAATCTGACGTATAGTATAGATAGAGAGACTATTAGTATTAGTAGGAGGGCTATGAAAATGCATACCTTACACATGAAAAACCTGTTTCACCACATGCATATGCCGATAAGCCGAGAAACAACCCTGAAACTTCCACATCTGCTCAAGGACCAAAGATTCTGGACAGTTGTACTCGCCACCCTCGTCGCTGCATTCATCGTTTTCATCATCTGGGCCGCAAAAACTTCGAACCCACAGCAGATGCCAGACCCGTTCTCACCGCTCGGCTTCTAAAAAAATTGGTTTTCTTCATGTCGGAGCCAAAAAACCCGCGAGCAGCCGGGTTCTATAAATTTAACGCTATTAACTTGCCCCGAAAAACTCTAACAGATATAATCAAGCAATAAACCGTAGCGAAAAACGAACATTCGAAAGGCCAAAAAATGAATATCGAAGCTTTCCTCTTATGCGATTGTGCCACCGACACCGTCGGAAAACTAAATATCCTCGGAGCATTCGACACCTTGTTCGCAAAAAAAATGCCCGCCACACATCCATCTTGCACCATCGCCACCAGAGTTAGATTCCAAAGAACCCAGCAGGGCACACACCAAATCAATATCAAAATTATCGACCAGGACGGTCAATCAATCGCGCCAAAACTCGAAGGCAGTATAAACGTAAAAGTCGCAGAAAATGCGGACTCCGCATCATATAATATCATCCTAAACATACAAAGACTAAAACTCGAAAACTACGGAGAATACAGAATCGACCTCAACATCGACAACCAGCACCTCGCCTCGCTGCCTTTCTACGTAAAGCAACCCCCAAACTAAAACTCCCTGACAAAAGCTCCCCTTTACTCCGTCACAACCACCTTTTTATAGGGCTGTTTTTTGTACTCAACTACCCCCGAATTTCTTCCGATATAATATTGCAGTAAACGAAACTATAACCGATTCGATACAAGGACCAAAAAAAACATGGCTATTCAAAACCTCACCGACGAACTTCTCTATCTCGAACTACCCAAGGGCTCATTCCACATCAGACAAGAACTCGAAGAACTCAACCAACGCGCAGGTGGCACTAACGACTGTGACGTAATAGTCGACTTCGCAAACGTCGAGGTCCTCATCTCCGTCAATATCAGCAACTTGCTTATACTAAGAAAACAACTCGAAGAACAAACTCGAAAACTCATCCTCTGTAACGTTTCCAGAATGACAAAAACAATCTTCGAAGTCTCCGGCCTCTCTGAAATGTTCAAATTCGCGGAAAATAAAGACTCTGCCATGCAAACCGTTTCATAAGGAAACCAGAAATGCCTATCGTAAAAATATCCGACAACCTCATATACGTCGACCTGCCAAGAGGTTCTTTCCACATTAGAAACGAATTCGAAGCACTAAACCAAATCACAAGCGAAAAGGGCGACTGCGACATAATCCTCGACCTCGCAAAAGTCGAAATACTCAACTCAATCAACATCAGCAATCTGCTCATACTAAGAAAACTTATCGAGGACCACGACCGAAAACTAATACTCTGCAACGTCGCGTACCTCACAAAACAGATTTTCGAAATCTCCGGACTAACCGAGATGTTCAACTTCGCTAACAGCAAAGACGAAGCCCTAAAAACCGCCCGCAACTCGAAACCCGTAACTCGTAAATCGTAATCCGCGATACCCTGTACCCTTTCGTGGTACACTTATAACTCAGAACTTGACATACTCCCCAAAACCCCTACAATTTCCATTACTTTCACCTAATCTCAACCTGACAAAAGGAAGGAAACTAAAATGACAAAACCCTACATTAAATTGCTTTGCCTTATCGCCATCTTAATCGCCGCAACCATCGTCATTGCTAATGCCCCTGACAAAACCGATACCGCCAAAATAACCGACCGCATCATAGCCATAGAGACCGAAGCCCTCAAAAGCTGGAACAATGGCGACCCTTCCGGCTATCTCAAAATCTATGCCGAAGAAATCACCTATTTTGATGTGGGAACAAACGCCCGCCTCGATGGTTATAGCGCTATGGAAAAATTATTTGACCCCGCAAGGGGCAAAATTTACGGCTCCCGTTTCAAAATGCTAAACCCAAAGGTCCAGCTGCATGGCAGCGTAGCCGTCTTAACATTCAACCTCGTTACATATTCGGATAAAGACAAAGTAATCTCTCCCTGGAATGCCACCGAAGTCTATGCCAAAATTAACAACCAATGGAAAATCATCCACTCGCACTGGTCAAAAACTAAAGACATACCACAACTTAACCCGAAACCCCAAAAATCAAAAACCAAAGACTCTTCGTAGCTTTACGCGAACTAAGGCCAACCACACCCGCGAAACAACTTAAAAACCATTCATAGGAAAAAAACATGGCCAAACAAAAGAAATTCGCCTATCTTATTTAATTATCTTCCATTGCATTGAAATAAATTAGTGTAGCTGTAGCCATATCTGACCGATTAACCAATGATTTAAAGTTATAGAATCTTGCAGTTTTTTGATGAGAGATTGTAATGCAAAGCAAAAAGGGTTTCACGCTTATTGAACTAATGGTAGTGGTTCTTATCATTGGTATTTTAGCTGTAGTTGCGATTACTACTATGCGAGGTCGTGTGGACGCAGCTAAATGGACGGAAGCAAAAGCAGGCATGAGCACCATCGCTACATCTCTCCGGGCTTATGCCGCCGAAAAAAATGTAGATGGAACATATCCTCCCTCGTTAGCCACCCTGGGCCTTATCGCCAGCGACCTTCACGGGACACATTTTGTTATCACTGATTATTCAATTGTCGCAGCCGCTTATACAATCGGTGCCGACCCGCAACTGACATACACCATTCGCTGTAACAAAGCTACCCTCGTACCAACCAGAATCGAACTCGACAACACCGGCACCTGGACTGAATCAAATCCATAACCCACACCATCTTGCCTGCCCTCCGTAGCCTCGTGCGTAGGAGGGTCATTTCGACCGAAGCGTAGCGCAGCGGAGAAATCTGGCCTTCAAGTAGTAATACCGTCCTATTGTCATTTCGACCGAAGCGTAGCGGAGCGGAGAAATCTGGCCAACGAATGGTGATACCCACCAAAACTTGACACACTCCCTCATTTTCCCTATAATCCCAAATCGAAGACCCTACGTAGCTTTACGCGAAGTAGGGCCAATTACCCATGAATCCACACCCGCGGGCAAAAATAAAAAAACATTCATAAGGGAAATGATAACTAAAGACAGAAAGGGTAAACTAAATGAACACAGAAAAAATAGTCGCTCAATTGAAAGAATACGCTAATATTTTCGAGGTATACCAAAAAACCACTTTTACAGGTTATCGCGAGGACAAGAACGGCAATACCCAAGAAGTCGAAGTGGACATTCTTGATGCAGGGCCAAATAGATTGGAACACCGTTATCGCTGCATTGCGAAATCAGGAGACGACAAGATAGCTACCGGCAATCCTGAATCTACAATAGACATGGCGCTGCTCCATGTTCATTGGAACAACCTTGATTAGTAGATAAGATAAAAATGTTATTTACTCATTGCTATCGCCGGATTCTCCAAAACCGCCTTGATTAATCTTGTCCGGGTCAAGATTACCAATATCATTTAAACTTTTAGTTTCATCAGGTTCAAGCCCAGCAATCTCATTTAGGCTTTTGTTTATATTTACATCTGTCTTCAACTCTTTTTTGTCTTCCATCTGTAAATCTCCTGTTTTATCAAACTCATCAACACTCATTCAATTGCTTAACTGCCGTCACAACACCAATAAGCAACGAAAATATCATCCCATGAATAAAAAACAAACGAGATACCCCATCCAGTCTGCTTAGTAAATAATCCTCAGTAGCTTTTTTAGCGAGCACATTTTCTATGTGTTTAGAATTACGTTCCAATATAAATATACAGGCAACTATCGTTACCAAAAAACATAGAGCTGCCAATATGTATAAACCCAATTCCCAATACTGCTTCACCCCAACTGTACTCAGAAGGGAAACAAGCAAAGCGATACCTCCAGCTGATAAGGTAATTAACACCTTGTCATGATCCATCTTTGTTTGTATCCAAGCATTAACAAGAGCAGCATAGTACTCTACTTTTTTTTGCTGCTCTACACTGTCCTTCTTTTCTTCTACCATATTAGGGTATTCTATCCACTAAATCTATTAATTCAAAGTCTTTTATAACTTTCCCTTTAAAATTGTCATTCCGCATTTATTGCGGAAACGCAGATCCTGCGCAAGCAGAATCTATTATCTTGTCATTGCGAGGAGGCCGAAGGCCGACGCGGCAATCTCTTTTTTTGTTTGTAGTCTGTTTTGAATTTTGTGCTTTGGTAATTAGTATTTGTTTAGAATTTAGATATTAGTGCTTAGGATTTGCGAATCATGCGTTTCGAACATTTTGCGCAGGGGGGTGTCTTAAAACTACCCAAAAAGTACCGGAAGCGCCCGCATTTTGACCCTTTTTAACCGTAAAGCGCCCCAAAACGACCGCGTTTTGCCCCATTTTGACCGCACTTTTTCAAAAACTTGCGCAATTTGTTCGAAAACTGGAGTCTATCCCGGCGAAGTCGGGACGTTTTGTCTTACCCACCTTAACATTTTTTGTTGATTAAAATCAACGCGCCCCTTGCGCGTTTTGTTCGATTTACTACCTAATTCTCTTGTCAATTTTCTCAAATAAGCTAACATCTTTTCTCTTATGGCCGACGAAAAAAAAACATATCGAATCTTCTTCAGCGCTGCCGAACCCTCCGCGGACTCCCACTGTGCCGAACTCATAACCGCCTTTAAACAAACAAGTTACAACTTCGATTTCGTCGGCGTCGGCGGCCCCCAAATGGCCTCTGTCGGCTGCAAACTGCTCGAAACAACTACGCAAAAAGCTGCTATGCTCAACAATGCCTTCTCGCAAATTTTCCACTACATAAAACTTATAAAACGCATAACCCGTTACTTCAAAAGCAATAACGTCGATTTAGTAATCGTTTGCGATTCCCCAGCGTTCAATTTCCACATCGCCAAGGCAGCAAAAAAATCAAACATAAAAACCATCTTCTACGTCGCCCCCCAACTATGGGCATGGGCCGCTTGGCGTCTTAATAAACTGAAAAAATGCTGCGATAAGTTATGCTGTATACTACCTTTCGAGCAATCATGGTTTTCCGAAAAGGGCATCGACACAACCTTCGTCGGCAACCCATTACTCGATAATTCACCCCCTGATATAAAACCAAAAAACTATTCCGATTTCGATTCCCAATCCGCTAAAATTGCGATTCTACCCGGCTCCAGACCAGCTGAAATAAATTCCCTCTGGCCCGCTATGCAAAAAATCGCACTCGAACTAAAACAAAATTTCCCAAACGTCACTTTCACTACCGTAGCCGTCGATTCCGAAAAACAAAAAACACTCCAAGCCGCACAACTACCCGATTTCAAATGCACTTACACCACCGACTCCGTAATCGAAATAACACAATCATCCGACTTCACAATCGTCGCCAGCGGCTCCGCAACTCTCCAGGTCGCAGCTGCCGGCTGTCCAATGGTCATTATGTACCAGTCCAGCCGCATCTTATGGCACACAGTCGGCTGGTGGCTTATAAAGACAAAACTGCTCTCACTCGTTAACATCTTAGCCGAAAAACAACTCGTCCCCGAATTCATGCCGTACTTCACATCAACAAAACCTATCACAAAAACCATCGCCGAACTTTTACAAAACAAAAACAAACTAAACCAAACCAGCACCGAGCTTATCGCCTTAACCGCAACTTTAAAGCAGGGCACTACTTGCGATAAAGTCGCGCAAATCGCAATCGATATACTTTCCTGACTGTCACCACTTGAACTCGATTCATTTTTGTGGTATTAAACTATTCAGCTATGGAAAGCAAAACCAAAAAACTACTATTCGCTGTCTTAATCACTATCTGCATTTTCGGTTCGGCTAACGCTGATTTAACGAACCAAATTGATTCCATCATTCGGCGCCCCTCACAAAAAAAAACTGAATTCTCCGTCCACGTCATCAATGCCGATTCCGGAAAAACCGTTTACAGCCGCAATGCGACAAAACCATTCGTACCCGCCTCTAACATGAAAATAATCACCTCAGCCGCAGCCGTAAAATACCTCGGCGCCGATTTCAAATACGAAACCAAAATCGGCCTAATCAACGACACTCTCGTCATAATCGGCTCCGGCGACCCATTATTCAACAATAAGCTCGACGATATCGCAGCCGCGTTAAAACAGCAAAATATCACAGCCATAAAGGATATCGTCATCGATACCAGCATTTTCGACGACCAGCGCATAAATCCATCTTGGCCAAAGAAAGAATTGAATCGTCACTACGCCTGCGAAGTCAGCGGTCTGAACTATAACAGTAATTGCGTTTCCGTCGCCGCCACAACCGTTAAAGGCAAAGTCCGCTTAGCCGTCGAACCGCAAACACAATACCTGAAAATTATCAACAAATGCAAATCAACCTCCAAACCACCCAATACCGTTTGGTGCGCTCGTCCCCCAAATTCGAATACCATAACAGTATTTGGCAAATGCTACAAAAAGTGTAAGCCGATACAAGTCGCCATCAACAGACCCGCTGCCTTCTTTGCCTTCCTGTTAGCCGAGAAACTCGCCGCAGCTGGTATCACGGTAGAAGGCGACTTTATCGAAAGAAAAATCGATAACAGAAAGAAAATAAAGGTGTTAAGAACCTATACGACAAATTTGAGTGACGTTTTGGCACGCTGCAATAAGAACAGTTTCGGCCTGGCAGCGGAAAGTTTGCTCAAAACCATCGCAGCCGAAGCAGGGCAGGGCAGCTGGGACAAAGCCCGCGACATCATCGGCAAATACCTCACCGAATTGGGAATCTCCGAAGACCAATTTTACATCGATGACGGCAGCGGCTTGAGTAAAACAAATAAACTAAGCACAACGGCCATAACTAAAGTCTTGCAAGATGTTTATAAAAGTAAAAATTGGCCGCTTTATAAAAATTCGTTAGCGATAGGGGGCATAGACGGAACGATTGGTAAATATTTCAAGGAACAAAAGTATAAGGGCAGGATTCTCGGAAAGACCGGCTACGTCAACAGCGTCAAATCATTTTCAGGCGTTTGCAGTACCAAAAACGGTGATTACATATTTTCAATCATAACTCACCGCACCAACGGCAAAACCCGCACAGCCATCAACGATATCGCCAAAGCAATCATCGATAGCCACTAATATTACCACTCGGCTAACTCACCAAGCAATTCTTCGACCAAATCCTTCATAGTTATAATCCCAATCGGTCTTTGGCTGTCAGGCCGAACGCTTTTTGTTACCAGAACGATTTTCTCATTTTCGCTCTGCATAATACTTATCGCATCGGTAACAATAACGTCGGATGGCATTTCCCGGATGGGCCTTAAAAACTTGCGCAAATTGGTTGACGGCTGGGATGAAGATAAGGTTTCATAGATATTTATAAACCCAATTATATTTCCTAAATGATTTTCATAAACGGGAAGACGAGTGAAGGGTGACTTTTCCAATACCCTCAAAAGGGCGGTTCTATCAGAATTTACATTAACTGATTTTATTTTGCTAAGAGGAGTCATTACGGCAGTGATATCGATTTTTGAAATGTTTGTGAGGCGATTTATAATATCGGTCTGGATGGGGCTCAGGAAACCTTCTTCGCGAGTATCATGGACAATGGCTTTTATATGCGGTTGATGTACGGCAGTAACGATTTTAGATGGCTGGTATGAACCGCTAAGCCGAGCGAAGACATGACAGAAGCTTTTCAGCAAGGGGACCATGCCGCAGAAGGTAAAAAGTTTTTTAAATACGAGCAATACGGGCGCAACAGCAGGCATAAGAGAATCAGCACGATAGAAGAAAATACTCTTTGGGATTAACTCGGCAAATATAAAAAGTATGGGGGCGATTATTAAGGTCGCGAAGAACTCGGCGGCATGGGCGAGTGAAGAATTTTTCAGCAAAAGATAAGTAACGATACCTGTAATGACGTAATGGGTAAGATTGTTTCCTATGAGAATTGAGATAAGCAAAGTATGAGTGTCGTGCATGACTTTTCCGAGGACGATAAACGGCAGGCGTTTTTTCTCGATACCGAGGCGCAGCCGAAGCGGACTCAGCTGGTACATGCCCGTTTCTGCACCGGAGAAGAGGCCGCTAAGAAATACGAAAAATACAGCAACCAAAATTAATAATACGATATTAATCATCATTCGTAACCGGCTCAAAGGTTAATATCAGGGTTTTAATTCGATGCTTTTGCACTTGTTCGACAGTGAATTTTAGATTTTTCAATCGAGCAACATCACCGGTTTTGGGTATTTTTCCCAAGATAGCGGTTACAAGACCGGCAATTGTATAGACTTTGGTCTCAGCGGGGTCGATTCCGAACATATCAGCCCAATTGCCAATAGCAAGGTCACCGGCTAAGCGATATTCGAAAGGCCCCGTCTGTTCGATAGGTTCTATCTCGCCTGTTACTTCAATGGGCCCAAGTAATTCTTCCGCAATATCTTCGAGTCGGATGGAACCGGCGATTCCTCCGTATTCGTCTACTACTATCGCGGTATCGGTATGGGTTTTGCGAAAAAACTCCAGCAGAGATTCGATGGTTTTTTGCTCGGGGACGAAATTGACCTGCTGAACAAGTTTATCCAATGATATATCAGGGCGAAGCAATATCTGACGGAGAGGTACAAGACCAACGATATTGTCTATCGAACCAACATACACAGGCAGTTTAGTCAGATGGTTTTTTAACATCAACTGTCTGGCTGTCAGTATCGAGGTTGTGACATCGCAAGCAACCATATCAACTCGCGGCTGCAGACAATCGTAAACTTTTAAATGGGCGAGTTCAACAACTTCGGTCAGGAGTTTATTTTCATCAGCGGTGATTAGTCCGCGTTTTTGGCTTGCTTGAATGAGTAATTTGAATTCGCTGCTGGTTATTGGTTTCGCAGGGTGCGGCGGCCCTAAAAGTAATCGGATGACAGGGTCCACTAAAAGAAAGCGAAAAACAGAGACAATGGGCGTGAAAATTCGCAGCAATAGGGCCATCGGCAGGGCGGCAGTGACGCTAAAAGGCCTCGAATTCGCATAGGCAATGGATTTGGGCAATATCTCACCGAAAAGCACCAGCAGAACAAACGTGCCGGCAGCGGTGATAGCAGCTGTGGTCAGACCAACTTGTCGTTCAATTTTGACTATAAAGATGCTGGCGATGGCGTAGAAAAGAATGTTAACCATCATATTTCCGAACAGGATACAGCTGAGCAACTGTCGAGGTTTGCTTAATAGTTTCGCGACCAGAGTTTGGAGTTTGTGTCTGGATTTTCGGAACAGGTCAACTTGCCTGCGGGAGAGATTGAAAAAAGCTGTCTCTGAACCTGAGAAGAAAGCAGAGCAGCCAATCAGCAACAGCATTAAAATGATATGACCTATATTTTGGTAAACCTGAACCACTGTCCGTAATTACCTAAATTAGGGTTTGGGCAATGTTATTTTAAATTTTGCCCCCTCGGATGGTTTCGATTCAACTGAAATCGAACCGTCATGGGCATCTACGATTTTTTTACAAAAAGCCAAGCCGAAACCAGAGCCTGAATTTCCTAATGAAGATTCATCTTTTGTCTTCGTAGTAAAAAACGGCTCAAAGATATCTTTCAAATTAGCAGGTTCGATTCCACAGCCGGTATCAGTGACTTCTATTTGAACGGTGTTGGAGTTTTCATGTGCTTTGATATTCAATATGCCGCCATTAGGTAACATCGCGTCACGAGCGTTGAGAATGAGGTTCATTAGAACCTGTTGTATTTCGACGGGTATAACCCAGACTGTTAGCTCTTGCGGTATTTGTAGATTAACGGTCATTCCATCTTTTGAAAAGTCACGGCAGAGACAGGTAAAAACTTCTTCGACCAAAGTAAGCAGCGGCGTGCTTTTCTTTTCCTGAGCTTCGCCATGTGTTAATGCGAGCATACTTTCCATGATTTTGGAGGCCTGCTCGGAACTTCGGATTATTTTTTT
>JAGLSU010000068.1 GCA_023135935.1 Planctomycetota bacterium
CATCGAGGCGGTTCGGGCACATAATAAGAACGGGGAATTTGTGGTATTTCCAGGTTTTGAGTTTCGTTGTCCACGCGGCGATACAGTCATCACATTCGGCTGGCATCCGAAATATGCGGAAATTGACAAACCCGAATGGCAGACAATTCAGAATATGTGGGCAGGTCTAAAAGGAAAAGATTATTTGACACAGCCGCATTTTCACAATGCGGGCAAACTGAAAAAAGGCCAGTGGTGGCAAAGCCCTGAGACCAAAGCAGAACCAACTATAGAGATATTTTCGTGTCACGGCAGCTATGAGCGTAAAGATGCCCTGGAGAACGGGCGGGCGATGATAAAGCGGTTTCGGAAGGACCGCTGCGGTGCATACTTTATAAGCAAAGGTTACAAGTACGGCTTTGCCGGCAATTCTGACGGCCACAAGGGACACGTTGGACTAAATGGATTGACGGCCGTCTTTGCAAAGAAGCTGGACAGGGAATCGATTTTCGAGGCATACAGGAAGCGGCATATTTACTGTACGACCAATGCGAGGATTCGACTTGTGTTTACAAGCAACGGGAAACTGATGGGCTCAGCCATACCGAACTCGAAAGAGAAAGTATTTTTGGTTGATGTTGTCGGAGAGAACAATTTAAAGAAAATAGATTTGTTCAAAAATGGTACGCATTACAAGAGATTTACTCCAACGGGTAAAACTTTTAAGAAAGAGTTTGCAATAAAAGATGAGCAACCGTCGAACTGGTATGTGCGGGTCACACAATTAGACAATCATATCGCGTATTCATCTCCGGTATGGTTTGAGTAGCAGGCCATACAGGGGGGAAGTTTTATTTTTCCGCTTTGAGGAATTTCTCGACTTCGGCGTGGACTAACTTCAGACGTTCGCAAATAGGAAGTTTCTGTGTACAGGCAGCTTCGCAGGCACCGCATTCGGTACATTTTTGAGTATAGTCATCTTCGAGGTCGATACCCCAGTGCCAACGTAATCTATTTATCAGCTCTATTTGCTTACCGGTAAGAGACAGCTGGTCGTATGTATCCATCATTTTCAGAACGGGTATGCCCTGCGGACATTTGCCTTCGCAGTAACCGCAAGCGGTACAAAGTTGATTGAAACTTTCATGAAGGGTAGAACGTATCTTCCCAATGCTATCAGCAGATATCTGTTTGAAACCATCCACGGCACTTACGGCTTCGTCGAGGTGTTGGAGTGTGCTGAAGCCAACCAAAGAAATTGTAATTCGCGTGTCATTGATTAGAAATCGCAGTGCCGCTTCGACAACGGTTTCTTCGGGCTGAGTCTTTACGAAATCAAAAAGTTTGGGATTTTTCGGGATAATCCCCCCGCCAAGCGGGTTCATTACGGCTACTCCTAATCCAAGTTTTGCCGCAGCATCGAGACCGACGTCACGATATGCAAAGTTAGTGACGGAATAACCCAGCAGGATTCCATCGAACGGATAATCATTCAGGGCCTGCCCAATATCGGTTCCGGTCATGTGGGTCGAGATACAAATATGTTTGATAAGGCCTTCGTCTTTTAGTTTTTCAAATTCTTTTAGTGCGCCCTTGGCTTTTCGGTCGTAATATTCATCGAGCGAAAGCACCCACCAAACGTGATAGAAATCAATATAGTCAAGCCCCATTCTTTCGAGAGATGTTTCAAGGTTTTCACGTATTTTACAGGGTTCGGCTTCGTGGGTTTTAGTGGAGACATAGAAAGGTCTTTGGGTACGGGTTTTTTTCATCTGCTTAAAGGCTTCGCCGAAAAGCTCTTCGGATTTTTCATATCCCGGAGCCGTATCAAAATAATTGATGCCGGCATCATAAGCGGCTTTGGTAAGTGATGCGCAATAATCGATATCGTTCTGTTCTTCGAATCGCATTCCGCCGAAACCTATGGCGGAGACTTCGATACCGGTTTTTCCATATTTTCTATAGAGCATGGTCTATTCTGAAATCCCCAAAAGTTCTTTGATAAAGGGTATCGCCTGGTCTATAGATGAAAAGACTTTTCTTGCAAGATTAACGGTTTTTCCCGAGGGCTTTACAAAATCCGGAACGACGATTGTGGTCATACCGGCATTGTCAGCCGCGAGCAGACCGTTATTAGAGTCCTCAAATGCCAGACACTTTTGCGGGGGTGCTTCTAACATTTCTGCAGCTTTAAGGAATATATCAGGAGCGGGTTTTCCGTTTTTAATCTGGTCGCCGCATACCAAAACATCAAACCTGTCGATGAGATTGGTAGCGGTTAGTTTTAGTATCGCCAACTCTCTAATTGAAGACGTAGCTACAGCTTTTGGCAATTTGATTTCGTCCAGAAAGTCCAGCAGCTCAATAAGGCCGGGCTTTATATCGACCCCATGTTCGTTGATATGCTCTTTCATATATTGACATCTGCATTCGGTAATCTGCTGTAGGGGGAAATTTTCTCCGAAGG
The DNA here is from genome assembly GCA_023135935.1 of Planctomycetota bacterium. Classification (GTDB taxonomy): domain Bacteria; phylum Planctomycetota; class Phycisphaerae; order Sedimentisphaerales; family Anaerobacaceae; genus JAGLSU01. The sequence continues at coordinate 2,447 of JAGLSU010000068.1, forward strand.
CATCGGAGAAGACCTTTTCTATATCCATGATTGAAAGGCCTATGATTTTCTGGTAGAGGTCATCGGCAAGGTCAAAACCAAAATCGGCTACCGCCCGTTTCCAGGCAGAATGGGACATAGTTTCGGTATCGAGTACGAGTCCATCCAAATCGAAAATCGCAGCGCAATACGCCTTATCAGAGCAGGTCATCATAAACCCTGACGCCATCGACCACTTTGCAGATATGGACAGCATATTTGTCGGCATAGTCCGGATGTTTGGCTGGATAAGCATCATCGACCGCTTTTTTCAAATCATCGACACCTTCGGCTTTAACTAAGGCACCACTGGCACCTTTGTCACCACCACCAAGCATTCTCTCACCGAGTACAGCCGGGACAGTACGAGCGATATCGCACATTGTTTCCAGTTCCGGACCTGAGATTTTGTAATCGTCTCTTAATCCTAAGCCGTCTTCGCGGAATATTTTTCCGACAGTCTCGATGTCACCTGCTTTCCAGGCATCGAGCATTTCGTAGAAGCGCTTCTGGGCGCCATAGATATATTTGAGGCGGTCACATAAATCAGGATACTCACCTTTGAATTGCGCCATAATCTTTTCGTAAAGTGCATCGTCTCTAATATCAGCTAAACAGGAAATGTCATAGCTAGCTTTTTGTAATATTGATACCAGTTCTTCGCATTCTGCTCTTCTGACTTTGTAGGTGGATTTTTCCAGACCCGGCCGAACGGTACCAGTATCGAGGCCGACAATTCTAAAGTCCGTGGCACCTTCGCCAAGGGGTACATAATCTATGGAACGAGCCTTGGGATTATAATGTGTTCCCATGCCTTCTTTAGCAAATAATATCATTATCTGGTCAAGCTGACCACAGGGCGAACCAATGTAATCGTTCTCAACGGCCTGGGCCATATCCACAATCTTTAAATCGTCTTTAACTTCGATACCATTGGCATCGAGCAGCGATAAAATAAGGTTCAATGAAAGCGAAGCAGAGCGTGACATGCCACCGCCGGGAATATTTCCATAAACAACCGCGTCGATCCCTTCAGTCAATTCAATACCTTCCCGCCTTAAAATATATTCTACGCCATAAGGGAAACGAGCCCAGGTATCAGCAATAGCCGGCGACTTCGGCTCGGGGACATTGCCGAGTTCAAATTCAATTACGCCATCGTCGGCAAAATTACCGCTGAACAATCTCATTTTCTTCGTACCATTGGGCTTATATGCCATCCAGATAAATCTGTCGGTACCCACACCAAACAATTCGGTACCGTTATAATCGCCATGTTCAACCCCCAGACAAAAACGAGATGAGGTTCTTCTGACCTTGCCACCACTTATATCTATACCACTATCTTTGGATAATTGCTTAATTTTATCCATAGCTGTTTTGTCTTGAGGTACTAGTTCCATTTTGTGGTCCTCCTTTTATAATCAACAAAAGTGTTTCTAAAACAATACCAAATAAACTTCTTCGGTGGATTATACATCGATGGCACCGAAGCGCCAAGGTCATTTCGCCGGTTTTTCCGGCATGGAGTCACTGAAAGACAAAAGATTTGTTTTTACATCAACTTCGGGGATTACTTTAATTTAATCGGCACGCCTTTCTTGCTGGACTTGACCACAAACAATTTCATCTCCTCCAGTAGAACTTGTATCTGCTGAGTATTTTCAATCAGATTTTCATACAACCTGCCGTCATTTACCAATTTAGCGGCGGTTCCTTCTCCGTTGTTTATCTTCTCCAAAATCAGTCGCAACTCTATTATGGTCTCACTTAATTCTTCACTCATGCCAACCCCGGCAACTGAAAGTTTTTTGAATTCTTCCATCGCCGTCGTAGCCTGAGCCGAAGCTTCGGTCATATTAGCTAAAGTTTGTTTAATGTTTGCCCTATTCTGCTCATCGCCGAGAATGTTGTTGGCGTTAGCCATAAAGCTTTTGAGACCATCCGCCAATTCGTCTAATTTTTTCTGGCTTTCTGCCGGGAAAAACTCACTGGTCATACCAGTCGAACCTTGCATCCACATGTCATTAACTAAGAAAACTGTTTCAGGCCGATTTGGGTCACGCGCTATCATCACCAGGCTAGGGTCAACTACAAGTTCGATATAGCTGCTGCCCAAACCACGTGTCATCAGTTTAATATCAATATTCGATGGAATATTGTCATATTCATCATCGATATTGATAACTACTAAAGTCTGATGATAAAACTGACCGGTCTTAAGGTCTTTTAGGATTTTTGGCGGTTCAATAGCTGTGACTTTGCCAATAGGGTAACCACAAAATCTAACGGGGGTATCCCTTTGAATTCCCCGAGCAATCGGAAATTGGATAAATACTCTGAAAGAACCGAGTCTGCTGACCTTTGTTGGCAAATCTCCAAACTTATATATCAGCCAAACGAATGCACATAAAGCTATTAAGACAAAAAAGCCCACGATGATATTGCGTCTTGCCTGGATAGTCTCATAATCACTCACTTTTTGCTTCCTTTCAAATCAGTTCGACCTTCAAGAAATAATTCCCTTATAGCTCGCAGCGGATACCCGGAGTCGTTGAGTTTTTTTATGAGCCTAACCCGCTCAATACTCTTTTCGTCAAAAAGGCGTCTTCCGGTCGATGTAATCTCCGTCGGTTCGAGCAATCCAACCATAAGGTAATATTGCAAAGATTGGCGTGAAACGCCAGCTTTTTTTGCACCTTGGCCAATCGGCACTAATTTATTCTTCTGATTCAATATTTATCCTCAAGGCAGCTTTTTTATATACATCTAAAATGCCAAGATTATCGGAGCTTGGCGACTGCATTGGCTATCAAAGTCAATAACGAGTCTTTTATCTTGTCAAAAGTTAGCTTTTTGATAATCTCTGCTGATTCATTTAATTCGGCAAACTTCGAGTCAATTATTACCAAATAATCGATTCCTGAGGAAATCTGATGTTGATTTTGGCGAAACGCTTCCCTGATAAGCCGTTTTAATCGATTGCGTACAACGGCATTTCCGCAGGATTTACTGACTGAAACACCTAATCGCGGCTGGTCGCAATCGTTCTCCGCGATGAAAAGTTTAAGCAAACCATCGCTTACGCACAGCCTACGAGCCAAAACAGTTTTGAACTGTTTATTTGTAAGGAGTCTGCTGCTTTTTGGAAAAGAAAAGTTTTTCAATATATCCTACCCGTAAGTCACCTTCTATTAACTGGCAGCCAAAGTCATTCCGTCAGCTTTTTCGCGCCTGTGCAGGACCTCGGCACTTATTTTTCGCATAGCCCTGCGATAATCCAAAACACCAACCAGTTTATCACCGTCAGCTGCGGCTACAACAGGTATATTTTCTAAATCGTATTTTTTCATTTGTTCGAAAGCATCTGCGAGCGGTGTGTCAGCAGTAGTTTTATCAAGTATCGGTTCGGCAACATCGCAAGCAAGCAGCCATCCGGCAACATCCTGATTAGCAAACATTTCTTTTATGCCGGCAATAGTAATTTTACCCACGATGTGTGATTGTTTATCTACGACCGGATAATAAACGGTATCTGAGGCGCTAAAGATTTCCAGAATATTCTGAAGTGGTGTATCCTGAGTTATGCTTGCCGGTTCGGCATCCATAACATCTTCGACGATATATGTTTCGACAAGGTCTTCTTCAGTAATGTTGAGCCCAACTTCACCGGCTCTTTTGACACCTACCTTGACCAGCATAGGACCGATTATTTCCATTAAGAATGTTGCCATCATAACAACCATTATGATGAAATGATTGAACTGTCCTTCAAACTGCTGGCTGGCGAGAATGGCAAGTCCGATGGCAACACCAGCTTGTGGCAGCAAGCAGATTCCTAAATATTTACGAACAGATGCAGAAGCTGCTGAGTGGTGCGCCCCGAACCAACTTCCAATGATTTTTCCGGCAGCCCTGAAAATAACATATACCACTATCATAGCAACAACCCAAGGTGTTATTTTTGTGAACTCCATATGTGCACCGGCCAACACGAAAAATGCGGTGTAGATAGGGGGCGAAAACTTTTCAACAATGTTGAATGTATTTTTACTCCGGCGAGGTGCCAGATTGGCAATTGTTATACCAAAGGTCATAGCAGGCAAAATCGGGTCAATATCCGGTATCATCGTTATGCCGACCACAAGCAACAAAGAGCTGATTGTAAATCCGAGAATTTTGTCTTCGGCTCTAACGAATTTCAAAATGAAATACAGTAAAAGACCTGCCAGAAAACCCAGCAGTACTGCACCAAGGATTTCACCGAAAAGTACCGCTGTAGTAACGAGAATCGAATCGTGTCCCGTACCTAAAAGTGCCTGTGCGCCGGTAGCGGCGCAGCGATAAAGCAATAAGGCCAGTGCGTCATCAAGTGCAACTATCGCAAGCACTGCAGCAGTAAGAGGTCCTCTGGTTTTGTATTCCCACAAAACATTTACCGTAGCTGCTGGTGCCGTTGCCGAGGCAATTGCACCAAGAACAAGTCCCATTGCAATCGAAACAGAAATGCTGTCGGTCATAAACCAGGCAACAGCAGATGCCCCTACAGCAACTAATAAAAAAGACCCTATTCCCTGCGAAAACAGAATTATGAAAAACTGTTTTCCGTATTTTTTAAAGACATCTCCTCGCAGTTCGCTTCCAATCATAAACCCTATAACGCCAAGAGCGAACATTGTGAAAGGCCTGAGCGCTTCAATTTTGTCCGGTGTGATTAAATTAAGCACATCCCCCAAAAGGATACCAATAAGGATACAGCCAACGACTTGGGGGATATGAAACCTTTGGAAAAGACGAGCACCAAAGGTACCAAAAAAGATAATCAGACCAAACAATAACGTCATGTTCAGATGGCTGACGGGCTCAATACTGGCGTTGATAAATGAATAAATCATAGCATTTCGAAACTATAGTGTATATTAGGCAGTCTGAATACTATGTATACTATCGGCTTTTTGCTGTTTTGCCAACACTTCGGCACTTAACTGTCTTCTAACAGTGAGACAATCCAAAAGACCGACAAATTCATCGGTTTTTTTCGAGGCAACAACCGGCATTGAGTCCAGTCCCAACCGTGTGGCTTTTTCAAGGGCCTCGGCTAATGGAAGTTGCGGTGTTGCTTTAGCAATGACAGGTTCAGCGATATCGAGAGCGACAAGCCAATCGTTTAATTCCAGAGTCGTAAAAGTATTTCTGATTCCGTCGAGGGTAATAGCCCCTACGATTTTTTTGTTTTTATCAATAATGGTGTAATAAGAACTGGTGGTGGTACTGACAACTTTAATAACTTCACTTAGAGACATACCAGGAGACAACACAGGTGCCTTTTTGTTCATAACATCGGCTACGGCATAAGACCCGATGAGGTCTTCCTCGGTAATATTTAGTCCGACTTCGCCGGCTTTTTTGGCACTCCACTTTACACACAATGGACCAATAAACTGAAGTACGAATACTCCAATTATTATTACCGACAGCAATGTATCTCTGATTGAACCCTCAAAGCGGTGACTTGCCATAATCAACAACGCAATTGCAATCGTACCTTGTTGATACAGGCAGAATCCCAGATATTTTTTAACTGTCGGTACCGCATTCGAATAAGCGGCACCCCATCGTGCCCCCACCGTTTTTCCAACAATACTTCCAACAAGATAAGCAGCGACAAGCAACCAGATAAGCGTGTTCATATTTGAAATATTCAACCTGGCACCGATGATGACGAAAAAGAGAACATAAATAGGTGGTGAAAATTTACGAACAAGCTCAAAACTTTTCAGACCCCGCCGCGGTGACAGGTTTATCAAAGTAACACCCATGGCCATAGCAGCCAAAATAGAGTCCAAGTGTGCGCCTGCTGCCAAACCGATATTTGTCATTATTATACTCAGGGAGAAAATCAGTATCTTTTCATTATCATCAGTTAGTTTTACAAGCCACCGCAATATAAGCCCAGCTGAGACTCCTAATCCAAGAGAACCAAAAATTTCATAAAGAGATTCGAAGGTCAAAGCTATCAATCCACCGTTTTCCTGATGTCCGGTAACAAATCCTGCAATACTGACGCTTATAATATACAATATTAATGCAAGCGCATCATCGAGAGCAACAATCGCAGTCAGCATAGTAGTAAGTGGCCCTCTCGTTTTGTATTCCCACAACACATTTGTTGTCGAAGCCGGGTCTGTGGCTGCACAAATAGCACCCAATACTACACTTATTGCTAATGCTGTTTGCCAGTTATAAAAATAAAGCGCCACTAAAAAGCTAAGCAATCCTACCATCAAGAAGGCTACCAACCCCTCAAAAAGTAGTATTGCAAGAACCTGTTTACCGAATTTTACGAAGACCTCTTTTTTAAGCTCGCCGCCAATCATAAAACCTATTATGCCAAGTGCAAAAAGGTTAAATGGTTCTAAAATTTGAACGGTTTGCGGTGAGATGATTTTGAGCAAGGGTCCCAGTATTATACCTACGGCGACAAAGCCAATAACCTGCGGAATATGAAACTTTTGAAAAAAACGTGCCCCAAACGTGCCTCCGAAGACAGCTAACCCAATAAGTAATATCAAATTCAAATGACTTGCTTCTTCGACACCAGCGCTAAGAAATAAATGAAACATGGTAATTTAGTCTTCTAAATATACTCTGATTACGCTTGCTGGGTAGCATGCATACTTTCTGCTTTTTGCTGTCTTGCCAATACTTCGGCACTTAGCGCCCTTTTAGCTGCACGACAATCCAAGATGCCGACAAATTTATTCTCCTCACTTGAATCCACAACCGGAAGATATTCGACATCTAACCGCTTTGTTTTTTTAAGGGCTTCTGACAGCGGGATATCAGGTGTAAGTTTAGTAACTATTGGCTCGGCTACATCAAGCGCTACAAGCCAATCGTTTAATTCCTGTGTAGTAAAAGTATTCCTGATACCATCAAGTGTAATGGCACCTATAAGTTTTTTATTTTTGTCAACAACAGAATAATAGAAGCTGCTCGTACCACTAACTATTTTAATAACTTCATTCAGAGACATCCCTGCGGTAATCAACGGTATTTTCGTCTCCATCACATCGGAGACGGTGTAAGTTTCAATAAGGTCTTCTTCAGTAATATTGACCCCAATTTCTGCGGCTTTTGAGATGGCAAATTTAGTTCCGATGGGACCTATTATCTCAAAGAATATGGAAGTAGCCGCGATAATGTTCACCACAGCGATAGATAACTCCTTTCCTTCCGGTCCTAACGAACTAAACTCGGCAGCAGCAAGCACAGCAAGACCTATAGCCACACCGGCCTGCGAAAGAATACCTAAACCCAAATACTTACGAATAACCGGACTTTGTTTTGACAGAGTGGCTCCTATGAAAGCCCCTCCTATCAATCCTGTTATTCTGCACACTACGTACACCAGCCCTAAAAGTCCCATGCTTGGCAAAAGTTTGATATGCAAACGTGCTCCAGCCAAGAAGAAAAAGATTATGTAAATTGGCAAGGAAATAGATTGTATCGCGCGATAAGCTTTTCGGTTAGGGGCCGAAAATAAATTAGCAAAGGTCATTCCCAAACTTAGATTTGCCAGGATAAGCGAAAAATGTAAATAATTTGCTATTCCAGAACATATCAAAATACCACCCAAGGACACTGCCAATATACCCTCCTGCCCGACCACCTTCCTGCAAAAGTATCCGGTAAGGGTTCCCACTATGATGCCTAATATGATTGAACCAATTATCTCCAGAATCGGCCCTTGCAACAAAGCCATTGGTGATATCACACCTCCCGTCAAAAGTATTTTTGCCACTGCCACAGCAAACGCGAATATCATAATGGCCAAACCGTCATCCAATCCGACGACGGCATAAAGAGCGTTTGTTAAACGTCCTTTTGCTTTACATTCTTGTAATACGGCAACGGTACCCGCTGGCGCAGAAGCCGGGGCCATGGCACCAAAAATCAGTGCCAAATACAATTTGCCCGTTAAAAAATAAACTCCCGCTGCTACAATTAGAAATGCTCCAAATGATTCCAGAAGAGTAATGACCGCAATACCTTTGCCCATCTCCTTAAAGGTACCCAGTTTCATTTCGCTGCCAATAGTAAATGCCACTAAAGACAACGTTAAGCTGGTAAACACACTTAGCTTACCCAGCAGGTCGGAATCAAAGATATTCAGAAAGGACGGCCCTAATATAAGACCAGCAATGAGATAACCAACAACACCAGGTAACTTGATTCGATGGGCAAGTTTGCTGGCAATAAAGCCTAAAATGATAGCTATGGCAACAAAAAACAATATATCCATTATAGGAACCCTCACGCGTCAATATGCGTCACTTTGGGTATTACTTTTCTAACACAGAATCAAAAAGATACATTTTAGTCTCGAAACCTTTTTTGTCAAACGATTTCGGCTTATACTACTTAAGACAAAAATTAATCAATTTGGGCTTTATATGACAGCGGTGCTGCTGTATAGTGCTTTAGTTGAGTGATGATTCCAGATGGGAGCTGAAAATGTCTGAACAAAATAAACAGGTCAGTAGCAGAACAGTAGTTATTGTCGTTGGGATTATATTGGCTTTGGTAATAATCTGGGCGGTAACAAAGCAGCAACCCGTAGAACAGGGCCCAGTCACACACGAACAACCACCTATAGCCAGGCAAATCAGCGAAACAAAAGTAGATACCAAGCTGGTCATACCACCCAAGATGAGCCTAAAAGATATCGCCAGGCGAGCAAGAACTTGGGGACCCATCTATGAGTCCCTATATGGGCGAATGGCACCCGATTTCACTTTAACCGACATTACCGGCAAAGAACACAGGCTAAGCGACTATCGCGGAAAAAATGTAATGATTATTTTCTGGGCGAGTTGGTGTGGGCCCTGCATAATGGAAGCACCGCACCTAATCGCATTACGAAACATAATCGATGAAGATGAACTGGCGATGTTAGCCATATCTTACCTGACCACAACACCACTCGAAACCCCTGAACAAATAAAGAATTTCGTAAAAAAATATAACATCAATTACACGGTTTTCGCAGCAAATGCGAACCATATGCCCTCCCCATTTAACGCTGTAAATTACATCCCCAGTGCCTTTTTTATCGATAAACAAGGCAAAATAAAGTTTGCCACCTCCAGCGTGGTACCATTAAGCGATATCAAAGCCATATTGCAGGCTGAATGACCATAACATCTTCGCCCACAAAAAGTTAAAAAAAATCTGGACAAAATAAAGTCGGGGGGCTAAAATACTTGTTTTGGGAAAATCAGGAGCTTTTAAGTTAACTGGAAGTAGAAAAAAAGAAGGTATTTAGTCATGGCACATAAAAAGGGACAAGGTTCTACAAGAAATGGTAGAGACAGCAATCCTCAATATAGAGGAGTGAAACTATACGGTGGTCAGGCTGCAAAAGCTGGTTCGATTATCGTGCGACAATGCGGAACGAAGTTTTTCGCCGGCAATAATGTGAGTATGGGCAGAGATTTCACACTATTCGCAACCGCGGAAGGCACAGTTAGTTTCCAGGGTCGAAAAATTCACGTCGTCTGACAACAGTGAAAAAAACAAGAAAAAGCAAAGGGATGGTTTTAAGCCATCCTTTTTTTATATACAATAAACTCAACTCCAATGACTAAGAGCCCGTGGTTAATATTATGTTTATAGATGAAGCTAAAATTTGGGTCAAAGCAGGCAACGGCGGCAATGGATGCCTAAGCTTTCGTCGAGAAAAGTATATTGCCAAAGGCGGTCCGGACGGAGGCAACGGGGGAAGAGGAGGCAGTGTCTATTTACAAACAGTTGAAAATGTTGAGACACTTATAGATTTTGCCAGCAAGCATCACTGGCAAGCCAAGAATGCTAATGATGGAGAAGGAAGCAATAAATATGGTTCGGATGGTGAGGACCTGGTAATTAATGTTCCGCCCGGCACACTTATCTATGACAGTGACCTCGATTTGATGCTCAGAGACCTCGACAAAGTAGGATTGAAAGTTTGCGTATGCCGTGGCGGAAGAGGTGGAAAAGGCAATAAATCCTTTGCAACGTCAATCAACCAAACACCGAGACAGACAACACCTGGGAAAAAAGGGCAGGAAAGAAATATTCGGCTTGTACTGAAACTTATCGCCGATATCGGGTTGGTTGGTATGCCTAATGCCGGCAAGAGCACACTCATTTCCCGTTGTTCGGAGGCAAGGCCTAAAATCGCTGATTATCCTTTCACTACACTCAAACCGGTATTGGGAATAGTCGAGCTAAGTAACTATCGTCGATTCGTTATGGCTGACATACCGGGACTTATCGAGGGAGCTCACAAGGGAGCCGGATTAGGTTTTGATTTCTTAAAACATATAGAAAGAACTCGAATTATTGTACACATCCTTGATATAATGCCTCCGGATGGTTCGGACCCTCTGGAAAGTTATAAGGCCATACGTCATGAACTTGAAGAACACAGTGAGCTGTTAGCTGAAAAAGACGAAGTTATAGTCGCTAACAAGACAGACCTCGACCCAGACGGCAAGATACTAAAACAGCTTAGTAAAAAATTCGATAAGCAAATTATACCAATCTCGGCAGTTACAGGTGACGGAATAAAGGAATTGAGCGAATTGCTATGGGAAAAGGTCAGGGAAAGTAAAGCTGCAACGGAGCAATAGATTATGAATATAATCGCGGTAGATATTGGTAATACAAATATAACGATAGGTCTTTTTCTTGAAGATGAGGAAAAATCCATCAAGTCTATACCGGGTAAGTCCAAAGCGAAACTTACGGAGCATCTTAAGTCGGCATGGAACGAAATCCCAATCGCCAAAAGCTCAAAAGAGAAAAAGCGTGACGGCGTGATTGTTGTCAGCAGCGTCAAAAGTGAATGGACGAATGTCATAGAGCTAATTGCGAAAAAGGAACTGGGCGAGAAGATACAACTTATAGGCAAAGATATACCGCTTCCGATACCACTTTGGATAGATGAACCGGAGAAAGTCGGAACAGACAGAGCTGTCTCAGCAGCGGCTGCTTATGCGGTAATAGGAGACGCTGTAGTAATAGCCGATTTCGGAACAGCTGTGACTATTGACCTTGTTGATGAAAAAGGCAATTTTGTCGGCGGTGTCATTTGTCCGGGGTTTGAAATCAGCGCCGAAGCCTTAAAGAAAAATACCACTGAACTGCCGAAAGTAAAGGTCAAAAAACCGAAAACAGTTTACGGCAAAACTACAAAAGAGGCTATAAACTGCGGCCTGTATTACTCGGCCATCGGAACATTAGAGGAGATAATCAGACGATATGCGGAGAAAATCGGAAAATGGCCTCAAACGATTATTACCGGTGAAGCAGCTAAGATAATAAAGGACGACTGCCAGTTTATAGATTCTTGCGTACCGAACCTGGTGGTTAAAGGCATTATTTTGGCTTATCGAAAATATATTGAAGAAAAACAGTGAGTATATCTGAGCTATGAGCACATTCGCCGCAGTGATGACCGGCCAGGGTACCGGCGCAATATCGACCATACAAGTCTTTGGGGACAAATCCGAAGTTATCATCAAAGAAATATTCAAACCGACAGGCACCAAATCGGTATTTAAAGATGGCGAAATCTTGGTCGGGTCAATCAATGACGGTACCGAAACAATCGACCAGGTGACAATCGGCTGTGAGGGGACAAAGAACTATACCATAAACTGTCACGGCAATCCGTTAATCGTCGAGATGATAATGCGGCTTCTCGGTCAACATGGGGTCGAGCCGGTAACAGCGGAACAGCTTCTAATCAAGATTTTATCCATGGAAGAATCTATCAATACAATTGCGATTGAAGCCAAACTGGCTCAGACAAAAACGAAAACGGCCGAAGGTGCGAAGATAATCGCGAATCAAATCGAAGGCGGACTTCATAAAAAGGCAACGCAATGGCTTTCGAACATAAATACATTGTCACTTGAAGAAATCGCAATTGAGGCAGAACAGATACTTGACAGAAGTCAGACAGCAAAATTAATTATGTACGGCTGTACAGCAGTCATTACGGGACCGCCCAACAGCGGTAAAAGTACGCTGTTGAACCAACTGGCAGGTAAACAAAAAGCGATAGTCACTGATATTGAAGGTACAACTCGAGACTGGGTCAGCAGCACATGCCGGATGGGTTCACTTTGTGTAGAATTAATCGATACGGCTGGGCTGGATGAAAAACCTGCGGTAACAACAGAAGATATTGAAAAAGATGCACAAAAAAGAACTGTCGCAATTTTGGAAAAAGCGGATTTGGTCCTGCTGGTTTTGGATATCAGTGGAACTACCGAGCAACTTAATAAAGGGTTAGTTACAAAAACAGCTGGCAAAAAAGTAATTACGATACTGAATAAATCCGACCTGCCGGCAAAACTCGATGCAGGGGAACTTCCGGGAGAAAAAGTGCAACTAAGCGCAAAAACAGGGGACGGCGTGGAAAATCTGATAAAACAAATTCAGCAGTTTCATGGGGCGGACGATTCCGATTTGGAACAGGCAGTTTGCTTTACCAGCCGACAGAAACAGCTTTTGGGTAAGGTTAAAGAGGCCAAATCGAAGGAAGAAACAACTTCAGCGATAACAGAGTTGTTAAATGGCCAATTGAGTGTATAATCTTGCGGTATGACTACACAGGATGTGAAACTGACGCCAGCGATGAAGCAATTTCATCATTTCAAGGAAAAATATCCGGACGCGATACTTTTCTTTCGGATGGGCGATTTCTATGAGACGTTTTACGAAGACGCCAAAATCAGCTCGCGAGTGTGCGGGCTGGCTTTGACGAGCAGAAGCAAAGGGGAAAATCCAATTCCACTGGCTGGTATGCCCTACCATGCAGTTGACGGCTATGTGAAAAAACTGCTGCAGGCAGGTTACAAAGTAGCTGTGTGCGAGCAGGTAGAAAACCCGAAAACCGCAAAGGGCGTTGTCAAACGAGATGTGGTGCGGGTTGTCACGCCGGGAACGTTAACCGATGATATTTTATTAGATGCCAAAGAGGATAATTTTCTCTGTGCGATAGACCTGGGGAGCAATGACACTGCGGCAATTAGTTGGGTCGATATTTCTACGGGACATTTTTTCGTTCAGAAAGTACCGGGCAATAAGTTGTTTGATGAACTGCTGCGATTAACTCCCGCCGAGTGCCTCGTTGCGGACAGGCGAGGTGAGCTTTTTGAAGCTGAAGCAAGGAAGTTAACTAAAGATATTACACAACTGACCGGAGCAATTGTAACAGAGAGACCCGGGTGGTATTTCGACCCATACCAATCAAAAAAACGCCTGCTGAAGCACTTTGGCACATCAACACTCGAAGGTTTCGGTATCGATAAAAATGATGACGGGATTATCCGCCCTGCTGGCGCTATTATCGAATACTTAAACGAGACACAAAAAACAACATTGGGACATATCCAGAGCATAAAAAAAATAGACCGTAAAAACTTCCTCCAAATAGATGCAAATAGCTTAATGAGTCTGGAGATTCTTCGGACAATTCGCGGCGAAAACAAAAAGGGAACACTTCTGGACTGCCTCGATGAAACGCTAACGGCAATGGGCGGCAGAATGTTTCGAACTTGGCTTTGTATGCCATTGTGTGACGTCAAAGCAATCCAGTCTCGTCAGAACATTGTTCAGGAAGCAAAGGAGGATGAAAGCAAATTGGTTGATATCCGTAAAGTGCTTTCGGATATAGCCGATTTGGAACGGATTGCGGCTCGAGTGAGCACCTTTAGGACAACGCCCAGAGACTTGGTGTCACTGGCAGCGACGCTTCGACGAATACCACAATTGCGAGAAATATTCGAGAAATTCGAAGCTGGGTTGGCTTTGCTGTTAGCGAAACAGTGTGACAGCATGGATGAACTGGCGGATTTGCTTGAGACAGCCATAGAACCACAGTGCCCGAATCATCTGCGTGATGGCGGCGTGATACGAACAGGGTTCAGTGAAGCCCTTGACGAATTAAGAGGCGTTTCCAAAGACGGGCAAAGCTGGCTTCAGAATTACCAGAAAGAGCAGGTCGAGCAAACCGGTATCAGCCATTTGAAAATCGGCTACAACAGGGTTTTTGGCTATTACATCGAGGTAAGTCACTCGGCTGCAGATAAAGTCCCAGCTGATTATGTTCGCAAGCAAACAATAAAAAACTCTGAACGTTATATCACCGACGAGTTAAAAAAATACGAAACCAAAGCATTAGGCGCAGAAGAAAAAGCATTGTCATTGGAAATACAATTATTTGAGCAGGTGCGTCGGCAAACGGCTGGCTATGTCAATCGGCTGCAAAAATTAGCTGACACGATTGCTCAATGTGACTGCCTGAGTTCTTTGGCGTATCTGGCAAAACGAAGAAATTATATCCGCCCCAAGGTAAGCGATGGCGAAGAACTTATCATAACCGAAGGCAAGCACCCCGTTTTAGCTGAGAGCTTAGGAACAGAATTTGTCCCCAACGATGTAGAGTTAGGCGATGGCAAAGGCGACTGCATGATACTCACCGGGCCGAATATGAGCGGCAAGAGTACCTACATAAGGCAGACGGCACTTTTGGTCTTAATGTCGCAGATGGGCAGTTTCATACCAGCCAAACAGGCCCAGATAGGGATAGTTGATAGGATTTTCACTCGGGTCGGAGCTTCGGACGAATTGACACGCGGACAATCGACGTTTATGGTCGAGATGACCGAAACAGCAAATATTATTAATAACGCCACAGCAAAATCGCTCGTCATACTCGACGAAGTCGGGCGAGGAACCAGTACCTATGACGGTCTTTCTTTGGCTTGGGCTATCACGGAGCATATCGCAACAAATCTGAAATGCAGAACATTATTCGCAACGCATTATCATGAGCTGACGGAATTAGCCGAACTATTCACCAATATCAGGAACTATAATGTAGCGGTGCGCGAATGGGCGGGCGAGGTAGTTTTTTTACATAAAATTTTAGCTGGCGGAACGGACAAAAGTTACGGCATTCACGTAGCCAAGTTGGCAGGTGTACCGAAATCTATTTTAGAGCGTAGCGAAGAAATATTAGAAGAATTGGAAAGTACTTTTGTTAAAGAGGCAACTGGTGAGCACTTGGCTAAACATAAAACCAAAGAGCCGGACAAAGATTCGCTTTTTGTGCAGAAGCACAAATCCGTACTTGATAAGCTCGCTTCAACCGACATTGACAATCTAACACCTATTGAAGCAATAAATCTTCTGAATAAAATTAAAAAAGAAATTGAAGAGAAGTAAAAGACTTAGTTTCTCACTTTTTTTAGCAGCACAAACCAGTCCCAGGGGTATGGTTTTTTCATCCATTTCGGCGGGCTATCGAATTCGGTTTTCCAGGAATATTCGATTTTTTCTACTGAGAGAATATCGAGTGGTGTTTTTTCAAAAATAGCAACAAGTTCTTCTTTCAGATAATGTTTCGTAGGAACGCTATCGATTTCGACAAGACCCCGCCTTAGCGATAACGCGGTGGCATCATTTGAATCCTTTAACTCCGAGACAGCTTCAGCAGGTGAAAGGCCATGCCTTAGATTCCACTGAACGAGGCGAAAATCAGCATAAAGAGCTGACTCCAACGAGGGAACAACTAAAAGAAGGTGGCCTTGATGCCGCAGGTGCTTGGTAATTGTTTCAAAGATATCATTTCTTTTTTTATGAGATGCCATGATAGCCACATTGACACTTAGAGCAAAATCAACCTCCTTCGATTTTAACTTCGTTTTAGAGAGGTCTTTTTTCAAGTAAGTAATATTGGTCAGCTTTTTGCATTTATTGCTGGCTTGGTCGAGAAGATGTTGCGAGATATCGAATGCGTGAACGTGCTGAAAATTTCTGGAAAGTATCGGAAGAAATTTGCCAACTCCACAGCCAAAATCACAAGCGATAGATTCTTTCGAGCCGTATTTTCGAATTGCAGAGCAGATTAGGTCTTTACGGTCATTGGCTAAGACGCTGAAAATCTCACCGTCATAATCAGCCCCCATCTGGTCCCAATATTTTTTATCCATGATTACGTTTACAAAATAGCAGCAAACGCACACACAGTCAACTTAAAGCATTAACCATTCCAATTTTAAAAGCAAAAATCAGCCCTAAATTTATGACAAAGTCACTAATATTGGGTTCTTGTAATCGGTTCCGCTTTGTATATAATGGGACAACTGGAACCATTGATTACTAATTATTGGGAAAAAAGTTATGGCTAAAATAACAAAACTTGATGATATCGTATCGTTGTGTAAACGGCGGGGGTTTATATTTCAATCGAGCGAGATATACGGCGGACTGGCGAGCTGTTATGATTACGGCCCCTTAGGGGTTGAGTTGAAAAGTAACGTCAGAAAGGCTTGGTGGAAAAGCGTTGTACAAATGCGAGATGACGTGGTTGGCGTAGACTGCAGCATCCTGATGCACCCATTGGTATGGAAAGCGTCGGGCCATGCGGACAAATTTGCCGATTTGATAGCCGAATGCAAAAAATGCAACGTCAGAACGCGGGTTGACCACTTGGCTGAAAACGCGGAAGAACACACCGAGCATATCTCATTGGATATCGCAGAGGCAGCGGAATACGATTTGAGCAATAAGGTCTGTCCCGGCTGTGGCAAAATAGGACAATTCACCGAACCGATGCCCTTTAAACTAATGTTCGAAACGCAAATGGGAGCCAACGTCGATGATTCGATGATGCTTTATCTTCGGCCCGAAACGGCTCAGGGTATTTTTGTGAATTTCAGGAATGTGCTCGATAGCACGAGAGTAAAAATCCCCTTCGGAATAGCGCAAATCGGAAAAAGTTTTCGTAATGAAGTAACAACAAAGGCATTTATCTTCAGAACACGGGAATTCGAGCAGGCTGAGCTGGAATTTTTCTGTCAACCGGGAACGGATGACGACTGGTGGCATACATGGAAGGACCTGCGGTTCCAATGGTATATCGATTTGGGGATAAAGAAAGAAAATCTTCGGCTTCGTGACCATGCCGGCGATGAGTTGGCACACTATGCGAAGGCATGCGTGGATGTCGAATATAAATTTCCGTTCGGCAGCGGTGACTGGCAGGAGCTTGAAGGCATTGCCAATCGTACGGATTATGACCTTCGTCAGCATCAACGGGGAATGAGAACGCTGAATAAGTGGTATGAAACCAAAGGGGATTTGACAAAGATTGATTTATCCGATGAGGCGGAAGATTACGAGAAAGGGCCTTTGTCGTATTTCGACGAAGAGCAAAAGAAACGCTTCATACCGTATGTTATTGAGCCCAGTGCAGGAATCGACAGAAGCACTTTGGCATTTTTGGTTGATGCGTATGATGAAGAGGAAGTAAAAGGGCAAAAGAGAAACTTATTGAGATTTCATCCGGCACTTGCGCCAATAAAAGCCGCTGTATTTCCGCTGGTAAAAAAAGATGGGTTACCTGAAATAGCACAGAACATCTGCAACGATTTCAAAAAGTATTTCAACTGTTTTTATGACCAGAAGGGTGCAGTCGGCAGACGGTACCGCAGACAGGATGAAGCTGGTACACCCTACTGCCTTACGGTCGACGGGCAAACAAAAGAAGATGGTACCGTTACTGTCCGCGAGCGTGACTCGATGGAGCAGGAAAGAATCTCAACCGATAAGCTTTTAGGTTATCTAAGGGAAAAACTGGACATCTAAAGGATGGCTGAAGAAAAACAAGAAAAGAAAAAGGCCGGTATCGTAAAACGGATTTTCAGGTGGCTCGGCTTGGGGGTTCTCTCAATTCTTCTGGGCTTGGGGATTTGGTTTCAGGCACCATGGAAAGTAATAGCCGTTCTACTCATTGTTCTTTTGGCCTGTACCGCTTTGCCCAAGCCATACAGGAAATGGTTCTGGGCAACTGTCGCAGCTGTGATAATAACACTTATTGTCTGGGTATTCTTACCTGACAGTGACATCGGCGACTGGAAGCCGTATACATTCGATAAAGAATTAGCCGCAATCGAAGCCAAACGGGCGATACCGGATTCTGAAAACGCCGCAATAATTTATAACCAGTTATTGGAAAAAAGCGAAAACGAACCCGATGCACCGGAAAGTTACCAAAAATTAGATAGATTCACACCATGGCGAACTAAGGACCATCCCGAAGCAGCTAAATGGCTGAAACAAAATCGAACGACAATACAAACATTGATGGAAGTGGCTGAAATGGAGAAATGCCGCTTTCCGATAAGTGTTGATTATATGAATCTTGATGAAGGAATGGTTCGGCTTAGCAAAATAAGGCAATGGGCGTATTTGGTTACATCGGCTGGAAATAATGATATCGGCGATAGACGAATTGACCAAGGTATAGAAAAATATATAACCGTCATACAAATGGGAAAACATCAACATCAGCAGCCAACAATGGTAGACTTTATGGTTGGTATCGCCCTTGAAGCCCTTGCAGTTAGACAATTTAATTATCTTATCGTTACCGCCAATGCAAAAGAAAAACGGCTGAAAGTTATCGAAGAAGCTCTTGCAGAAATTAAACATAACTGGAGTTCAAATCTGTCTGAAGTTATCGACAATGAGAAATTGTTCTTCAAAAAATTTTGGGGGTTGTATTACGAAATAAACTCGGAAGGAAAGACAAGACTCAATCGTAACCTTTCAAAAAAATGTGTAGAAGAAAAGGAGCTAACGGAAAAACAGCTTTACTGGGCAAAAAAAGCCACAAGGGCAGGCATTATATTGCACTGGTTTTTCATGCCTTCCACACCGCAAAAAGCAGGCCAGATCATTGACGATGCCTACGAAAGATACTATGCGATGGCTGAACCGGATTTTGATTGGGCGACAACTAAATCGAACTTCGACTGGCAAGCAATGACTGAGATATTTTCACTGAAATACAGATTTAATTTTCACTATATGACCAAGTTTATGGCAGGCACATCAGAGGGAGTTTATCATAGAATTCACGATATATACCTACGGCTGCTCACGGACAAAAAAGGTTGTCAGCTTTTGATTGGTTTGAGGCGATACAAGAACAAAACCAGAGATTGGCCGGAAAGTCTCGATGAGATTAAATCTTTTGTCCCAGCGGAAACTTTTATCGACCCGACGAACGAAGGAGAATATGCCTATAAACTAACAGACGATAGCTTCACTCTTTACAGCAAGGGCAAAAACGGTATCGATGAAGACGGCAGGCAAGAAAAGAACGTAGGGACATACTACAACCCAAATCTAATCGATGCAGGTTGCGACGACTGGCAAATCTGGCCCAAACCAAAAAGAAAGAGTAGCCGCAACAGCGAAGAGGAAAATACCGATGCCGAATAAGAATCAAACCACCATATCCGAATTGAAAGACAACATAGACCAGGAGGTCACGCTTGCTGGGTGGCTTTATAAAGGCCGCTCGAGCGGTAAGGTGCAATTTTTAATAGTCCGCGACGGAACGGGCCTGTGCCAGTGCATCGTCGAAAAAGGCAAAGTTTCCGACGAACTTTTTGAACGATTGAAACACCTGGGGCAGGAATCGTCCTTATCCGTAACTGGTATCGTTCGAGCCGATAAAAGAAGTGTCGGAGGATATGAGTTAGCTGTAACCGATGTGGAAATAATTTCACCGGCAACAGATTATCCCATCACGCCGAAATCGCACGGGACAGATTTCCTTCTTAAAAACCGCCACCTGCACCTGCGTTCGCAGGGGCAATGGTGCATCGGCAAAATCCGTCACACCGTAATCGATGCTATAAGAAGATTTTTCAACGATAACGGTTTTACGTTAATTGATACGCCGATTTTCACAGCCATGGTGGGTGAAGATAAGCAGTCGCTTTTCGAAGTTGATTATTTCGGAGAGCCGTTGCACCTAACACAAACAGGCCAATTGCATTTGGAATCGGCGGCAATGAGCTTCGGTAAGGTCTATTGCTTCGGGCCGACTTTCAGAGCGGAAAAAAGCAAGACACGCAGACATTTGACGGAATTCTGGATGGTCGAGCCGG
>JAGLSU010000069.1 GCA_023135935.1 Planctomycetota bacterium
ATGATTAAACAAAATACCATTGCACGCAAACAAACCATACGCCTCCCGATAATTCACCGTCTGCCAAAAACCATAAACCTTGGCACAGCCGTACGGACTTCGAGGATAAAACGGAGTCTTTTCCGTCTGAGGTGTTTCAGCAACCTTACCATACATCTCACTGCTCGATGCCTGATAAAACTTTGCCGGCTTCTTCATACCGCGAATCGCCTCCAGAAGCCGAAGCGTTCCAAGGGCATCCGTATCAACCGTATAAACAGGCATATCAAAACTCACACGAACATGACTTTGGGCACCAAGATTATAAACCTCATCCGGCTGAATCTCATTCACAATCGTTGACAAATTACCGCCATCGGTCAAGTCGCCGTAAACAAGTTTAAGTTTCGGCTTCTGATGCGGGTCCTTATACAAATGGTCTATCCTGCCAGTATGAAACGACGAACTTCTCCGTATAATACCCCAGATCTGATAACCTTTCTCCAACAACAATTCCACAAGATACGAACCATCTTGCCCTGTAATTCCGGTAATTAATGCCTTCTTCATAATTACTCGCCTTTAAAATCCGTTACTTAAAACTTTCGATTATAATCCGCAACGCTTCAGACAAACTCGTCTTCGGCTCCCACCCTATCGCATCCTTAATCCGCTCAACATTCGGAATACGCCGCATCATATCCTCAATAGGTTTCCCGTAAGCATCTTCATAAGATAAAAATTCCTTCTTGCTGCTGCTGCTGGTCATCTCGATAATCTTATCCGCAAGACCTTCAATGCTAATCTCCTCACAAGAACCAACATTATATACCCGCCCCGCTGCCTCCTGGCAATTCATTAAATCCACTATCGCATCGACCACATCACCGACATAACAAAAACACCGGCTCTGCTGACCGTCGCCATATATCGAAACCGCCTCGCCCTTCAATGCCTTCTCAACAAAACGCGGAACTACCATTCCATATTGACCCGTCTGTTTCGGCCCGATTGTATTAAAGAACCTCGCAATTATAACACCCAAACCATATTCCTGATGAAAAGCCAGACCCAAAAACTCATCTATGGCCTTACTGCAGGCATACGACCATCGAGACAAACTCGTACTGCCAAGCACTATGTCATCGTCTTCACAAAAAGGAACAGACTCATTCTTACCGTAAACCTCGCTGCTCGAAGCAAGCAAAATTCGCTTACCGAACTTATTGGCCGCATCCAGCATCACCTCGGTACCGCCAATATTCGTCTCTATCGTATGAACGGGGCTATCCGCTATCAGCTGAACTCCGACCGCTGCTGCCAAATGAAAAATGACGTCGCTTCGCTCAACGACGCCTTCCATTAACCCAACATCACAAATATCGCCCTCAACAAAATCAAACCTGCTATTGCCCTCAAAACCTTCGATATTCTTCAAACTGCCCGTGCTCAGATTATCAACGACAATCACTTCGTGACCGTCTGCTATGAGCCGCTCACAAAGATGAGAACCTATAAAACCAGCACCGCCTGTAACCAATACTCTCATTGAAAATCCATCCTAAAAAACAGAACCTATAGTAGAGACTAAATACCTTTCGTACAAATAGGGGATAATAACGATTAATCAGTAATATACCATCAATTTTGATGGACTCCGTCCCCGTCAGCTGCATAAAAAAAAACAAATACAGCATCCACATGGAATCCAATTCCTCGCAGACGTATTATTTGCCCAATATCGAACGGAATTTAAATAGCAATTTTTTCTAACATAAGTATCGTCAAATAAAGAAGATAGCTTTAGTAAAGCTGCACCGAAAACAACCTTGAATGGCCGATTTTACGACAATTAATATACGCGCATAAAGCCCGATAAGTTCAGGTCAAAAAACCGCGTTTAAAGCCAAAAAAGACAATTTTTAAGATATGAAGGATATGATGTTTAAATATCGCCCGCCCAGTACCAAAAACCCACTTTTTATAGGACGCCTAATCAACCATAATACGAACAATACGTCTTATCCGTCTCCCAAACGGTCACACAATGTAAAGACGCATCGCCAAATTGGCCAAAAAGCTTGCCCCACGCAAATGTCACAATATTTTCAACCGTCGGGTTAATCTCGCCAAATTCCCCAACATCAGCATTGAGATTCTTATGGTCAATAAGCTTTATGAGCCTGTCATTAACTATCCGCTCAAAACCAACCACGCTAAAATCGCCCTCACCTTCAGGCACTTTCAATGCCACCTCGACAATGTAATTATGACCATGACCCGCCGGATTTGCGCACTTACCGAAAACTTCCAGGTTGCGCTGCTCAGAAAAATCATCGTTCCAAAGCTTGTGTGTCGCCGCAAATTCAAACTTCTCACTAAAATAAATCATACCGCAATCCTCACTGTCAATCGCAATGCTCCTGAAAGGATTTATCGCTAAACTCAATTTGCTCAAATCAGCCGAACCGAACTTATCCGACAACCGGGACCATGACAATTTCAAAAGACCAACTATACCGGAAAACGAAATCCCTCTGCCTTCACGAAAATCGCTTCGCACTCGCTCAGAGAAAAGCGGAACCGCAAACTCACGCACCCCGCTGTCAATCTCTGCTACATTTACAACAAATCCAGTCTCTCGCTCGACCTCACCTGTCAACTCCACACCCAACTCAAAAAAAAGCGGCAATCCCTCGCCAGGCGGATTGGATGCGTAACCGTTGAACCCCGGACAATCAGATTCCAAAAACGGATTCACCGAAAACCTCACCTGCCTCGCAAGCTTATGCATATATCCACACCCTACTTGTTACCATTGTGTATCAAACTCATAACCTCGTTACGGCTTCGAGGGTCTTTTTTGAATACTCCCCTCAAAGATGATGTCACCATCATCGAGCCCGGCTTCCTTATCCCTCGTATCGTCATACAACTGTGCGATGCCTCCAGAACAACCGCCACACCTTGCGGTTTTAACTTGTCCATCAGAAAATCTGCTATCTGGTCGGTCAACCTCTCCTGCACTTGAAGCCGTCTTGCGAAACAATCCACTATCCTCGCAAGCTTACTTACTCCGAGTACCGCTCCCGCCGGCAAATACGCAACATGCGCAGAACCTATAAACGGCATTAAGTGATGCTCACAAATACTGTAAAAAGATATGTCACGCAGCAAAACTATCTCGTCATATTTTTCGTTAAACACCCGTTTGACATGCTCAGAAGGGTCCTCACGCATACCCGCCAACAACTCGGCATACATCTTCGCTACACGTTGAGGCGTACCCTTAACACCCTCACGACCAAGGTCCTCACCTATAGCCGAAAGTATCTCCGTCACTGCATTTTCAATTCTTTTCGCATCAACCACTAACTTATCTTCACTAACCATTTCGTTTGACTTTCTAAAATAATTAATCCAAATCTTTTCATCTCTTGCCTGCAAGACCCGTAACATAACTAACCAGCAACCGAACACCGAATCCGCTCGAACCGGCAACGGCAAACTTCGTACCCTTCTCGAACATATCAACACCGGCAATATCCAAATGTGCCCACTTACGCTCACCTGCGAACTGCCTCAAAAATGCTGCGGCACTGCAAACACCACCCCATGGACTGGCAGAATTTGTTAAGTCAGCAACCTTACTCTTCATCTCTTCGGCATATTCATCGCCGCTCGGCATGTGCCAGACCTTCTCGCCGCTTAACTTCGCTGCCTGCTGCAACTGCTTCAACAACTTGGTATCATTACTCATCACGCCCGCCATATGTTTACCCAGCGCAATCTTGCACGCACCCGTCAGCGTCGCTATATCGACTATCACGTCACAACCCTGCTTATCCGCATAACTAATCGCGTCACAAAGTATCATTCGCCCTTCGGCATCGGTATTGCCTATCTCAACTGTCTTGCCGCTAAACGTCGTAACAATATCGCTCGGCCGATAGCTCGAACCACCCGGCATATTCTCCGCAGCTGGAATTATCCCATAAACATTCACCCCTAAATTCAACTCCGCTATGGCCTTCATCGCCCCAAGCACCGCTATGCCACCGACCTTGTCGAACTTCATCTCTCCCATTCCCCTCGATGGCTTAAGATTCAATCCGCCCGAATCGAATGTCACTGCCTTACCAACCAAAGCGACCGTCGGCTTACTCTTAGCTGCCTTGCTCGAACTGTATTTCAAAACTATCAACCGGGGCTTATTCTGCGAACCGCTGCCAACAGCCAAAATACCGCCCATCCCCTTCGCCGCTAATTGCTTCTCGTCAAAAATCGTACAACTCAACTGCTTCGAACCACTTGCCAATTTCTTCGCCTCTTCCGCAAGACTAGCCGGATTTATCACATTACCGGGCCTGTTCGCAACCGTCCGCGCATAACTCTGTGCCGCACCAACAACCGCCCCGCTCAAAAGACCCTTCTGTAATTTCCTAACCGCCACAGCATCAGAATCCACCAACTCAACCGAAAGTTTGTCCAATCGACCGTCTTCACTTTCAGTGATATATTCATCGTAACGATAACTGCCGAAATAAACTCCCTCGGCACTCGCCTGACCTGCAACAGCCAAATCAAATCGCTTTCCAAATGCCTTATGCAAAGCCAAACTGATATTTTCCACCTTAAGACCAACGGCCCTGTTCGCCGCGCATGCCGCCGCACCACGAACCGTATCAAGCGTAGCCTTCTTCTTCTCGCCAAGACCAACCAATAAAACCCGCTTAGCCGCAATGCCCTCTCCATAAACCAGTGCGCTGGTTCCGCTCTTGCCTTTGAAATCACCCGGCTCAACAACTCGCCAAATCGCTCCGCCAAGCCGCTTATCAAGCTCACCGTTCACCTTGTCAAGAACCTTCGCATCAGAAAATAATCCGACACAAAGCAAATCAGTCTCGCAATCAGCCAAATCAACTTTCCGTGACCCTACTGTGACATTGATAATCTTTTTCATTTTCCTGCTCTTCCTTCCGGATTTCTAATTTGTCTTTTCCGCTTCCAATTTCTCTTTCGCCCTGTAACGAAGATAGCTCTCGATAAAACCGTCAAGCTCGCCATTGAGCACTTTCGTCACGTCACCAACCTGAAAATCCGTCCGATGGTCCTTGACCATCTGGTAAGGCTGCATCACGTAACTGCGTATCTGATTACCCCACGCTATCTCGCCCTTGTCACTATACAACTTCGCAAGCTCCGCGTCACGCTTCTGCTGCTCACGCATATAAAGTTTCGCCTTCAACATCTTCATTGCCTGCGACTTGTTCTTATGCTGACTTCGTTCATTCTGACACTGCACCACAATTCCCGTCGGCTCATGCGTTATACGGACAGCTGAACTCGTCTTATTAACATGCTGACCACCCGCACCACTGGCGCGATAAAAATCTATACGCAAATCACCGTCCTTTATCTCAACATCGATATCCTCATCGAACTCAGGCAGGCAATCCACAGCCGCAAAAGTCGTATGCCGACGCTTCTGCGAATCGAACGGACTTATACGCACCAAACGATGCACCCCCGTCTCACAAGACAACTTACCAAAAGCGAAAGCCCCACTCACCCGCAAAGTTATCGAACGAACACCAACCTCCTCGCCCGGCGTAATATCAAGCTCCTCGACCTTATACTTTTTAACCTCGAAATACCTCGTGTACATCCGCAAAAGCATACTCGCCCAGTCGCAACTCTCCGTCCCGCCAGCTCCCGCGTGAATACTGAAAAAACAATTCTTCATATCCGCGGGCCCCGACAACAATCCCTGCAGCTCTATCTGCTCGCAACGCTTCAACAACTGCGAAAAATCTTCCTCTATCTGCTCAAGCTCATCCGTGTCACTTTCCGCCGCAGCCATTCCAAAAAGCTCAGACAAATCCTCAACCTCTCTACTAACTTCCTCCACGGGTTCAACTACAGATTTAAGCGCGCTCAATTCAGATACTATTATCTGCGCAGACTCCTGATTATCCCAGAACCCCGCCGCGGACATCTTCTCTTCGAGCTCTTTGAGAGTGACCTTCTTACCTGGTAAGTCAAAGCCAGTCCCGGATTTTTTCAATCCGGGCCGATAGTTTTGATATAGCTGATTTTAATTCCGCAATTTCCATCAAATTCGCCTCTTGCATTAGACACTATTTGCGGAATCTTTATACCATATCAAAATAAGATATGCAACCTACTGTTCGCCGCCGTCAACCCAAATTATAAACCGTAATTTCAGGCCGCGTATTGAAAAACGTCTTACCTACCCGCCCCAACCCGCGATTAACATACAGCCTTCTACCCCCGACACGATACATCCCCGAATAATAATCTCTTCTTTCAATCCCCGCCCCGCTCAATATCGCCATCCACTCATAACCCGCACCATGCGTATGCCCGCTCAAAACTATATCCGCACTAAAACCCTGTAAATACTTCACCACTTCCGGATTATGCACCAGCGCTATAACAGAACCACCTTCCTCAACCCCATCAAACGCTTCGTCAGGCCGAAAGTCGTCCGCCCAATGGTCACCGAGCCCAACGAACCAAACCCGCTCGCCCTCAAGTTCCAACTCAGCCGAACCGTTCCGCAAAACATTCACTCCGCTCGCACCCAAATCCTCTACCATATGTTCAGGCCGATTACGCTTCGAACCACTCATACCGCCCAGCCCGTAATCGTGATTACCCAAACAGGCATAAACTCCGTATCGACTGTCTATCTCACTAACAACGTCAGCCACTTTCTCACGGAACCGCCCACGATAATCGTGCGTTACATAATCACCCGTCAACACAACAATATCCGCCCCAATACTATTTATCCGCTCAACGCACCGCCGAAGATACTTACCACTAACCGTCCTGCCGCAATGCAAATCGCTTACATGCACTATCCGCTTACCGAAAAACGGCTCCGGCAAATTCTTTATATGCAAATCAACCTCAACGGTCTCTATCCACTCATTACCTTCGCCGCTATGGTCCACAGCCCACGATGTGCAGAAGCCGATATTACCTAACATCGCTCCTCGCATATATCGCCCCCAATCATCTATCACCCGTACAGCTCCGATTCTATTCTACCCTTTCTAAAAACCCTTCTCCGTCATCCTGAGCGTAGCGCAGCGAAGCCGAAGGATCTGGCCATTGAATGGTAATACGGCATACAACGCCTCTCTGTTCTCAGGGTTCTAAATTATACCACGAATAATGTGGTTTTTCAAGTGCATTACCCCCTACGCTGTCATCTCGACCGAAGCGCAGCGCAGTGGAGAGATCTGGCCATCAAGTGGTAACACCAAAGGAAAGCAAATATCTGCCCTACGAATGGTAATACACCTAATTGTTTAGCCCCCACCTCTACACTGGCCGTTGCTGTTATATTTAGCCCCCTTTGTTTTAGTAGGGGCTTTTAGTTTCTCCGCAGGAACTCCCCACTGCCTCCCCTAATCCCCTGTCTGGGTAACGAAGAATTTAACAAACTTGCCTAGCAACATCCAACAAAGGAGTATCGCTTTGCTTATCACTCCCCTTACGATAATAGCAGGTTACAATTGCCTCGGCAAGCTCCTCGTGTGTATAAGGCACTTTAAGTTTGTCACATATCAATCTCCCTATTTGGTACTTCATTGTGAAACACCTAATAGCTCTGGGCCCCAACTTGGCAATATGTTTACAACCATATAATTTCACCACCTGCTCCCGTATAATTTTATGCTCTTCCTCTGAATATAACGTATTTGATCGTCGTTTTTCAGTAGTCTTAATATCGTCCGACTCCTTAGAATCACCAGATGTTTTCTTGCCCTTCTTCATATCAGTCTTTTCTATTTTTTGATCTTCGGCAAGCCTGTTTTGAGCACCTTCAATCGCTACATGCCTCCCTGTTATCTTTGAAACAACTTGGTCGATTTCTTCGCTAGTTAATTCGTTCAGTCTCAAATGTCCAATAAACAACTTTTCGATATTCTCGTTAATAACGCGATTGTAACGATTCCTATCTTCAGAATCCTCTCTACTGCTAATAAAATCACTATATTTTTCTGCCAAAGCATGCTTCAGTACCTCTTCCTCGACAAGCACCACAACCTGCACCCTTTTTCTTATCTCATCTTCTTCAGTAAACAATTTGATAGATCCGATTATATCAGCAATTTTGTCAACTTCGCATCTATCCAGATCATCTATAACTAAGAGCACTTTCTCCGGCCAATATCCTGCCCTCATAACATAAGAATATAGCTTACACAAAGCTAAGACAATAAAACCAAGAATCACAAAAGTAATTCCATATGCCCAGAAACCTTCGGCCTTAAACACCTTTGGCAATCTTAACACCAACCCAAAAGTAAGTACCAGTAGTGATACGAACAATAGCCACTTCTCCCGCCGTATGGGTTGGGTAGCCTCATCCTTTGCTACCCATGCTCGTAACAGTACGGTTAAATCATCACCAATAGCCTTCTGTAAACCCAGTTCCTCTTTGTACGTTCTAGGTGTAACATACATCCTAAACAAGTGACTCAAAGAATACTTAACCCGAAAAAGGAAGAACAGCAAGAAGAGAAATGCCCAGAGGGATACCTTGTCGCTTACAAATCGCAAGGCACTTACCTTGGGCCATGCAAAATATGCTAAAATCCAGAGTTGTAACACTATCGGCCAAAGACCCTTTCTTACAATCCCGGCCCGTACAGTTGTGGCAATACTTTTTAAGCTTTGAAAGTTGTAAGCTCGCTTAACAAAAGTCTCATACAGATGGATCCACACCTCAGGCGTTGTTGGATATTTCCATGCGCTAAAAAATATTGTCTCATAGTTGCATTTCTTCAACCGTTCCTCCACGAGTTTCATCAAGAACGTCTTGCCTCTCCCCCAATGACCGTACAACGCAAAACAAAATCCTTCCTCGTCCTTCTGTCCATCTACAATTACTTCTTCCAAAATTTCCGCATACTCATGCGCATTGAGACATATCTCTGCTTCTTCTGCCCTCTTATTCATATATAGTCCACGCCCAATCTCGCTCGGCTCATTTTGTGGCTTCCCCCAAAACATAGAAGGCCTGTAAACTTTACCATAAATCAATTGAGCCATTTCGTCCGGATTTTCTGCACGAGTTGTCACAATAAGTTTGACGTCATCACCAAGTCCCGAGAAGGCTTTTACCTCCTCGATATCTTGGCAATTATCGAGAACTATCAATACTTTCTTATTGGCTAAAATTCTTTTTAGCAATCTCCTTCCATTATCGACCGACCGAGGCTCTTTAAAAGCCTGCCCCATAACCTGCGCCACCATAGTCTGAGCTGCTATAACATCTCTATCAGCGTCAAACGAAAACCATATTACCCAACCCTTAAAATGCCGCTGAACTTCTTTATCACGAACGAGTTCATTCGCAAGGGTTGTCTTTGCAATACCTGGCTCTCCGGCAATAACAACACTCTTATTTTCTTCCAGTAGTATCGCTCTTAAAGCATTAATCTTAGCCCCTTTTGTTTTGAAAAAGGCTGGCAATTCAGGTACGTTGTTCAAACCCTCATTTAACCTTTTATCCTCCACATCAAGTTCTTTTTTATCACCTGAAATAAGCTCGTCATAAGTAGGAAAATCCTCCATAGTAATGGGTTCCAGACCACCCTTTTGTTTTAACACCAAGATATTAAAATTCCCACTCAAGTCATCATCAACAGGCATAACATGATATCTCTTGATTCTAGCTTGTTTACCCTCTAGTGTAGAATCTTTACTTGACTGCATTAATCGCGATGATTCTTTGGTCGTCATAGCTCTAGATAATATTATACTTGCAAGCATTCTTACTTCATTATCTGCGTCGTACAAATTGTTAGGGTCAACCAAAGTGATATATCCACGTATAATCTCTGGATCCTTCTCGTCTACCTCTGAAATTAAAACAGATCTTTCTGGATACCCCTTCTGTTCTTGCAAGAATCGTACAAAAGCACCTATAAGTGTTCCCTTGTATGCTCCTTCAAACTCATCCTTCGACCCATCTCCATATGTATTTTCATAAGCAGGGAAATCATTGGGTTGCATGCGTACCAAGCCCTTGTCTGAATATTTATATATCGCAAATGAGTAGTTTGATTTTCCGGTTGAAGGAGTTACTAAATATCTCCCAAGCTCTAAGTCCGCAAATTGAGCAAGTGATGCTTTCGCCATACTCTCTATTTTACGGTTGATACTTTCTTTGAAATCAATTACTCCAATCAATTTCTTTGACTTGGGATCCCTGATAGACAAGTCGATTGACATGGTTTTGCGATTTTCATTCTCAAAATAAATTTCCGACCATCCCTTATCCTTGGTCAAAAATCTTATAAAATCTTTTTGCCAGTCGTTACCTCGGTCTCCATTTAACCTTTCATCTTCCTCGTCAAATTCCCTTGCCAATTGCTCTGCATAGGGCGATGGTCGAAAATGGTGTGCGTAGCCATTTTTGCCCAACACACTTCCAACAGTGTCAACTACCCCCCATTGTTCCATCATCCTAATGAGAACTTCATATCTATCATCATCTACACCGAATTCTTTTATAGCTTCAGGACGATTAACAACCCTTCTGTTCTCCCTGAACCACCTTGCGATGATTCTTACGCACTTTTTTTCATCTTCAGTGTATTTCATTCGATATACTTTCTACTTTGCTACGGTGTTTCTTCCAAACCGATTCACTTTTTCACCACCAGTTGCAATCCCCAAAGTTGATTCGATTTCAAACCATATTTTATCCGGTATTTACTTTTTAGTCACCTGATTTTTTTAACTGCTCAACTTCGCACCATTCGCGCAAGGGGCAAATTTAAAATACCCCAAAAGCGCCCGTGTTTTGACCCAAAGCGCCCCAAAGCGCCCGTAAATTAACCCAAAGCGCCCGCATTTTAACCGTGTTTTACCGCGTTTTTAAAAAACTTGCGCGTTTGATGCGATGATTTGGTAACTTTGAGGAACGCTATCCGCGTTTAAGGCATGGAAACCCACTCTACTTCTTAGCAGCGGAATTTTTTCACCCCCTATTTTTTCCCTTTTTTTCTTTTTCAATCCTTTTACTCGTAACTCGCAACCCACAACTCGTAACTCGATATCTACTGTAAATTTTTGTGCCAAACATTCATGCTTTCGATTTGTCCAGCAATATTTGTATTATTAATCAGTCTGCCGCCATAAGTATAACCTGCTTTGCCAAAAGTAATATTCATTCCAGGTGAAATTGCTCTTGCGTTTATATTTCCTGCCGCCAGTATCAATGGTTAAAATATTTTTGTCCGTATCAATCTCGCTCTTTTCATTTGCAGCGACAGATTCATTTTCCTGTTTAGCCGGGTCAACAAATTTACTTCTCAGTCTCCACCGCTTCACAGACCAGATATCATCCAGGGCACATAATACGCTTGCTTCAGTGATATGAATTATTGCTTTGTCGGTTACGATATGTTGTGTTATCTGCAGGTTAACCGCATCTTTTTCACGAGCCTTTTCTTGTGATAGTTTCAATACCCCAAGGTTTTTTTTATTGCTCTTACGGTATCCGTGACATGTCCAGATTCGGTAAGTTCCAGTCCAGTTGCCGTCTGGTTGAAAATCCTCCTGAGTAGGCGGAAAGCCTTTAAAAGCACCGATATCCTCCATCATCTCCGGCGACAGCGGCACCTTAACGATAATTCTCTTAGTTGCCATGGCCTTTTTCCTAAAAAAGACTTGTGATGAAGAAAAACGTTCATGTAACAAGCGTCATGAAATTATACCACGAAATGCATTCTTTTGCAATCCGCCGTAAGTGAACCCCTTGGAACCGCCACAGGCGAGAATGTCAAATTTCAACCCCCTCTTGCTTGTCTCGCCATAGCTTTAGCGACGGCGGGTCATCCTGAACTTGTCGAAGAGTTCGTAGAATCAAATAATATATCTCTCCAGTTTTTCGGGAAACCCATTCTGCTAACATCAACACCAGGAAAGTCTCCCAACAATGTTAGTAGCTTTCCGCTCCATCCGTCCCATTGGTTCCTCATGAACATTAAATCTTTGATTATCAGAAACACACTGAAAATTTTGTCATTTTCAACATTCGCCCAATCAGCAGACTTATGTAGCTTCTTGGGACGAATGGCAAGAGTACGATTCCATGCTCGGCTAT
Source organism: Planctomycetota bacterium (assembly GCA_023135935.1). Taxonomy (GTDB): domain Bacteria; phylum Planctomycetota; class Phycisphaerae; order Sedimentisphaerales; family Anaerobacaceae; genus JAGLSU01. Next base: position 12,137 of record JAGLSU010000069.1, read on the forward strand.
GGTGAGCACATAGATTCCTAACATAGACAATAGAATGAAGCCATGAAGTAAAAACCTGTTGGTCAATTTTAAAGTGCCCTCTGGCAATAGCTTGCTTGTCATGCTTTTTGAGCCCTTGGAATAATTGCGACACCTGTCCAAACTGGATTGCCTCGCAAATCATCCAAATGGGCAAGTCAGTCTCAGAAGTGTATTTTCTACGGAAATGTTTGACAAACACTTCATGTGAACGTTGGACGTTTTCTTGAACCTTTTTAAGCCAGTTGTAATGATTAAAGTAATGATAAAAATTATTTGAATCTAAGTAACCAAAAGTACCATACTTATGAGCTAACTGATAGGCAAGCTGAGTTCTCACTGCTATCTCTATACCCGCTAAAGCTTCCAGTACTAGATTCTGTAATTTTCTATCAAATTCATACAAGTGCAGAATGTTGACAAAAGTAGTTCCTTCGTTAAATTTATCTTTTGATGATTGAAATGGAAGAAAGTAGGCGCTTAGCCGATAATAATTGATGTTCTCAAGAATCTCAATGGCTTCCGAATCATTGTTGATAATCAACCCTCGACTTTTAAGAAGCTCAATCTGCTGCTCAAATGTTAAGGGGGGCTTTCCGTATTTCATTCGTGATTCCCCCACAAAAAAGAAAAGCCTGCCAAAGGTACGCATTGCCCTAAGGCAAGAGGCGTGGCAGGCACGTTATATAAATTATACGCTATTCTTCGGCAAGGTTCAACGAAATCTTTAATTTTTTTAACCTCTTGCCTATACATGAGTTACAAACCCTCAGTTTTTCTATGTAAATGGAGAGTTTCTAAGTTTATACTCAGAAACCCCTCCTTTTCTTGAGTTCTCTGCTAAAGAGTATTTCATGAAGCTTATAGCCTGGAACAACTGCTGCGATCCCCATGCTTGAGAGCGCATAGGGCGTCTTCTTTGTTTCAGCAACTTTGATCTCATGTGCATCAAGGAACGTACCTTGCATAATGCCCGCCAACTTGATAATAGGGGCGCTGACTACAAGACTTCCAGGGTTCCTATCACTTCCCAAATAAAAGAAAACGGGCGCACCGCTGTTGCCTCCATAAGAACCCACTTCAATCAGATACAAATCCATTTGCTTCCCTTGGCTTTCGATTTTCTCTTCCGTTACAAGAGCAACACGGCCAAATCTAACGACAGGATAGTTTCTCTCCGCCCCAGGATATGGGGCAAATAGCCCAGTAAAAAATACATCAGAACCCTCTCGAATTTTAAGATCCCTGTACGTCTCCTTTGTTGTAATCATGTCGTCCGGAAGAAACTTAAAATCAAACTTTGCCTGATTAGGGAGGAACGGAATGACCGCGATATCAACTGAAGGATCGTTGTGCATGAAAACAGTTCGTTTCCTACCCTTGGGCTTGATAGTGGTGGGAATGAATTCCGAACTACCATTTTTCTTATTCAGACGAACATGAACCTCATCAAGAAATTCTGTTGTTTTTGGCTTATACAGAACATGTTTTGCCGTAACCAGATAAACAGTGAATCTGTTAGGATCGGAAGGGTTTTTGACTCCAACAAAAAAGCCCGTTCCGTTAGGAACACGATTTCCGTCCTCTTTTTCAATATAGATAAAAGCCACTACAGACTTGAGTTCAGACGGTATGGGAGCCGCTATTACTATTCCCCCTAATATACATACTAAAAGGATTACAATGCTAACGCTCCGAAAAAGCTTATTGATCCGCATTTGTTTTCTCCTTCATCTTCTTGGCCTTAACTTTCACCACCCGGTTGCAATCCCCAAAGCTGCATGACCAATTACAATACCTTTTTTTACCTCTTTTTCACAAACTTTTCTACAAACTTTTTAATCAGTTCCCTCCAGTCATTAGTTCCGCCGTGGGTAAACCCCTTGGAACCGCCACAGGCGA
>JAGLSU010000007.1 GCA_023135935.1 Planctomycetota bacterium
GGTGTGTAAATAACTTCATTGCCAGAATCAGCAAGCATATAAGGTGCTGAATTTATATCCGCCGCATACGGGTCTGTAAGCAAGCCATGATTGGGTAATTTTGTAATAAGATATGATAGTTGGCCCGGTGGATTTGGAAGCCCGTCATCACTTGCCTCGAGTGTTATGACAACTGCGGTATCTGGCATTGTCAACACTGTAACGTCAAACGCACTAGGCGGAGTTCCTATGACTTGAATCGAATCTATCGCGTTTTGCAAATTCACTCTCGGCGTTACAATCGATGATTTGGAATCGTTTATATTATTTCCCGTATTTACAAGGACATCTCTTAATTCTTGAGGCGTCAAGTAGCTGCCTGTGAGTATTTTCGCAGCAGACTGTAAACACGCCGCGGCACCTGCGGCATATGGACACGCAGCACTGGTTCCCCCGAAATCAGGTACATAATCGCCAATCTCATAACCGCTTGAACCTGAAATATCGGTGGTGTAGGCATCATGGGCAGGCGCCAGCAAGTTGAGAAATGTTGCCGAGTTAGAGTAGCAGCTGACCATATCGGCAGTTGAGCCGTCCCAGCAGGCCCAAGGAGGTGAGCATTGAGATTCAGCTTCTGCTACGCAGGATTCCTGCTCAATACAAAATCCTATGGTGCCTAAGCCGGCATCATAAACCGACCCGACGCTGATGACATCGGAAAAAGCGGCAGGCGCTGCCATCGATTCGCAATAACCATCATTACCTGAGGACGCAAAAACCGTAATGCCTGCAGCTACCAAACGTCCCACTGCTGAAGCATAAGAAGGCCTCTCGTTTTCGGCTTCGGTAGCGCTGAAATATCTTCCACCTCCAAAGCTGTGACTCACAATTAATATAGGATTATCAAGGTCGTCGTATTGATGGTCAATGCACCAATCCCATGCCTGTATCACATCAGTATCATAAGCCGAGCCGCCACTACCAAACGATATTTTCATTGCATAAATTTTCGCGTTATGCGCAACACCTCCGATATAGTCGCCAACTGTGCCTAAATCTCCTGCCGCTATGCCCGCACAGGCAGTTCCGTGTGCTTCACCGTTTGGGATAGGGTCGGAATCATTATCGCCGGCATCATATCCACCTATAACTTTACCGTTGGGAAACCCACCGTTGCCCAGCCTTGGATGAGTGTAATCAACACCCGTATCTGAAATTGCAATAGCAACGTATTGCCCATTATAAGTTGAACGAGATGTCATCCCATTAATTAAGCTAATGCCCTGGGCCAACATTTTATGCTCAAGTCTTGATAACTCAACCGATTTTACCAGAGGATGTGCGAGTAGTTTGTCAAGTCCCTGCAACGTAACTTCGCCCGCAAAACATTCAAAGTTTCTATAGCGATGACTCAGGAAAAATTCATTAGCTGACAATAGCGATAATACATTTGATTGCCTGCCGGCAATTTCAGTTCTAACCTGGGCTTTAAACTGTTTGTCTTTAAAAGATTTAATACCCTTTAGATGCTGCGGCATCTCCAGGCCGATGATTACTTTAACTTTTTGCTGCCCGCTTTCAAAAGCTGCTGAAAACTCTACTTCATTAGAAAGCTTTTTAGCCGCTGCTTGAGTTTCACCCAGCAACAAGGTGAGAAAAAGCAAAATCATTGCGAACAGGTACCTTGTCAGACATTGTATCGCAGAAACCTTTATCTGCTCTCCAATCATCACCTGTTCCTCTCGGCCCCCTTCCAAACTTTGCTTAATTGGTCTATTGCTACCTACTCAGTTACGTCACTAAGCTTCATTTCTAATAGTATATCAAATCTGTGTTGAAAATCCCAGCTTTTTTAGGGGCTGCCGCATGCTGATATTGCTCTTTTCGCTTCGTTATGGCTGGGTAGTGAATAATCGGACGTTGTACAATTTGGCCTCCCCCGCCCATAAAACAGCCCTACATCTCTGAACTGGTGTCCCTGTGTCGAACGCTGTGTGACATACCGGCAAGCGTAGGACAAGCGTAAATTAACCATCCCATAAATGCCTATGTATTTGTACCCCATGGGACTTCAAATACATTTCCAAGATTCCCCTTTTGCACAGCTATCGCTGATTTTAACATTTAAGAAGGAGTTTTTAGAGGAGACAAAACAATAACATCTGCTTTGTCCATAAAAAATCCTTAAAATTAAATTTTTCAATCAACATTTAGCCTCTGCCTGACGGCCATAGCCTCAGTAGGTACTAGGTATATAAAGGAATTTATTACAAATGGCGTCAAAACTAATGAAACAACGACAACTTTATAAATATGTAGGGGGATTTGCTGCAGATATAAGTAAAACTGCTTTTGTATTATTGAGATGTTACTAAAAGGAGAATCTCTATGCACCGTCACCACGATATTTTTGTCCGAGCAATTAAAGAAAAAAAGAAAATCAGGTTGTTCTATGCCACTAATGACAGTTCCTTTCCGGTTAAAATATGCATTCCAATAGACTACAATCCCGGGGAACGCACAGACGACAAATCGGATTATTACCACTTTTGGGATTTTGATACAGGTGCCAACAAGGACCCTTTAGCTTTAAACTCAAAGCAAATAGAAGGTATGTATCTGGACAAAGAAAGCTTTGACCCGATGGAGTTCATCACATGGAAGAGGAACAAGTATCGACAATGGTTTGTGACGCGTAACTGGGGGCAGTTTAGTTAAAGGAACAAAATAAGCAAAACAGTGATAGTGACATTTTAATCTTGACAGTATTTTTGTGGACTACTGATGAAATAATTTTCAGCGTATCAAGAAAATACAAAAGCGAAAAAAGAGGGGGTGTCAACTGAATGTTATCTGCGTACATGGGTGTGGCAGGCAGCTTTGAGTTTGATGCTCCCCTTTTATAAATTTAGAGATATGAGAAGATTAACTTCGGTACTCGGGCCGTAAGCAGTAGGGAAAAACATTGCCAAGGAGCGATATGCTTGATATAATGCGAAAATCTTAATAGTTCTCTTTATCTTTTGGGAGTAATGACAAAGTGCCTGCGGTGAGTGCAAAAGGGGGCAATGTCGAACGTGCAACAAAGATTTTTGCAGAGCATGGGGATTTTATTCGCTCAATTATTAATTTTAATGTCAAAAACAAGGCTCTGTCAGACGACTTATTTCAGGACTTGTTTTTATATTTTATCTCTAAATCGATACCAACAGAAATTAGATATATGAAAGGTTTTCTCTACAAGGTGACAACTGACAGGATTAAAGATGCTTTTCGAAGAACAGGCCGCTATCAGGCCAAGTTACATAGGTATGCTAATCAAAGAAAGTCAGTCCCTGAACGTGAACCTGAAAAAGCCATGATTGACATAGAAGAAACTGAAAAGATGTTTAAAGCAATTGCAAGGCATCTGCCTTCAAATGAAGCAATTGCGGTAACTCTACGATATATGGATGATAATAGTATCACAGAAATAGCTGAAAAAATGAAGATAAAACCAAGGTCTGTCAGCAGATACATTTCCGTGGGACTTAAAAAAATCAGCTACCTTTTCGGCACAAGACAAGGGGGTAATCATGGCAATGACTGATTCTAATTCAATGTGTGCTCAGGCTGAGAAATATTATTATGAATATCTCAGTGGTCAAAGTGAGGAAGGTATTCCAAAAAAGATTTCCGACCACATAGCCGGATGTGAGCATTGTCAGGCTGAGACCAACCGACTTAAGGATGAATTGGAGACCGCGATACCCACCAACTCAAGTAAGCCCAAAACCGATGCTGCTATTACTACTGCTCTTGGGTTACACTTCGCCTACATAGGGACACCTGTAACATGTCAAACAGCAAGACTTTTCCTTCCCAGCTTGGCTGACCCTGTTTTGAAAATTGGCATTCCAACACCTATAACCGTGCATCTTGATAAATGCCAACAATGTGCTGATGACCTGGAAACTATTCGCCAATCAAATCTCGCACATAAACAACTTTGCCAATTAGGCCAACTCTTTGCGGAAAAACCTACTGCACACAAGTGCCTCACGTATTTAGAAGAAATACAGTCGCCGCACAGTGCTATATGTAATATTTTGGAACACAAGGACTCAGACATTGTTACTTGTTTCAAGATGAAAGATTCTGTACAAAATTCCATTATGTACAACTCCGACGATATGTACAAAAACTGGCCAATAGAGGTGCAGGTCTCGGATAAATCCAAGCCTGACAAACTCTCTTTGAAAGATAAACAAAAAGTTTTGATTGCGAACTCATTTAGGCTCATTAAACCCGCAGCTGTTGCAGCAGTGATAATTTTAGTTGCTGTTTTCATGCTAAACACCCCTGTGGTCAGAGCAGTCGACCTTGGGCAGATTTATAAAGCCCTTGAGCAAATCAAAAACGTCTATTTCACTACCTTTGTTTCGGGAAGTTCAGAATCAACTCAAGAGGTATGGATATCTCAAGCACTAAACGTCAAGATTTTCAAAAACAAAAGTCAATCCGTTCTGTGGGATTTTGCGAATAACTTCAGAAAAACAAAAGACTTAAACACAAACTCGATTATAGTAACAGAATTAAGTAACGATATTCTTACAAAAATCAAAAAAACCATGGAAGTACCGTGGGGCCTGTTACCGTTTGAAGATATATCCGCGGTTCCGGAGGACGCCAAATGGCAAAAAGTAACTGGGGAGAATATCGATAGCACTATTGTCAACACAGAGATATACGATTTAACATGGGTTGAAAAGAAACTTGGTGGTTCTTTGTTCTATAATAAATGGCGAGGATACATAGATACCGAGACAAAACTGCCAATGAGAGTTGAGCAATGGCGGAAACGTACCGGAGAAGAAGAATATGAACTATTGACTATTACAAAAATCGCTTACCTTAATAGTCTTGAAATCCAGACAACCATCAACAACACTGGTTTTTAGCCAAGCCAAATTTTATCTTGGCAGCCACAAAGGGGAACGGTTGCTGTAGTTGTCGTCTGTTTCTTCCACGAATAAATCATCTGCCTTTACCCTGTTTATATGGCCATCGGCAAACGCTACATTAACAGTTTTGTTTGGATGACGGCCATACACGGCATCCTGCTGGCAGTTTGGTGATATAGTTTTCTTAAGTATTCGTTCCTCGTTAATCTCCAGACCGGGGACATAAAAATTACCTTCTCTTCTTGGATTTTCAAAAAGCTGAACATTCGCATTCGTAGCACCACGCCAACTTATAAGACTGTATCCACTATCAACTATGAGTAATGTTTTTGCGGGCTGTCGAACTTGATGGGTACCCAGGGGTGTTCCCACAAACTCACTACCTACAACGCTCGTAATTCCTGAAGAATCCTTGCAAATACTTCTATTTACTCCGTAGTTTCCACAAAGAATTGAGTCTTCCAGCGGAATACTCTTTGTACTCCTGGATGGACACCGAAGAATAGAGTCCTTACCAAAATCCTGTTCAGGGATAATATTTAAAAAATGAAACCACCACCGACCCATTTTGTCATATGCAGCATTTCCCACATAGTCATCCGAAGAAGGAATAAGACTAAACGTTGAGTCGTCAAAACCATGGGGGCAAGTACCATTTTCCTGCTCATATATAGCCATGGCCAAAAACAACTGTCTGAGATTCGAACCACATATAACTGTTCTGGTACGCTGTCTGGCTGCACGCAGTGCAGGGATTAAGATACCAACGAGCATTCCAATTATCGCGATAACAACAAGCAGTTCAATAAGCGTAAAGCCAGTGCGTTTCATATTTGTTCTATTTTACCAGAATCCTCACAGAAATAAAGAAAAGAGAAGGGATTTGATATTACCTCATTCATATCAACACTACCCCCCCAAAAAAAAAGAAAAAAAAGAATTTTTAATCAATATCAGGCGGTTTGCTTTCGGCAATTATATGTGGATTGGGAGCTCTTAACACCTCGCCGAGAGGATTTTTTGTGCAGGCGCGGGGGAGAGAGATTAAAAAGGGTTGTCAATACAGAAATATTTTGGTTTCCGTTTGGCGGTCAGAACTGCGCAAGTTTTGGCCGCCATCCCTCCTTTTCTTCAGGCAATATTACTGACATGCTCTCATATACTGTGGAAACCACTCCCCACTGATTGTACAACTTCCAGGAGCAAACGGATTTTCTATACATACAGATGAGGCATTTCCTACCATGCCGCTTCCATGGCATTCACCGCCATTGTCGTCTGGTTCACAGCCATATCGGTTGTAATAGGTTCGGTATACTCCGCCACACATCAAAAAAAGCGGCTCGGAGCAAAATTCTATATCATACTGCTGAATCATGTCCGTACAGGAATAATTGCCGATGCCACTTTCATTTGAGCCAATTATGCTTTGAAGGTTTTCATCATTAATTTCGGTAAGATTCCCTGCCAAAAGCAAAGGGCTCTTCGAAATCAGCAAAGCGGTTCCATCTTTCCAGTTCGAATCAAAGTCATCAAGTTTGGTTCGATAATAAAATTTATTACTGTTTAAATCTATAAGACCTATATGCTTATCATCAATTGCCCCAAGAACAACATAATGATTCGATGTTGGTATATGCAGAATCGCCTGAGCACCCTCCAAATCTTTGAGTGTCTGGATGTCGGTTTTGACTGCAGTACTATATAAACCTAACTGGCGAGCAAATTGCCGTAGCGTATAAAGGCTCGTATGTTTATCCGAACCCTCTATCAGCAAAGCTAATTGTTGGTCATCAATATCCCTGTCTAACTGCGACAAAACATATTTCATAGCCGTAGTTGCACAGTTTTGAGTCTGCGGATTATAAGTTGCTGCAATTGCGAGTTTGTCGTGCAACAATGATTCGGTATCAACTTTGCTGGAATGGTGATACAACAAAGGCACGCTGGTAACCGACGAATCGTATTCTATTAAAGCATCGGTTTCATATGCAATATTAAAAGAATCTGATTGAGGAGAACTTACATCGACAGAAGTGAATGTCCATGTATCATAAGATAACAACTCGGGCAACTGCTTTCTATTATCATATCTTTCAATGGCAATCGTAGTAGGAATCCATTTGCCGGAAATCTGCTGGTGGTCCGCATAGGTCTTTACAATAGATGTATAACCGCCGTTATCCATCGACCAAGACAATACGGCATAATCTTTCGTTGAATCGAGCACAAAAACAATCTCCAGCAAAAGACCACTTATCTCCCTTGAAAGCGTCAGATGTACCTGTTTGTTGCCATCGACATCCTTTTCAATAGCAGATGGTTTGGCACTTAAAAGCCCTTCAAGTGTATATATGCCATACCCCCAAGGAACGATTCCAGCAGTCAAAGGACCGTTAACTGCAACCGGCATACTACCTACTTTTTCCGTAACAACAGCTTTATTGCCTGATTTAAAATACATCGTGTAACGGCTGCCATCCCAGGCGAAAATACGTTTCGCACTTGTGCTCAGGTTCAAACCGCTATCGTTTCCTCTGGACCCTGCCAGTTCATCGTAGGAATCCATATTAATTTCCCAATAAAATTTATCTCCATCGTATTTTACAATAACGCTTGAATTTATCAGATATCCTTCGGAAGGGTTATATTCCTGGTGTTTAGCCTCAATAATTCCCATTGGAATCCAGGTCTCCTTTACCTCAGTGGTAGTAAGCAGTTGAAGGATTTGGTTAATTTCTATGTCGTCTAACTGTCTATCTGCAAAAGCAAAACCCTGAACGATAAATAACAGACTAATGACTAATACAAAACCTCTTATTTTCATAACAATACCCTTTCCCTAATTAATTCGCATAGCAAACACAGATTTATACACTTAGACATAGAATTTCGTTGGAGCTTATCTGATTATGGGTTCTCCAAACTATTAAGAAATTCATTCCATTCCTCTTCGCCTATTAAATCATTTATAATATCACTATCCTGTTTCCATAGGTCCTCTAATGTTTCTACCAACCCATCAATGTCAACTTCCTGATTCAACTCATCAGTGCTAACTTCCTGATACAACTCATCAGTGCCAATTTCCTGGTCTAATAGAAATTGCTCACTTTCCGGTATCGTACTCATTCCTTCTCCCGTTAGTGGCTGAGAATTCGGGCCTACTTGATGAATGGTAATACCTTCCAGCTTAGGATACGGCCATCGGTCGTTTGTCAATTCTAAAGTGACATCGCCTTCGCCTTTACAGGTAAACACAAAACTAGCTAAATGACCATCCGGTATTAGCCCTGAAAACGGACTTGCGCCAGACAACAGAATGCCTTCCTGTTGATTTATACCAGGACCCCAATAATCAAAGTATCTGCCCCCTACCAATATCCGTGCAGTACCTGGGCCAGGTGGGTTATTAGAATCATATTCCGTATTGTCAATGGAGCCTAAGCTTATGTCAGAAATGCCAACCTCAACCTCGAATACAATTATGTCATACTCGTCGAGAGTTACCATATCTATGTACAATGTAATGCTGTCATTAACACCAATTGTAATTTCGTTAGCACCATTCACATCAATAATACTGTATATAACGTTTGGGTCTTCCGGATAAATTTCATTAGGGTCATCTAGCTCATTGGGGTCTTCATTTGGCTCTGTGTCCGAAACTCCCCACAACCAATACTCGTTAAAAAGTTCCAAATCACGAACATCTACGTAACCATCCTCATCCAAGTCAAGACCGTCACACCAATTTGGGTCGTTACAATCCGTCGCATTCCATTGCGAAGCAAGTAATACAAAATCGATAAAATTAACTTTATCATCAAAATTCAGGTCACGATTACGAACATGAGAGAATTCGAGAAAACAGTTTGGGTCGTCCCAGCTTATGCTGTAATCATAGACTCCTATGTTACAATCGCCTACTTCATCAGCATAATAGTCAATAATAAACCAATCACCTGCAACAAAATTGCTGTCATTAATGTCGGAGGTGTACATATCTAAGCCCCACATCCATGAATCTTCCCATGCAGTCACTTTGGCTAAGTCACCCGCTTGCTCATAATGCGAGTCAGTCCAATCTCTTGTATTCGGGTCTAAACCCCTCGCAGCCAAATCACCAAGAAGCCTGTCTTGACCTGTAATAAACAAGCCACCACTCCAGTAATCGTTGCTGTCTGAACTTACAACTATTCTAAGCTCAGTACCTACCATAATATCATTGCCATCAAACAAAGTTTCACCGTCTGCCTCATAAACTTTCAATGCTATCTGGCCGGTTGTTACCGAGACTACGCCAAAAGCTAATATCAATATTAGAAGTTTTTTCATTATCGTTTCCTGTAAAAAACACCAGAGACTATCAGCACTTTACTCACAATAAATAATCGTAGACTTGCGAACTAAATGATTAACGAATTGCGTCTTCCCACCTCCTTCAACTACCCTCAAAATTCAATGCTGTCAATAATAGAGAAGCTTTTCTGCGCAAAATCGCAGAATACACCGAAATCCACTAGCGATTTCACAAGCAGGTCTTCACTATGATACGCCGATACTGAATAAGCAAATGTTGATAAGATTTTTCATAACACCCCTGATTATTGCAAGACAGGCATTGAACAATCGTCCACCCATAAAAAGTGAAAATCTCACAAATTGTGACAGCTCTATTAAAGTACTATGACCGCAAACATGAATATCTACCCCCATTTCAGAAATAACTTTCCGAAGCGAGAATTATACCAAATTCGACAATCCATTGCAATAGCTTAGGTTGTTTATATTGAGTTCTTATCCATTTAATAAATCACCAAGCAAAAAAATGACGCTCATGGAAATGTTTTATGGATTTTACTGGACGGTTAGAAAAAAAAGTTTAAAGAAATTGTTCTGCTTTGGCAATTCCTCGACAACTACTTCTCCAAAAACAAGAAAAGATTGCAACAAGTGGAGGGAGTTCATATCGCGGTAAAATCTTGGCATAAAAAAAGACCTGAAGTTATCTCTAGGTAAGCATAGCGGGGACATCATATGGTTACCTGGAGATGACACTTGCCGAATATACTCTCATTAAGGCTTAATGAATGTCGGAGTTGTCGGTATCTAGAAGAGCTGCATTGCCGTAAGTCTTTGCCCCGACAAGACTTAAGTCTTGTCGGCCGTCCGAATGGTGACATGCTAAATTTCAGGTATTATTCCAAAATGTTATAAGGTAGATTTGGCCTGTAGAAGCCGGTATTAAGGTTTTTAGGCTCGTCGTTTGGTCAACGGATTGAACATACGTTTGCCACTATTGCTGACGGGAAACAGTTATTTGATCGCGAGACTGTAATATCTGAAACCGAGCCCCACTGATTTTGAGCTTTACTAACGACGTTATGTACTTGAAAGATCCCGCAATACATCAAGTTGTGACAAGGGCTAAAACTTCGTCTAATTTAGCTGTCGCCAGACATGTACAGGTATCTGCTGCTCCATAGTACATCCACAATTCATCTCCACGAACTAAAAGGCCAGTTGGAAAAACAACGTTCGGGGTCAAACCGGATAGTTCATATGGCGCTTCAGCTTGAAATATCCAGTTTCGTGAGCGGGCAA
>JAGLSU010000070.1 GCA_023135935.1 Planctomycetota bacterium
AAAGTTCCCAGCAAGGCATCGAAACTACCCCAGCGGAGATGCCATCGGCTTTTAGTTTCTCGGCTGCGTCCATAGCGACGGAAATTTCCGAACCGGTTGCAAGAAGCAATACGTCAGGCTTGTCAACTTTGATAAGAACATAGGCGCCTTTGGAAAGGTTTTCCGCAGAGCCGTATTTTTGCTGGTCAAGAGTAGGCAAGCCCTGTCTTGTAAGAAGCAAAGCAGATGGGTCACCATTTTCGAGGATATATTTCCAGGCCTGTACGGTTTCGTTTGCGTCGGCAGGACGGAACACCAATAGGTTCGGTATAGCCCGAAGAGCGGCAACGTGTTCTACCGGCTGATGCGTGGGGCCATCTTCGCCAACACCGATACTATCATGAGTGTAAACAAAAGTAGTCGGGTGTTTCGAAAGAGCCGCTATACGAACCGCGCCCCGCATATAATCCGAGAAGACCAAAAAAGTTCCGCCATAAGCCCTAACGATTCGACTCGCGGAGATGCCGTTCATTATCCCACCCATCGCATGCTCTCTTACGCCGTAACGAATATATCTGCCGTCACGCGAATCTTTTTGGAAATCTTTTACATCAGTAAAGTTTGTGATATTGGACGGAGTCAAATCCGCCGAACCGCCCAGGATAAACGGCAGCTTGGGCATAACGGCATTTAGAACTCCACCAGAGGCCTTGCGTGTCGCGACAGAACTGCCTGCTTCGAAACTCGGCAGGATATCGTCAAGATTAACACCGAGTTTGCCGGCTGCGGCATCATTGAATTGTTTCGCAAGGTCGCCATTGGCTTTTGCGTAATCGTCGAACATCTTTTTCCAGTCGGCTTCGGCTTGAGCGCCTTTGTCAACTGCTTTTCGCATATGAGCCAATGCTTCATCAGGAACATTGAAAGTTTTTTCACCATCCCAACCGCAATTTTCTTTCATTAGTTTAATTTCGTCTTCACCCAAAGGAGAACCGTGCGCTTTTGCGGTGTCCTGCATATTGGGACTGCCGTAAGCAATATGCGTGCGAATTTTTATAATCGAGGGTTTGCTTTTTTCGTTCTTCGCGTTTTCCAAAGCTTTTTCGAAGGCAGCCATATCATTTCCATCACCGGGGACTTCCTGCACGTGCCAGCCGTATGCTTCATAACGCTTGACAACATCTTCGGTAAATGAAAGGTCAGTTTCGCCATCGATGGTAATGTGATTGTCGTCATAAATAATAGTAATATTGTCCAAACCGAGATGGCCTGCCAGGGAACTTGCTTCGGAAGATATACCTTCCTGGAGACAACCGTCACCTGCAATTGTGTAAATGTTATAATCTATGATAGGGGAACCATCTTTATTGAAATAGCTTGCCAGATATTTCTGGGCAATCGCCATGCCGACAGAATTCGAAATACCCTGCCCCAACGGACCCGTTGTCACTTCGATACCAACGGCTGGGTCATATTCGGGGTGACCGGGCGTTTTGCTGCCCCACTGGCGGAAATTTTTTAAATCATCGAGTGACATATCATATCCGGTCAGATACAGCAGCGAATACAGCAGCATGCTGCCGTGGCCCGCGGAGAGAACAAATCTGTCCCGATTATACCACTGCGGATTGGAGGGATTAAACTTAAGGTGTTTCGTCCAGAGAACATACGCCGCCGCCGCCATTCCTATCGGCATGCCGGGATGACCGGAATTTGCCTTCTGGACGCCATCGGCGGATAAAAATCTGATTGTTTGAATACAAAGTTTATCGAGCTCGGATGAACCGGCTGTTTTTTCGACTGCACACATCGCCATCTTCCTAAAATAAGGGTTTCTTTATACGTTTTTGCCACACAAAGCAAGCGGACACGATACCCTTAATAGGCCGTTTTCGCAAGTATTTTATTGGTTTTGCCGCAAATGAAGGTGCTTCGAAAGCGAAATGGTAAACTCGCAATAGTATTGTCTGGACTGACAAAGCGGCGGTTATAACCTGCAAGTCTGCACATAAATCCAGTCTGGATAGTTAGATATCACCACATTTAACATAAATTCTTGGCATAAAAATTCTTGACATATTATCCTCATTGGATTAGTTTCTTTGTTTCGGCCGTATGTGTGCGGCTACTAAAGTAGTTATGAATTGTTTGGAGGTTTTTTTGTGGCTAAAGAGCTTATTCGTGAACTGATTAATTCTGGGGTACATTTTGGACACAGCGTCAGTCGATGGAATCCTAAGATGGCCCCTTTTATTTTCAACAAACGCGGTAATATCCATATTATCGACGTCAAAAAAACTCTGGCAGGTTTGATTATAGCAAAGAAACTGCTGGTAGAGGTGGTCTCATCCGGCAAGGACGTTGTCTTTGTAGGCACAAAACGTCAGGCACAAAAGGTTGTCGAAGCCACTGCGGAAAAATGCGGTATGCACTATGTATCCGAAAGATGGCTGGGCGGTATGCTCACCAATTTCAGAACGGTACGCTCCCGCCTGCAGAGACTGGAACAACTGGAAGCGATGCAGGCAGACAATACGCTCGAAAATGAGAGCAAAAAGCAGGCATCGAGACTGAAACGCGAGATGAGAAAAATAAAAGCTAACCTCGAAGGTATTCGTAAGATGGGGCGTATTCCAGGAATCGTTGTGGTTGTCGATGCCAAGAAAGAACACCTGGCATTGCGTGAAGCGAAAAAGCTTGGGATTGCTACGATTGGACTTATCGATACGGATTCTGACCCGGATACCGTTGATGTCGCGATACCAGCGAATGATGATTCTATCAGAGCGATTGATTTGCTGCTTAGTGAGTTAGCCGATGCCGTAGCAATCGGCAAAACCATGGTCGGTACCCGTCAGGAAGAAACAGCAGCAAAACCAAAACGAGCCCGCTCAAGCAGGACTGTAATGGCTCGTGCAAAAGACGACGAACCCGCTGCCGCTGCCGCAACTGCTGTCGCTGTCGCTGAAGAAAAACCGGCAGAAGCACCGGAACCGGCAAAAAGCCCTGAACCAACCCCGGAAAAAAAACAGCCTGAGCAGGAAACACCGAAAAGTCCTGAACCAGCCCCGGAAAAAAAACAGCCTGAGCAGGAAACACCGAAGACACAGTGACAAATCAGAATACAAAGAGCAACCCAATGAACTCGCCCTTGTGCAAGGCTGAATCCAAACCAAACACAGGGGCTTAATTTTAAAAAGATAAAGGTAGAAATAAGGAGTTTTTAAGATGGCAGAAATTTCAGCTTCTATGGTAATGAAACTGAGAAAAATGAGCGGCCAAGGGATGATGGACTGCAAGAAAGCTATTCAGGAAGCAGATGGCGATATCGATGAAGCTATGGCAATACTGAGAAAAAAGGGACTGGCAACTTTGGCTAAACGAGCCGGTCGTGACACTTCAGAAGGTCTGGTTGTCAGCAAGGTAAGCGAAGACGGCAACACAGCTGTGCTGGTGACGCTTTGCTGTGAAACCGATTTTGTAACTAAAAGCGATGACTTTATTACAGCGGCAAAAACCCTGGCGGAATATGCCTTTGTCTGCTCTGCGGATGAAGGAGCGGAAAATATTCTCGAAACATCTGTCGACGGCAAAACATATAACGAAATTTTGACCGAAACAGTCAGTAAGACCGGTGAAAAAACTCAAGTAGGAGACTACACGAAGTATAAAACCGAAGGAGCTAACTTTATCAGCATATATATTCACTTTAACGAAAAAGTCGGTACAATGGTCGAAATTGAAGCCAGTGACGATTCAACGGCGAAATCCGAAGCGGTACAGCAGGCGGCAGCTGATATAGCGATGCATATTACCGCTACTAAACCGATGGCACTGGACAAAAGCGAAATTGACTCTGAGGTTATCGAGCAGGAAAAGGCTGTTTTTGCCGGACAGGTCAAAAATAAGCCGGAAAATATCATAGAAAAAATAGTCGAAGGAAAGCTAAATAAGTTTTTTGCCGAAAATTGTTTACTGGAGCAACCGTTCGTTAAGGACGATAGTAAAACAGTTGCTCAGGTTATTGCCGAAGCTGCCAAACAGGCTGGCGGCGAAGCTAAAATAAAAAGATTTGTTCGATTTGAAGTCGGGTAGGACGAGGCTTTGGTCTAAATATGGCAAAAAGCAAATACAACCGAGTGTTGCTGAAACTTTCGGGTGAAAGTTTTTGCGAACCGGGGGGATTCGGCATCAATGGTGATGCCCTCAAATCAATCGCCGAAAGAATAACGGATATCTCCAAGCTCGGACCCAAAGTCGCAATCGTGGTCGGTGCGGGCAATTTCCTACGGGGTGAAGCTTTTTCCGAAGCCAGTCACATACCCAGAAATACAGCGGACTATATGGGCATGCTGGCAACTATCATCAACGCCTGCGCCCTGCAGGAAATGCTTGAAAAACTCGGTCAGCCAACAAGAGTTCTAAGCGCTATTGATGTTGCTCAGGTTTGTGAACCGTTTATCCGCAGAAGAGCGATTCGGCATCTTGAGCGAGGAAGAATCATCATATTAGCAGGCGGAACGGGCAATCCTTTCTTTACGACAGATACCTGCGCCGCATTGCGAGCTTCGGAACTCGAAGTTGACCTCCTTGTAAAAGCAACAAAGGTCGAGGGCGTTTACAGCGATGACCCGAATAAAAATCCGGATGCAAAATTGTTTGAAAAATTATCTTACAACGATATATTAACAAAAAACCTTAGAGTAATAGACCACTCAGCAATAGCTCTTTGCCGGGACAACAATATTCCGATTGTTGTTTTAAATATCTTCAAAGAGGGCAATATAACGAAAGCTATTTGCAACGAGAAGGTCGGCACATTAATCAGCTAATCACGGAGGTAGCTATATGCCTACTAAAGAAATTGTCTCGGAAAACCAACGCAAGATGGCCAAGGCAGTAGAAGTCCTGCAGGATGATTTAAAATCCGTTCGCGCTGGAAGAGCTTCCGCTGGGCTGGTCGAAAACATGAAGGTAGATTACTACGGAACGCCCACACCGTTAAAGCAGATGGCAACCATAGCTACACCACAGGCAGACCTGGTAGTGATTAAGCCATTCGACCCGGCTGCTTCCAAGGAAATAGAAAAGGCAATCAAAGCCAGCGACCTGAGCATCGCACCAATTATGGATGGCAAACTCATCAGACTTAATATTCCGCCGCTTAGTGAGGAACGGAGAAAGCAACTCGCCGGCCAAGCCAAACAGCTCGGTGAGCAAACAAAGGTCAGTATTCGTAATATAAGAAGAGATGGAATTAAGCACCTTGAAAAACAACAGAAAGACAAACTCATTACCGAAGATGACCTTGATAAAGGCAAAAAACAGCTTGACGATATTGCCAGAGAATATGTCGATAAGGTGGATTTGATAATCAAGCAGAAATCTAATGAGATAATGCTCGATTGATTTTTGCCGTTTGATTAATGTCGTTTTAACTTGAAACTTTAACTCGTCCTCGGGGGACAAAGAAGATGCAAATGGAAAAACCCAACGAAACCGAACCTCGGAAAAAAACTAAACCAAAAGTTATCAAGCTTTTAGCGGCCTTTTTGATTGTCTTGATATTGTTGGCGGTATTTCTTGTGCCAGCTTACATATCATCCGAATCCGCGCGAAAAATGATACTGACCAGGATTAATCGTTCGGTCGACGGCAAAGCGGATTTCGCCAATCTTTCTATGGGCTGGCTAAAAGGAATCAGAATTACGAACATCAGCTTCAACGACAATAACGGCCAAATTTCCGTCGAAGTAAAACAAATCGCCACTAAACCTCATTATGGCTCTATGCTGACGGGCAGCTTATCTTTCGGTAAGACGGTAGTTGACGAGCCGAAAATAGAAATAAATCTTGCCACCCCGCAACCAAAACAGACCCAAAGTAATGCACAACTGCCAAAGGAGAAAGTTGGATTAATCGGCTTGCCTGTTAAAAAAATTGACCTTGTTATTAATAACGGTCGAGTAAAAGTAACCGGTGACCAAGCCGAAGCTGTTGAGCTTTCGCGGATAAACTCGAAGTTAAACTTACGGCCGCCAAATCAGAAAACAAATTTCGATATCAATATGGCAGTAGCCGATAAAGGTCAGGCATCGAAAATTAGCGCGAACGGCCATATCAAATCCGGCAAAACCAAAAAAGGCTGGACTCTAAAAGGTGCCACCGGCGATTTGACCGTCGAGGTTAATGATTTAAACGTCAGCTCTTTAGGGTCAATTCTCGCGTTGGCTGGTGTCGAGATTAGTGCCGAAGGTAACATTTCAGCCGACATGAAAAGCGAAATCAAAGATGGCAAAATTGAAAATCTAATCGCGGAATTCAGAGGCAGGGACTTGGACATAAGCGGCCCCGCACTAAAAGGTGACAGCTTAAAAAGTAGCGTTCTGGATGTCAGCATAAAGTTGAACCGCCAGAAGGACTTGATAAATATTGAAGAACTCAATTTCCGCAATGACTGGGCCAAAGCACAGGCAAGCGGAGTCGTTCCCACGACATTTAAATCGTTGGCTGAGTTTTTACAAGCCGAGTCGCCCTATGATTTAAAAGCCGACTTCGAGTGTGACCTGGCTACAGCTTTATCGCAGATGCCGCGGACATTCGGGCTTAAAGAGGGAACAACAATAACTTCGGGCAGATTGAGCGGCAATATCCAGACATCAGCACAAGCCAAGCAAAGAAATATCAAAGGTCAGGCAACTCTTGAGAATCTGCAAGGTTCGGTCGGGTCCAAACCGGTCGCGCTATCTGAACCGGTAATAATGAAAGTAGATATCACTTCGGATAAAGCAGGAGTAAGATTTGATAAATTAAATATCTCGGCGGCGTTTTGTGATATCACTTGTTCCGGTACAAAGGAGCGGCTCGATTATGATGCGAAAGTTGACTTAGCAAAACTTCAAGCGGAGTTGGGACAATTTATCGATGCAGGACAATACCAGATGGCTGGCGAGTTTTTCGCTCGCGGACAGCTGCGAAGTGATAAAAAGAAAACTTCAGCTATCGGCACGTCGAAACTCAAAAATTTCTACCTGACTTCCCAACAAGGCTCAAGAGTGCACGAACCGCAAGCTGATATAAACTATTCGGTCGTTATCCCATCATCCAGGAACTTTGTCGATGTCGATTCTGTAACGGTAGATGCGAGTTTCGGGCAGGTCAAAATAAAAAATGCGGTTCTGCCATTAAATGAAAAATCCACCAAGTCAACGAACCTGCCTATCTCGGCGAAGGTTGACCTCGAAAAGTTCAGGCCGTTCGCAATCGCTTTGGCATCGTTCCCGCAGGAGATGCAGCTGGCTGGAATCGTAGACTCACAAATCTCAATCAGCGAGAAAAAAGGTATCCTCAGAATCGCAACAGATTCGACAGAAATCAAAAACTTAAAAGTTCGCTATCCGGAAAAAGAACCGTTCGAGCAAAGTGTAATTTCCATCGCTTTCGATGCCGAAGTTGACCCATCCAACAAAACCATCGACGTCAAAAAACTGCAAGTGATAAGCCCCCAGATAAAAATCGAAGGTAACCTGCGGCAAATCAATAAAGGTAACAAAACCAATTTAAGAGGACAGGTCAACTGCGAATATGACTGGTCGGCTATCAGTACCGTAGCTGCGCCATTCTTACCGAAAAATTTGAAACTCGAAGGCAAAAGAACAGATACCATCAATTTTGCCAGCCAATATCCTATCGGTCAAACTGACAAAATGTTGGCGAATCTCGACAGTAAAGGCAGTCTGGGCTTTGACCGGGGCGAGTATATGGGTTTGGAATTCGGCCCGACGAATGTAGACATTCAAATTCAAAATGGTCTTTTGACAATTGCGCCTTTTTCAACGACGGTCAATAAAGGACAACTGCAATTCGCCGCCGGGGCCGATTTTAATCGAAAGCCAACGCTATTGCGAACGCCCCAGCCGATTCAAATAATAAAAGATATTCAAATCACCGATGAAATGACCAAGAAACTTTTGATGTATGTTAACCCGATTTTCGCGAATACTTTCAATGCCAGCGGCGTAGCGAACTTCCACTGCGAACGACTTGCGATACCGTTGGCCGGAGCAGGTGAAAATGACCTCGAAGTAGTCGGTACAATTTCGATAGAGCAGCTGCGCCTTGAAGGCTCGAATTTGCTAAGCCAGATTTTTTCGGTAGGCGGTGCGAGTGCGCAGGGTCAGAATATCACCATACATCCCACGAAGTTTGTTTTGCGCGACGGTTTCCTTCGATACGATGACATGCAAATGGATGTCGGCCGCAATCCGATTAATTTCCAGGGAGTCATCGGGCTTGACAAGAGTTTAAACATGAGAATCGTTTTGCCTTATACCACCAGCGGCAAAACAGTAAGAGTCGGGCAGGAAACCGAAGGGTCCCGCGAAGCGGAAACCGAAGGCCAAAGAATAGTGCTGCCGCTTAGTGGAACCGTCGACCATCCGGAACTCGATGTAGGCAAACTGTTCGAGGAACAACTAAAAGAGCAACTGGAGGAAAAACTGCGTGAGGGCCTCGAAGGATTGTTTAAGTAAACGCAGATTATTCGCCAATAATTTTTACCAGAACGCGTTTCTTCCTTTTCCCGTCGAACTCCCCATAAAAAATTTGCTCCCACGGCCCAAAATCCAATTTGCCGTCAGTGACAGCTACGACAACTTCTCTTCCCATTATGGTTCGTTTCAAGTGAGCGTCGGCATTGTCTTCAAAACCATTATGCTTGTATTGCGAATGTGGTTTTTCCGGAGCCAGCTTTTCCAGCCAAACCTCGAAGTCACTATGCAAGCCGGATTCGTCGTCATTTATAAAGACACTTGCGGTAATGTGCATAGCGTTACAGAGCAAAAGACCTTCTTTGATACCGCTTTCCGCCAAACATTGCTCAACCTCCGGTGTAATATTTATAAGCTCGCGCCTTCGCGTTGCATTAAACCACAACTCTTTTTTATAACTTTTCATAATTACTTTCTCTCCAGCAATTTTTCGTAAACTGCTTCGATAGTATCGACCATGGTATCCGGCGCGAATTTTTCTGTCACCGATTCCCGCCCCGCTCTGCCAAGTTTTTCTCTTAATTCGCCATTTTCTATCAATTCCGCACAGGCATTTGTCAATTGCTCGATATTTTTCGGCTCGATTAATCTGCCCGTGTTTTCATTCACTACTTCTCTGGCACCATCAACATCGAAAGATACAGCCGGTTTGCCGCACAACATCGCCTGAGGCAATGTACGCGCAAGACCTTCCCGCAGCGAACAGTGAACGAGAATATCCGATGAATGTATCGCAAGCGGAATCTGGCTCGGCGGCAACAGACCCGCAAATCGGATTTTATCAGCTAACCCCAACTCGCGAACCTGCTGCTTTAAATGGCTGGAGAGATTGCCGTCACCTACAAAAAGCCAAACTGCATTTTCAAATTTCTTTGAAAGTTCTTTGGCTGAGGCAATAATATATTCGTGCCCTTTCAGCATAAACAATCTGGCAATGCTGACAAGAACCGTCGCGTCATCGGCAATTCCATACTTTTTGCGAAATTCTTTTTTGCGTTGGTCTTCAATTGGCTGTAAAAAATCATCTTCTTCTATAGCCGAATATGCCGTGACAAATTTTTCCACCGAACCAATACCGACATCCGTCGCCTGGGTGGTCATTGCGTCAGCAACGGTAATAAAAGAATCGGTTCGCTTGGCAGCGATTTTTTCAATTGCGATATAGAATTTATTCAACCACCAGCTCTGATATGGATGAAACGCCAAACCGTGAATGGTATGCACAACAGCGGGTAGGTTCTCGCCCCACTTTCCTTTCAAGCTATATCCGGCGAATCTGCCGAGTATTCCTGCTTTTGCCGAATGTGTGTGGACAATATCCGGCTGCAAATCTTTCAGATGCTTTTTGATTTGACGGTAGCTAATCGAATCAGCCAAGGGGCAAATCGCCCGGATGAGCTTGTCTATGGTTATAACTTTATACTTCTGGTTTTCTGTCTGGTTGAACAACTCCCCTTCCGGACCGATGGCCGGGCCGGTGATTAAGGTGACATCATGACCACGTTCGGCTAACAGCTTGCAGGTAATCAGGGTGTTTTCCTGCGCCCCGCCAAGAATCAAACGAGTTATTATATGAACGATTTTCAATATTTAATCCACATCAGACAAAGCCCCGCTGCCGGTGCGATTGGTCCGGCTGCGGTGCGGTCTTTGGCTTCTAAAATTTCACTTATTTTTTCGCCCTTCATTCTACCGACACCGGCTTCAACTAACGTGCCGACAATATTTCTGACCATATTATACAGAAAACCATCGCCTTCGGTATCAACATATATTAAATCACCTTCGGCTGTGACATCACATCGAAAAATTGTTCGCACCGAGCTTTCCCGATTATCCGCAGCCGATGCGAAAGATTTGAAATCATTTTTTCCGATAAGAAGTTTCGCGGCATCAGCCATAGCAACAGTATCAAGTTTTGCGGGCAAATGCCAACAATGTCTTATTGATAAAACGGGTCGAACCTGACACGTATTAATCGTGTAGCGGTACAATTTGCTTTTGACATCGCCTATCACATCAAAACCGTCGCAAACTTCAACGGCTTCGACAACTGCGATATCGGCAGGCAATCTGTCTGTAATCGCTTTGGCGAAATTTTCCGTTGGTATGGGTGAATCGATTTGCATAACAGCCGTCTGACCCAGGGCGCTTACTCCGGCATCGGTTCTGCTTGCGCCGGTTATGTGGACATCAGTACCAATAAGACTTGCGACCGCTTCGGTGAGTGTGCCCTGAATGGTTTTCTGTCCCGGTTGGATTTGCCAGCCGTGATATTCGCTACCGTCGTAACTAATCGTTAGTTTTATATTGCGAACAGCCATTGTTTGCAATTAAAGCAATTTTTCGGCTATTTGGACAGCATTTAAAGCAGCGCCTTTTCTAAGTTGGTCACCGGCTACCCAGATATTGATGCCGCGATTATCCGGTACAGATTCGTCCTGACGAATTCTTCCGACTAATATATCGTCCTTGCCGGTAGCATCTATCGGCATCGGGAAGCGATTGTTTTTACGGTCGTCCATCACTGAAACGCCTGGCGCGGTACTCAAAAGGTCCCTGACCTGGTCGGCAGTTATCGGCTCGGTGAATTCGAGGTTGATACTCTCACAATGCGCCCTCATTACCGGAATACGAACACAGGTGCAGGTAATCGCAATATCAGGACAATCGAAAATCTTCTGGGTCTCTTTGACCATTTTCATTTCTTCTTCGTTATAGCCATTAGGACCAATCGCCGAATTATGACTGAAGATATTAAACGCTATCTGATACGGAAACGCGTTGCATGTCGGCTCTTTACCATCGAGTATTTCACGTGACTGGTCTCTTAGTTCGAACATCGCAGATTGTCCCGCACCGCTGGCGGCTTGATAGGTACTTACAATCATCCTCTTGACAGGATTGGCTTTATGCAAAGGCCACACCGGCACTATACCGATAATTGTCGAGCAATTCGGGTTCGCGATGATACCTTTATTGTCTTTTATCTTTTCCGGATTAATTTCCGGTATCACCAGAGGAACTTCCGGGTCCATTCTAAATGCCGAAGAGTTATCAACAACCACGGCTCCGGCTTCTACGGCAGCAGGCGCAAACTCCTTGCTGCGAGCTCCACCGGCACTGAACAAAGCAATATCAATGCCACTGAAACTATTTTTTGTTAATTCCTCTACGGTATATTCCTTGCCCTTGAATTCAACCTTCTTACCAACCGAACGACTGCTGGCGAGAACTTTCAGTGAATCAAAAGGAAAATCTCGTTGTTCCAGGATATCCAAAAATTCCTGCCCTACCGCTCCGGTAACTCCTGCAATTGCCAAATTACAACCCATGTTTCAAAACTCCTGAAAAATGCTTTCTAAATATTCAAATTTTAGGGCAGTCCAAAGACTGCCCGCGACAAATCTAACAACATCAAAATCGGCTGATAATTATAACAACTATCTTGAAAAAATGCAATAGCCACGTCTAAAACAGAGCCAAAAATGCCTATAAAATGAAGGTTTCATATAATATTATTACCCACCGGTTCGCCGCATCAACGCCTTTTTTCGCCAAAATTGGGCAAAAAACGGCAATTAAACCGAATTTAGTATATTTCGCACATGTTACTGTCGAGCAGTTGCATTCTTGACGGAAAGGGCTAAAACCTATACAATTTAGTTAACTTAGTTTCAGGAACGAGAGGCGGAGGAAGTGTACAATTCCTTTTGTTTAGACTTCCGGGTTGTCAGCACTTCTACGCGTCACACGCTTTAAAACAATACCTTTTTAAGGAGGGACAAAATGAAAGGTTTGATTAATTTATTACTCATCTGCATTTTTACGGTTTTATTTTCTCTATCCAATACAGCACTTGCAGGAGCAGATGTCTTCATAGACGGTGACACAAACGTTCAAAATGAAATTTCCCTCACGCTGGTTCCCGGCCATCCCAATGACATAGTGATGGTATATAATGATAACCCCGTTTACGGTTCCCCAACCGGTCTGGGCGTCGCACACAGCCCGGACGGCGGAAAAGGATGGAACACAACACAACTATCGTTTCCATTTGAACCCAGCGGAGTATTTCAAATGACCCGCGTCTTCGACCCGACGATAACCGCTACTGCCGACGCCAATGTCTATGCCGGCTTTATCGCCGATGGTTCAACCTGGGCATTTGGACTTCAGGATAGTGGAATGTATGTTTGCAAATCAACCGATAAAGGAAAAAACTGGGGTTCCCCTGTTATTGTTTCGTATGACGCTCCACCTACAGTACTCAGCCCTGACCCAAATTATCGCTTCAATGACCGCTGCCAGATAACCGCAGATAATTTTTCCGGCAGTTCGCACTATAAAAATATTTACATCGCATGGATAAAGGACCGTGGTTCCGGAGCACCCCTGCCATACAGTGACATTTATTTTTCACGTTCCACCGATGACGGTCAAACTTTCAGCACCGCGCTTATGATTAACGATGCCAATAATGGTATGGGCAATATGCCTGTCCACGCAGTAGCGAAAGATGGAACGGTGTACGTAAGCTGGATGGACTACAACGTAGTGACCGGCGGAACCGGAACGATTTATATCAGAAAGTCAACCGATGGCGGACAAACCTTCCCCAACTGGGGCACGGGTGACCACCTGGTAAGAACTGTCAACTTGCCGCCGCTCAATGTTAATGACGGTTTCAGCAATCCCGACGCAAAAGCAAAAGGCGCAGCGGTCCTGGCCGCCTCTCCTACTGACCCCAACAAACTATACATTGTTTATGCCGCAGACCCGGACGGTGCAGGAAATGACGATGCAGATATCTATCTCATAAAATCCGCCGATGCCGGACAAAACTGGTCGGCTCCTTTAAGAATCAATAATGATAACACTATAAGCGACCAAATCCTGCCATGGATTAAAATCAAACCAAACGGAACTATCGATGTGGCTTGGTACGACCGCAGAAACGACCCGACGGACTCTGCGTGGGATGTTTACCTCGCGAAGAGTATAGATGACGGCAATAGTTTCCCCGCCCAGATTCCCATTAATGACAGCAGTTTCCTGACTCCTACAAACAAATGGCTGGGTGAATATCTCGGGTTAGCCGTCGATGCCAACGATGCCTATATCGCCTTTACTACTTCCCTGTCGGACCTCATCAACGGTGATGTATATTTCGACAGGACACCCAATTACCAGATTACGGTACCGGGCGATTTCGAACCCGATAGCGATGTGGATTTCAGAGATTTTGCCGTTTTGGCCAACGCATGGCGAAGTATACCCAGCGACAGTAATTGGAACCCGATTTGCGACATCTTTGACCCTAATGATAACGTCATCGACAATAATGACTTAAGTACTTTTGTTAATGACTGGCTATATGGCAAATAAATACTAAACCGGCGCTGCATTACAAACTGCGTACGTTTTAAAATTTGTCTTCAGTTTTCGCTTGATTTGTGCGAATAGTATGGATAGATAAATACCATGTAGCGGGCCTTTGGCTGCTAATATTTTTTTGGGGCTTTTTTAGGGGAGAAATAAAATGCGAATCACAGATTTTTTAGACCAATCAGGAGTAAGTTACGAAGTTACCGAGCACCAATCAGTTTTTACTGCTCAGCAGGTAGCGGCAGTGGAACACGAACCGGGTAAATACGTGGCCAAACCAGTGATAGTCAAAACGGACGACAAGTACATAATGTGTGTTCTGCAGGCGTGCTGCAAAGTTGATATAGATGCCTTGAAAAATCAGATGTCAGCCAAATCAGTCGAACTGGCACATGAAGAGGAGATAGTTAAACTTTTCGCCGACTGCGAACTTGGAGCCGAACCGCCTTTTGGTAACCTATATGACTTGCCGACCGTAATAGATAAGGCCTTGAGAGAACACGACCACATCATGTTTCAGGGCGGTACACATGAAAACGCGATACATATGAGTATGGCTGATTACATAAAGCTTGTCGAACCCAAAGTACTCGATTTCAGCTATCACGCAAGCTAATCCAATAAAAAACCCCGGGCATAAAA
>JAGLSU010000071.1 GCA_023135935.1 Planctomycetota bacterium
AATTATCGTCGCAGGTGGGCCAAATATTGCAGGTGGATTTGTAAAAGTGAATTATCAGCACAACATCCACAGATTAGTTGGCATTATCGTTGTGGTAATGCCATTGTCTGTTTTGGCTATTATCGGCTGTGCCCCCCAGATGCAAGAGTCGCTGAAAATTTGTCCCGGCATGGCAACTGTACCCCAGTCTTTGTCTTTATTAAAATCGCACTCAGAAAAAATGACACCTCTGAAGGCTAATGGTCGCTGTCGCTCACAGTTCTTCGCTGATGGTAAAAAATATGACGAGAGCTTTAACATAAAACTTTGGGTTAATCCGCCGGATGAAATTTATATGCAGGGAGATATCTTCTTTAACCCTAAGGGAATCATCCTTGGCTCAAATAAAGGCCAGTTTTGGATGTTGATAAAACCGGAACTTAGCCGTTATACCTGGGGTAACTGGTTCGAGCAAAATTCCCCGGAAGAGCTTGTGATTAATCCTAAAACTTTACTTGAAGCTCTTGGATTTACCGACCTCAGTAGCGAAGATAACTGGTCTTTATACAATGAAGGTGCCTTTGATGTACTTAGAAAACAAGAGAAGAATGGGACAATCAAAAAAGTGTATGTATCCAGTTGTGATTATCGAGTCAGAAAAATCGAATATTCTGATATGAGCAGCCGAGTTGTAGCTGTTGTGGAAATGAATAAATATAAACAAGTGGCGGAAGGGCTTTTTGTTCCGACTGTGATAAAGATTTTTAGCAATGCAGCGGATAATCCAGACGATGAGGTTACTGTCACCTTCAATTTGAATTCTATAAGACCAACAAGTTTTACTGCCCAGCAGCTAAACCGTCTTTTTGTTCGACCTCAACCACGAGGCTTTATGCATGTTTTTAGAAGTATTAACGGTGAAATGATTAAACAGCAGTAAAAATCTGAAAGAAAACGGAGTTTGTTTATGAGCAGAATAAATCTAAAAGACAGAATCGAACAGGGGTTGTTCTTGTTAGATGGCGCGATGGGAACCCAATTGATTGCTCGTGGTGTCGAACCGGGCAAGTGTAACGATTTTCTGAATGTCGAATCGCCCGATGTCGTCAGTGATGTTTACAAAGCTTATTTAGACGCGGGCAGCGATGCGATTATTACAAATACGTTTGGTGCTAACAAATTTTCTTTGGCCAGGCATGGGTTTGGTGACAAAGTTGACCAGATAAATGCTGCAGCTGCAAAGTTAGCTCGCGATATTGCTGGTGAAGACAAATATGTCCTGGGAGGTCTTGGGCCAAGTGGTGATTTTCTTCAGCCGTTGGGTAACTTAAAGCCTGACGAACTAAAACAGGCCTTCGCTGAACAAGTTCAGACTCTTCTGGCAGGCGGGGTTGATGGTTTTATAATTGAAACGATGACAGCTCTTGATGAAATAGCCGTTGTAATCGAAGCTGTAAAATCAGTTTGCGATTTGCCGGTGTTGGCTTCAATGTCCTTTGATATTGCCGGCGGCAACTTTAGAACTATGATGGGTGTCGATGTTGAATCCGCCGTTTCTAAAATAGCATCGCTGGGTGTTACTGCTGCAGGGTTCAATTGTGGAAAAATGTCACTGGATGAATATGTGAAACTAGCAGAAAAGTTTGTCTCAGCCGCTAACCGGCAGATCGCTGTTCTTGCTGAACCCAATGCGGGACTACCGGAATTAGTTGACGGTGGCGTGATTTACAATGTGACACCCGATGATTTTGCGGCGGCGATAGAAAAGATTCATTCACTTGGCGTAAATATTATTGGTGGTTGTTGCGGAACCACACCTGCATATATCGAGGCCCTGGCCAAAAGGCTGAAAAGTGGAGGAAAAGGATAATGCTGTTTAGCCTAAGAACATTTTTCGTTATGTTGATAATTGCATTAATGCTTGGCGCCGTTTCGCCTGCTATGGCAAGTAAAAAAAATGGTTCTGCCGCTAGTGCAGCTCTTATTGACATTAGCAGGTTGTCTATAACGCGCGTTTCTGCAAGTAGTATTAATGGTAATGGAGTTCCTACGAACAGACACCATGGAGTGCTCAATCTATTCGATGATGGCTCGAATTTTATTAATAATACCAATTATACTTGCTGGCTTAGTCAGCCTGGGGCAAGGCATTGGATTAAATTGAGTTTTCTGAAGCTGGTTACAGTTCATTCTGTATTTGTGGAAACAACAAATCAAAGAAAACCTGAAGAATATGGACTTGAATTGAGTCGGGTCACTAATATCCGCAGGCATATTGTGAAGGATTACGATTCTATTCCAATTAAGGGGTTTAGGACTACATATAAGCTCCCGGAACCGGTTTCTGATGTGAATGAAATTATGATTATTTTTCCAGGTCCGGGTATTGTAGAGGTTTCTGAAATCAAGGTTATGGGTTCGGTCCCGCTGGGTACAGACTTAACTCCACAAAAGCCCTTGGTTGCTTTGTCTGATAGTGAAATTGAAAGCCCTCATGTCATTAAGATAATACGCACTATCAGGTCAGAAAATGATAGCCGTATGATTACTATTGCCGAGAACACATATCCGCCAAGAACGAAAGTACTTGAGGCAATTAAAGAAGCACATTTTAAACCGAAGCAGATTTCAGAGAAGGATAAACTTTGGTGGTATTCTGAATTTGACAGAGTGAAGATACCATACGCAATTACTATTGAGGCGATTGATTACTATGTAGGTCTTGTGGAAAGTTATCGTGTTAGGAGATGGAAAAGTGATATCGAGCCCTCGAGTAAATTTATATATTCAGCAGAGGTTGAATTTAGAGAAAATTATGAGAAAGAGGGAAAAACATTTCAGAAAGTATATGTTGTTGATATGAAACTTTCAATGAGAGCAACATTTGCTTCTTTAGCGGGTATTGGATTTGGCAAAGAAAGAACAGTTATTATAGATCGCGATGGTAAGGTTTTAGCTGTTTTTGGAGATGGAAAAACGCCGGTGCGGGTGAGCTGAAAAAGTTATACCGCGGCTTTAACCAAACAATCACTGGGTATCTATTAGTTTTGCAATTTCCTCTATTGTTTTTTGAGTGGCCCCTTGATTCTTCCTGATTACCTCTTGACCGTTTCGGGCGATTGTTTCAGCAAAATCAGATTCTGTCAGACACTTTTGCATCACCTGCAGCAAGTCCTGCTCGTCTTTGACCATAATTGCACCTTTATCAGCCAACAATGCATCGACAGTTTGTTTGAAGTTAAATGCGTGTGGGCCGAATATGGTGCACTTGCCCAGAGCTGCCGCTTCCATCATATCCGAACCGCCCATCGGCACCAGCGAACGGCCGACGAAAATTATACTCGAAAGGGAGTAAAATTTCCTCAAATCTCCCATGGTGTCACCGAGAATTACCGATTTGTTACCGGTTTCGGCTATATTTTCACCTTTTATTTGGCTGTATCTGGTTAAACCAAAACCAGCTTGCTCTATCATTTGAGCTACTTCGTCAAATCTTTCCGGTTTGCGAGGGACAATCGCCAAACGTAAGTTACTAAACTGTTCTTGTTGTTTTAAGCTTTTGAAGGTTTCCAGCAGGATTTGTTCTTCGTTGTTTCCTGTACCGCCAGCGACCCACAATTTTGTGTTATTAATGTTAAGCTGGTTCGCAAGTTCGTCTGTGCCTTCGACTTTGTCGGTAATTTGAGCAGTATCATATTTTAATGACCCAGTGACAATTACTCTTTCAGCCGATGCGCCGATTTCTTTGAATCGCTGAGCATATTCATCTGTTTGTGCGAGGACAAGATTTACTTTTCCAAATATGCTTTTAGCAATTGACTTTATCTTTTTGTATTTCGAAAAGCTGCTGTTGCTTATTCGACCATTGACTATAACAACGGGTATATTTGACTTGTTCGCAATTTGAACAAAGTTAGGCCAAACCTCCAACTCCATAAGTAGACAAATAGATGGCCGTATATTCTTAAAGGCTCGGTTCATTATCCACGAAAAATCGAACGGGAAATAAGTGACGGTATGGCTGGTTCCAAACACGCCCGTTGCACGGGCATAACCGGTATCGGTTGTGGTGCTTATAATAATTTCACAATTTGGGAATTTGTCTTCGAATTGCTTTACTATCGTTTTGGTCGCGTTAACCTCGCCGACGCTTACGGCATGTATCCAGATACATTTTTTGTCAGGGTATTTCCGATGGATTTTTCCGAATCGCTGATTCCAGCCTTGTAAGTATCGTTTATGCCTGACCATTCGGTAGAGAACCATCGGGCTTATCAAGATGGCAGCTAATATATATAAACAATTTGTAATCAGTTTCATGGCTTTTCCTGTAAATAGTGATTGGTAGATGATATTTGCAAACCGCAGTTCTGTCAAACAATTGCTCAAGCTACGGAAAATCACCATACTAATCTTGACTTTAACGTCTCTTTGGCGTATTAAAATCAAGAAGGTTTCGTCCCCGTAGCTCAATTGGATAGAGCGTTGGCCTCCGAAGCCAGAGGTTGTGCGTTCGAATCGCACCGGGGATATTTATTTTTGAAGCCAAAAGCAGCGTTTCCAGCATAATAAAGCATCTTTTTCTGGTCCATAGCTTCCCCTTGCTTTTGCAATGCGATGCAAATCAATGCCATAAAAAGGCAGGGAAAAGGCAGAGCAGAAGGCAGAGCAAAAAAAAGTTTGGGACTCCTACCTTCCTCAGAATCTTTACCACGCCCCCCCCGGTCCGCTGGCGCCGGTACCTTACTTACCTCCTCAGAGAGCTCATTAAATTCGAACTAACAGGACAAGACTCGTCTTCTTTTCGTTCGTACTGGTACGAATATTCTTTTTTTGGTTGGGACTCCTACTGCTGATGTGACTGGTGACTTTCTGAAAAACAAAAAAACACTTCTCGTTTCTGAAATATATATTTTAAATTTTCAAAGCGTTCGTATGAGGGTCGCCCTGAGCTGTTTTAATCATTAGGCCCATATCCCAACCCCTTTTTTTCGAGTTTGTCAATCTATGCCGTACTGTCGTTAGGAGAAAAGGGGGTTAAGAATTTGTCTCAACCATGATGTTGTCAACCAATTGACAATCTGAAATAACAATAGCTTCGGTTCAAAGTAAAAACTATCATACTCGCTATAAAAAAGTGGACCTGTCACCACAGGAAGCCCTGAAACTTTTGGAGCCATTATCTCAGGAGAATGTTTATGAACGAGTGCGCACAAAAAATGAAAAAGCGGGCAGCCGAGTTGCTGATTGGGGAGGGGTGGCCTCTGGACCCGAGACAGAATCCGATACTGCAACTGATAGACGTGGAGGTGGGGCCAGAGAGCGAACAGGGGATGCCGACACAGGTGGAAATCAGCCACAGGGAATGGGAGGAATATCGGGAGAAGGCAAACCTGGACGAGGTAGTGGACGAGATAGTAAACCGGGAGCAGATGGAGTTACCGGAGGACCCGGAAAAACGCAGGGTGATGTTGGCGGAACTCGCAGCGTTGATAATCGCGGACTAAAGAAAAAGCTCACCGCCACAGCCCAAATTCTTCATCTCGTATTCGGAGTCGCCACGCTTGATATTGAGTGTATCAGACCGAGTATTCTGCGTTTCTGGCTCGGAATCGGGGGCTATCTGCGTACCAGTACGCAGATGCGATGGAATCTCTTTTTGAACTTTTCGGACATAGCCTTCGGTGACTCCGACCCAGTTGGCAATCTCCCGAAGCGAGGTTTTGCTCCATTCTTCGTCGGCTATTCGACAACTGGTTGACGGATGCGTCTTTTTTTCGGCATTGACTGGTGATTGTGAATTGGTTACGATGGCTGGCGATGGAATCTATAGACTACAATTCTCAAACCAATTCATGGTCAGGGTATCTCTATCCGCAAGGACGAGTCCGCTTCTATAGAGCGGCATCAACCCTGGCCACCTTTTTTATGAAAGGAACAACCCGATGGAACTAAAAACAAGCACCATTGAAAACGAAGAAGTAAGATGCAAAACATCAGATATAGGCAGAATTGTAGCGATAGACTGTGATTGTTTCGACAAACCCAATCACAGTAACCCGTTTATTTCCGGGTTGCTCTGCAAAATCGCATTGCTACCGAGTGAGGTTGCCGCTGCCGTAGCGGCACTGGTACGGCTCAGTATTAGAAACGATGAAATCGGACGCGTCGTCCGAGACGCAGTCTTTGAGGCGGAGACTGGTTTGTTGGACAGTGACCCAAAAAACTACAGCAAGGACGTGCATTTTTGGAACGGTTTGGCAAACGGTTTTGAGATTACGGATTATTTAGCAGGCAAAGCAGAAGCAGTTGCTTAATATGGCGGAACAAAATTCGCAAGGTCGTCTATCACTGTAGGCGGCCTTTTTTTTATTGCGTTGCTTTATGAAAAGACCTACTTAGGAAGCCGGTTGCTCGGTCACAAGGTGCGCTTCACTTTCTGCCATCTTCTTGATACAGACATCTACTGAGCTTTCGCGATAACGAGGGGAACATGCCCCAAAACGCACTTCTTGGAGGCCAAAAGCCCTAAGTTTTGGGCGATATTTGTAGAAGGACGTCTTCTTTAGCCCCAGCCTGGCCGCCGTTTCCGCAGGTGTCAGTAACTGTTCAGTCATTGCAACCTCCTTGATTATAATTAAGAGACATCATACGAAAACAGTGGGAGGGATAAAAGTTCAAAGCTAATAAAAGTGGCTGCTCCAAAATATTGCCCATGGTTTGTGCCGGAGGAGTTGTTGTCGCCTGGGGAACACCAAGTAATTACAGGGCAATCGGTTCTAATGCTTTGGGGAAATCTGCAGCTCATCTTTGGTCATAAACCGCCTTACCTAAATTACCAAACACCCCACTCACAGCCCAAAAACGCACTTTGGGTGCGTACTGGTACGCACTAAATCCGCATTTTTAAGCCAATAATCCATATATACGCCCTAATCATATCAAAAACGCTGCTATTTCGCACAAAAACAGCCAAGAATCATATCAGTACGATTCCGACCAGTTAGGACCTAATTACAGACGTACACCTAAGAGAGAGAACAAACCAACCTATGTACTTGTGGTGACTCACTGACGAGCGGATGATGAGATAGCTGGACAGTGATGATGAAGATGAGCAGGGTCTTGATTGCGATGGATGATGATGAGGGTGGAGGGACGGCTCAACTGGAAGTAGTGGGGCGGGTGAAGTGGGCCAGTCTGTACGTTCCTAATTATGAGGGTAGTGTTGTCACCGACTGGATTGCAAATCAAAGAAATGGTGATTGGGGTGATGGTAACCATGATGCCATAGAGAAAAAAAACGATTTTTAGTAAATCTTTCAGTTCCTTTGCTTGACAAATAAAGTCGCGCGACAGATACTCATCACAATGTTAAATCTCTGTAATATTGCACCGGAATATTAAGCCAGTTTCAGCAGGTGTTGAGTAGCCGCAAGGCCTCACGGTTTTTCAGAGAACCGAACAGTACCTGTCAAGGCTGGCTTTTTTTGTGTGAACTATGAACAAAGAACAAAGCACACTCAATACGCGGAAACTTTTCAGTCAAGCTGACCAACTTGTTGGTCAGAAATCGGGGCTTTTTAAGGCAGTGGCGGGGCAATGGTTTGATGACTTCACACAAAGTGAGGCTTGGCGACAACGGCGACACCATGAAATAAAGTCTCTCGAAAAAGAACAAAAGCTCAAATTCAGTGAAGCCCGCAAGAGACGTATCGAAAATATCCAGGAACGACTGAAGGATAAACCCTCTTTTATTCTTCAGTCACACGAAGCATGGCAGGCTATCACGACACCCAATCCCAGGAGACACTTGAGGATTATCTATCTATTCTGGTTGTTACATCGTAAGCATATTGCAATATCTTCCTTTGAAAACTACCCATTCAAAGACATATGGGATAATCCAGACAACCCGGAATATGAGGACGAAGCAGCACGTTCAGCTATTTTTGATGCGAACCCAGAAAATTATCAAATTGTCAAAGAGTCTATTGATGAAATATGTTCGCAGAATGATAACGGCAAGGCGGAGGGTACAAAAAAAATAAAAAGCTGGACGGTTAAGTTAGCAAATGAAGCCATTCAGCCAGTAATACGAAAGTATGGCAAAAAGCCGTCTGTATTAACAGCCAGATTTCTCGAAGAAAAAACTGGTTGTCCGCACTCAACTTTGATTAAGACTGAAAACTGGGTCGCACTTAAAAATATAAAGAAAAATTATATGAACGAACAGGGTAAAATGCAACGGAAGCCTGTAACTCTTTCCAATAAAACACTAAGTATCGCAGAACAAACTCAAGACGGAACTGTCAAACTTCATACCAGCCACAAAAAAAAGATTCTTAGGGAAGCTGATTAGCTTGTCCTAAAAGCTGTCCACACCGATAGGGACAAGATAAAAAAAAGTTCCCCCCTTTCCAGCTTAAAAACATAAATTTCACCTCATTTTTTGCTTGTCCACATGGACAAATCCTTTGGGTGTTACGGCCACTGGAAGTGGTCATTGATACTTAAAAGGAGTTGTTCCATGAATAAATTTTTCTCTACCAAACAGGTTGCTTCGATACTCACACTAAAGCCGGATTATGTTGCTAAGGCAATTTGGCAGGGACGTGTCAAACCACCAGCAAAAAGCCCTTCAGGTAATTATCTCTGGACAATTAAAGACATTGAATGTGCTGCTTGGGCTTTACACTGTTACGACCGCTTTACTAAATGGCATAAGGGGGGCAAAGATGAGTAAGTCCGTAGAGGTCGTCCAAATTGAACCGCTGGCGGTTAGGCCAAAACAGGCGGCTCAGATGTTGTCTGTCTCATTACGGAAGTTTCACTCCATGCGTTCTTGTGGTCAACTTCCACCGGCAATCAAAATCGGTGGTTGTCTTCTCTATCGCGTGGCGGATTTGCGCCTTTATGTTGAACTTTCATGCCCTCCAATCGAAAAGTTCATTGCTTTAACAGAAGGAGACGGATGAGATGAGACGAGTAAAAAAAGTAGCCGATGCGGTTGGCAGACCAGAATCGGCTAAGGGAAATCATCGAACACCACAATATTACCGAAACTCTCCGGTTCTTGCAAATCTTTTTCACAAAATCGCACCATCACGAACCCTACAACAAAATACAGCCAAGCGGAAGATGAGGCATAGAAAAGAATGAGCAAAAAACGAAGCAATAAGTTTTGGATTGAGCGAGGTTTGTTTGGTTCGGATGCGTACCGCGCATTAACCAATAAATGCCGGACAGCATGTGTTGTACTGGGCTTACTTTGGGAATGTAGGCAAATGGAGGATGTAAGCAAATATGGCGGCAAACCTGGCAAAAGAGAGAATGACTGGGTAATTAGGAACAACGGCCAGATTGAACTGCCTTACCGTTATGTGCGGAAAAGATATAAGATTCCAAACACCACATACTCACGGGCAATTCAAGCACTGGAGGAAATAGGTTTTGTTGATATCAAGAAAGTACCTGGCAAACACGGCTGGAAGAATCTATTTACCCTCGTGGACAGATGGAAGGCATTCGGTACGGATGAATATAAACCGCCAGCCGAAAGGGACAGAACACCAATCAATGGCGGATTTAAAAAGAAGAATCAACATGGCCAGAAATTCACTGTGAAAATGAAAACAACTGCCGTGGACGAAAGTTAAAACCGCTGCCGTAGACGTTAGTTAAAGCGTAAAATAACAGGCTTTGGCTAACGCAGGCGTTAGTTAAATAAAGGACTTAATATGCCATATCTTTTTGGACAAACAGAAGTTATGAAAAAAACAACTAAACAGCCCTTTGTCTTTCGTCTACGGCATCATTCTATAGATTACCACCCCATATGTCAGAGAGACGGATGTCGGAGAGTTGTACCCAATGTTATTTGATGAAGGAGAATGTCATGAGTAAAACGACCAGAAACAAGATTGATGTGAAAGGTTTTAATGAGACCGTTGCCGAACCAGTTGTTTCGAAAAATTTAGCCGAGTTTGCCGGCACGGTCATTGCCGCAACCCTGAAGTTTCAGACTGGCCTTATTTCTGAACGTTCTCGTCGACTAACAGGCTATGCAATGCGAAAACATCAGGCCAACGGCCGGAGGATGTCAAAAATTCTACCATACGGCTATTCCGAAGACCCGTCAGACTCCAAGCGAATGATACCGAATCCTGATGAGCAGAAAATTGTTAAGCGAATACTCGAATTGCACGACAGGGGCTTCGGGCTGAGACGGATAGCACGGACGATAACTAACGAAGGGCTGAAGCCTCGGAAGGTACGAAAGAAAATTGATGGCAGGACCATCTACGTTGAGAGCAAAGGATGGCAACACCACACGATAAAAGCAATCATCAGACGAGAATGCGTAGATAATAAAGAAAAATAAAAAAACTGAGAAATATACTTGCTTGATAAATGGTGAATAATGTGGTATTTCGATTCAAGGAACCCGAACTGAAAAGGAGAACTTGCTATGCGGATTTTTAGAGAATACTTTACGACTAAAGACGGCCAGAGGCAGCGAGCTAAGTCGTGGTATTTAGACTTTCGTGATTGCTTAGGCAGGCGACACAAGGTAAAAGGGTTTAGTGAAAAACGTTCGACGCAATCCCTCGCGGAATCTATTGAGTCTTTGATTAGTTGCCGGTTTGCGGGCCAACAGCCAGATGCATCGCTACAGCGCCGACTGGAAATGTTGCCGAATCACCTTTTGAAAAACTTATGTAGTTGGGGGCTTCTCGACAGCCAGCGATTACAAAGCGGGAAGTTATTGAGAGAGCATCTTGCGGATTGGCGGCAGAGTCTTGTTGCTGCTGGGTGTACGGCGGAGCATCTTAAGGCTCTGTGTCCACGAGTGGAAAAAATTATTCGTGATGGTAGTTTTTCGACTATTTCCGACATTTCCCCTGCAAAAGTCGAAAGATATCTCATCCGGTTACGAGACAAAGGTGAAGTGATAACGCTGAAACAGACCTACCGAAAAACCAAAAAGCCGAAAACTAAAACGGTTAAAATCAGCAAAGCCACATATAACCATTATGTGCGGGCAATTCGCCAATTTTGTAAATGGCTTGTTGATACAGACAGGATTGATAAAAGCCCTGTTCATGTTTTGAAGAAAATCACGGTTACGGATGAGGATAAGAGACGACCTGCCAGAACTCTAACAATTAAGGAAGTACGCAATCTGATACAAACTACCAGTCAGGCCGAAGATTATCGAGGGATACCGGGGCCCGAACGGGCTTTGATTTATGTATTGGCCAATGAGTCGGGTTTGCGAGCAGGGGAGATACGCAAATTGAAGTTGTCTGACTTTGATTTTAAGGCATTGACGTTAACGGTACGGGCCGAAGTATCTAAAAGCCGCAAGCTTGCAGTGTTGCCCTTGAGAGCGGACACCGCAGCGAAAATACAGGAGCACATAAAGCGCAAGCTTCCTACAGCTTCAGCTTTCAATATGCCGAATCAGCCACACTTGATGATAAAAGCAGATTTATCGAGGGCAGGGATTCCCTATAAGACCGAAGCTGGAATAGCTCACTTTCATGCTCAACGACACAACTTTGCAACCGCTTTAGATATGGCTGCTATGTCGGCTAAGACAGCTCAGACTTTGATGCGACATTCAGACCCACGATTAACGCTCAATATCTATACTCACGGTGTAGCATCAAGAGAACGGGCGGCCATAGAATCTTTGCCAGATTTGTATACCCCGACGACAAAAACCAACACCGGGACTGATGGATAATGCCTAAAAAAAATTCTGCCACACCCCATATTTCAAAGGTGTTTTCTGCAGAAAAAGGCAGAGCAGAAGGCAGAGCACTTTTTGGATATTTTGTAAGTGCTTACATTTCAAGTCGTTATGTATTGGATGTGTTGGCCTCCGAAGCCAGAGGTTGTGCGTTCGAATCGCACCGGGGATATTGGATTAATTTTTGTCTCAATTCGTGATTTTTGCTTGAATTTAAGGTAAAATAAAGGACTTATGGATATGAGCGTTATTTGCACGATTTAGTGTGTGAATTTGCGTAACTTCTTTTGGTAAAAAGGATTACGTTCTATTTGGCGGTTTAAAAAAAAGGGTTTTTTGTGGTTGTTTTGTGGTTTTTTAGGGTTTTTTGCGGTTATTTTAGGGTTTTTTGCGGTTATTTTAGGGTGTTTTGCGGTTATTTACGGGCGCTTTAGGGTTATTTAGGGGCGCTTTACGGTCATTTACGGTTATTTTAGGGTCATTTACGGGCGCTTTACGGGCAAAGAACGGGCGTTTTGTGGTACGGTTATTTACGGGTGTTTTTTGATGCCTATATTCGAATATAAATGTGTTAAGTGCGGCAAGGTGAGTGAGTTTCTGGTAAAAAACGGGAGCGAAAAAGAACTGGTTTGTTCACATTGCGGCAGCGAAAAACTCGAAAAGCAATTGTCCGTATTTTCACCCGGCATTAAGCAAGGTGATTCAAAACGCTGTCACGGCTGCAGTGACAATACCTGCCCGCATTCACAGCATTAATAGTATTTCTCAGGGAGCTCAGCAGTAGATGAACGAGGAAAAAGGCGGTTACAATTTTAACGAGATAGAGAAGAAGTGGCAAAGCTTCTGGGAAGAGCGCAAGACATTTAAAGTCGGCGACTGCGATAATTCCAAACCCAAGTATTATGTTCTTGATATGTTTCCATATCCAAGCGGCCAAGGTCTGCATGTAGGTCACCCCGAAGGTTATACAGCAAGTGACATTATTGCACGTTACAAACGAATGAAGGGTTTTAATGTGCTTCACCCGATGGGTTGGGACGCGTTCGGCTTACCTGCTGAACAGTACGCTATTAAGACCGGTACTGCTCCGAAGATAACAACTCGAAACAACATAGATAATATGCGTAAGCAAATCAAATCGCTTGGCTTCAGCTATGACTGGGACCGTGAAGTCGATACTACTGACCCGAAGTATTATAAGTGGACGCAGTGGATATTTCTGAAATTATTTAACAGTTACTACGACGAAGCTGAACAAAAGGCCAAACCAATCGAACAGCTGCCGATTCCTGAAGGTCTGTCTGGAACCGATAAACAAAAATATATAGATGATAACCGTCTGGCATATGAAGCCGAAGTTGCTGTCAACTGGTGTCCCGAACTTGGGACAGTTTTGGCTAATGAGGAAGTTATAGGCGGCTTGAGCGAGCGCGGCGGCCACCCGGTATTTAGAAAACCGATGCGTCAGTGGATGCTTAGAATAACAAAGTATGCTGAAAGATTGATTGATGACCTGGCTGAAGTAGATTGGACGGATTCGATAAAGAAACTGCAGATGGACTGGGTGGGAAAAAGCATCGGTGCGGAGGTCGACTTTAAAGTCGATGGTTTCGATGAGACTATTCGTGTTTTCACAACCCGCCCGGACACGCTGTTCGGTGCGACTTATATGGTGTTGTCTCCGGAGCACGAACTTGTTGATAAGATTTTAGTCGAAGATAAAAGAGCCGAGATTGAGCAGTATCGTGAACAAGCCGCACGCAAAAGCGATTTGGACAGAACCGATTTGGCTAAGGAA
This sequence comes from Planctomycetota bacterium, assembly GCA_023135935.1. Lineage (GTDB taxonomy): Bacteria > Planctomycetota > Phycisphaerae > Sedimentisphaerales > Anaerobacaceae > JAGLSU01. The sequence continues at coordinate 13,536 of JAGLSU010000071.1, forward strand.
AAAACCGGCGTATTTACCGGTGCATATGCGATAAATCCGGTCAATGATGAAAAGATACCAATCTGGATAAGCGATTATGTCCTGATTAGTTACGGAACCGGTGCGATTATGTCGGTACCCGCCCATGATGAGAGAGATAATGAGTTTGCCAAAAAATTCGGCTTGGATATCATTCAGGTTGTAGAGCCCGAAGACAGTGAGCAGGCCAAGTTAGCCAAAGAAGGTAAGCTGTGTTTCATCGGGGACGGCAGGGCGATTAACAGCGGCGAATTTAGCGGTTTGACTACAAATGAATTTAAAGAGCAAATTGCAAACTGGCTTGGGAAAAAGGGTCTTGGCGAAAAGGCAATTAATTATAAGCTTCGAGACTGGCTTTTCAGCAGGCAACGTTATTGGGGCGAGCCATTCCCGATTTTGCATACCGAAGATGGCAGGATAATTGGGCTGGCGGAAGAAGAGTTGCCGCTGCAGTTGCCGATAGTTGAAAACTATAAGCCGGCAGGCACCGGTGAGCCGCCATTGTCTAACGCGACCGAGTGGGTTAATGTGACATTACCCGATGGTTCGAAAGCAAGACGCGAAACGAATACGATGCCTCAGTGGGCCGGCAGTTGCTGGTACTATCTGCGGTACATCGACCCGAATAATGACAAGCAGGGTTGGGACACAGAAAAAGAAAAATACTGGATGAATGTTGATTTATATATCGGCGGCGCTGAACACGCGGTGTTGCATCTTTTGTATTCACGATTCTGGCACAAGTTTCTCTACGACCTTGGCTATGTCAGTACTAAAGAGCCGTTCAAGAAACTTGTCAATCAGGGAATGATTCTTGGTGAGGATGGCCAGAAGATGAGCAAGTCGCGCGGAAATGTGGTAAACCCTGATACGGTTATTGCCGGTTATGGTGCCGACTCGATGCGCCTTTATGAAATGTTTATGGGGCCGCTAGAAGCTTCGAAGCCCTGGAACACGCATGGCGTGGAAGGGGTGTATCGCTTCCTGCAAAGGGCGTGGCGAATGATAGTGGATGAAGAAACCGATGAGTTGGCTGGAGCCGTTAAGCAGGCCGACGCGGACGAAGATACACTTAGACTTTTGAATCAGACAATAAAGAAGGTTGGAGACGATGCTGAAACCTTTGGTTTTAATACGGCTATAAGTGCTATGATGATTTTTGTGAATCACCTTAGCAAGCAGGAAATCAGACCGAAATCGGTCATCGAGAAATTCGTTCTTATTCTTGCGCCATTTGCCCCTCATATTGCCGAAGAACTCTGGCAGCGGTTGGGCCATTCGGATAGTCTGGTTTATGAGCCCTGGCCCGAGTATGACGGTGAGCTCATAAAAGAGGCAGAAATAGAGTTGGCTGTACAGGTACTTGGAAAAATAAAGGACAAAATAGTCGTGTCTGCCGATGCGGACGAAGAGCAGATAAAGCAAAA
>JAGLSU010000072.1 GCA_023135935.1 Planctomycetota bacterium
ATATACAGATAACCAAAGAGGCACCGAACTATTCGGCAACCGAACCATTTGAAAATTGATGCTTACGATTTATTTATTGATAGAAATTTTTCACGCCGAGTTTACTGAGGGTTTTCTATGAGCCGCGAAGTTATAGCTATTTTAGATTTTGGCAGCCAGTATGGTCAATTGATAGCAAGGCGGGTTCGCGAGCATAACGTATATTCGACTATTTTGCCCGCGGATATAACAGCCGAGCAGTTGCGTGACATGGGTGTTAAGGGCTTGATACTTTCCGGTGGGCCCGCAAGCGTCTATGACAAAAAGGCGCCGAAATGCGATGAAAAAATCTTCGAACTGGGCGTTCCGATTCTGGGTATTTGCTACGGGATGCAGCTTGGCTGTCAGATTTTGGGGGTAGAAATTATTCCCGCGGAAAAACGCGAATATGGCAGGACGAATTTATCAATCCTCGAAAAAAATGATTTGTTTGCGAATTTACCTGACTCAATTACGGCTTGGGCAAGTCACGGTGACCAGGTCGGGCAGTTGAGTAAGGATTTTGTGAAACTTGCTTCGACGGATACATGCCAGTTTGCCGCGGTAAGGCACGACCGCAAGAAATTTTTCGGCGTTCAGTTTCATCCGGAGGTTTCGCATACACCCAAGGGCTCATTAATTTTAGAAAATTTCCTTTATGGTATTTGCGGTTGCAGCGGCGACTGGAAGATGAGCGACTTCGTCAACGAAACAATCAAGGCAGTTCAAAAGCAAGTTGGGGACGCTACGGTTGTATGCGGCTTGAGCGGCGGCGTTGATTCATCGGTTGTGGCATCGCTGCTCCACAAAGCGATAGGCGAGCAACTCGAATGTATTTTTGTCGATAACGGCCTGCTCAGGAAAAACGAAAGAGAAAGCGTTATAGCAACTTTCAAGGACCACTTCCATATAAACTTAAGGGTTGTCGATTGGTCCGAAAAGTTCCTGAAGGCCTTGGAAGGCGTAACTGACCCTCAGAAAAAGCGCATTATAATAGGTGCTGAATTTATCGAGGCATTCAAATCCGAAGCGGCTAAGATTGCCAACGTAAAATTTCTCGCGCAGGGCACACTCTATCCCGATGTTATCGAATCGGGTTCCAAGGACGGTAATCCCGCGGCGAATATAAAGCTGCATCACAATGTTGGCGGGCTGCCGGCGGAGTTGGGTTTTGAATTGGTCGAGCCGTTGCGGGATTTGTTTAAAGATGAGGTGCGGGTGGTCGGTGAATATCTCGGATTGCCGGAGAATATGGTTTGGCGGCATCCTTTCCCCGGGCCCGGTTTAGCAGTGAGGATAATCGGTGAAATTACACCCGAACGGCTGGAAGTTCTAAGGGCTGCCGACGAAATCTTAATAGACGAAATAACCTCTGCCGGTTTGTATCGGCAAATATCGCAGGCGTTAGCGGTGCTGGTTCCCGTTTCGACGGTTGGGGTGATGGGTGATGAGCGCAGTTATGAAAATGTTATTGCTATTCGAGCGGTCGAAACGAAAGACTTCATGACAGCTGATTTTTCACACATTCCATATGAAGTCTTAGGAATAATATCAAACAGGATTATCAACGAGGTGCGGGGAGTCAATCGGGTGGTCTATGACATATCGAGCAAGCCGCCGGCAACGATTGAATGGGAATAGAACTTGGTGTTTTGCGAGGGATTTCACGGATGAGGCCATATAGCTGGAATGGATGCTGGCGAATGTTGTTTTTAGGGGGCTTGATTTTATTCATCGGCTGTTCAAATCAAACAGAAGACTTAGCTAAAAGAAAACATGTCATTACCACTGCCAAGAGTCATTTGTACGGTTTGCCGAAACAAATCATCGAAGATTCAAAGGATACAATCGCAAAGCCGGATAATGTGACATTATTACTGTTGGCTGGCGGCGCGAGTATCGCAATGCATCAAGAAGCTGACAAGGAAATAGCTGACGACTTTAAGCACAATGAGATATTTCACGGTTTTACCGATAGAAGTCTCAAACTTCTTGGTGGTCCGGGGCCGCACTTTGCTGCCGCGGGTCTTTGGTTTGCACTTAGTGCGTCAAATTACGATGACCTTAACCAGGAAAGAGCCTGGACGATGATACGGGCTCTTTCGGTAACGGGTTTGACTACGGCAAGTTTGAAAGCGGTAAGAAATAACGAGACTCCTGCGGGCAATGACTGGGCCTGGCCGAGCGGCCATACTTCCAGTTCATTTACTGTCGCAGCTGTCTTGGATGAGTTTTATGGTCCGGAGGTTGGTATTCCCGCGTATATCGCAGCTTCATTAGTGGGGCTTCGCATGATGGACCAAAGTGACCACTGGGCCAGTGACATTGTTTTCGGAGCGACACTTGGTTATGTCGTTGGCCATACCGTTGCGGGCAAACACAAAGAACTGGAAATTGCGGGGTTTAAGGTTTTGCCGTACATAGGAACCACCGGCGGTTCGTCAATGGGCATTAGCCTGATGAAGCTATTTTAGCCTGATTTTACCATCGAAACTTGTGGCCTATTCGACGATGCCTGCAAGGTCTTCAATTTCTTCTGCTGAGAGGGCATAGTCATAAACGCTGGCATTGTCCATAAGTCCATTGAAGTAGCCGTGTGTTCCCGATAGTACATAACCAATTGCGAACTGATAACCGTTCCACGTATTTAACGTTCCCGTGCAAGCTGTGGAAGTATCCGGCTCGCCGTCCACATATATGGCAAGAATTTCATCCGCTGAATCATAAGTTACCGCAACGTGGTGCCATTCGCCGTCGTCTACGCTTACGGTTCCGGAGAAAGTTGCGACGCTCAAAGTAGTGTTCTTGAATGCGATGACACCGCCATCGCCAAGCATCCTCCATGCCCAGCCATAGCTGATTATGCCGTCGTCACCATCCATATCAGAGGATTTAATCCAAGCCGCTAACGTTATAGCTGTCTCGAGTATTATTGCCCCCTCGTTTTCTATCGAGTCATTGCCGCAGTCCAGATAGTCGCCGCTGCCGTCCAAGCTGAGTACCTGACCTCTTTCACCGTCGGTGGTTATCTGAGCATTACCTACAGCTGTAGCAGCCGGTCCCGAAATGCTATTACTGAAGTCACCTTCAAATTGGTAATACGACACTGCCGGCGGCATAAGAGGAGCCACATCTGTTGTCGCCGAAGCAGAGTTGGAGTAAGCGGTTTCATTTTGATATGGGCTTTTGTCACGGGCTTTGACCTGATAAGTATACTGAGTATTAGGGTCGAGTTCGGTATCCAGATAGGTAGTACCGTCCTGCCAGCCGCTATCGTGTCCGCCGCCAGCGGTACAGTCGAAGTAATATTCCACATCCATTGGGTCATAGGCAGTTGTAGCAACCATTGAAATCGTAGTGCTGTTCGTTGCGCTCGGCGCCGTTGCCCAGGTCAGCGGGTCTGGTGTCGGTGCGCCTGCACCTACCAGCCATTCATCGACAAGTTCCGCAAGGTCGAGAGTATCGACAAAGTTATCGCCGCCTGCCGGTGCAATGTCAGCTGATGGTATACCGGGTATCTGCTCCCATTGAGAAGCCAATATCGCAAAGTCCCTGAAGTCTACATCACCGTCAATATCGAGGTCGGCGCCGCCGGTCCACAAATTAAATTGCACTTCGTGTGTCCCTGCCGGGATATTTACCTGCACCCAGTTCAAACCGGAACTGATTGGTGAAAGCGGTGAGCCGTTGAGGGAAATATCGGTTACGCTAGGATGGAAAAACGTAACATTTGTTCCTGGTGAGATAATTTTTCCTTCCATATCATTCATGTAAATACTGACATCGCTAACGGAATCGAAGCCAACTCGAGGCGAGACACCGTCATCGAAAGTTGAACCTTTGCGAACGAAATATGAGGTGACCAGGCCGCTATCCTCGCGATACCAGGTTGCAAGTCCCTGGAAAGAAACGTCGCTATAAGTAACGGTGCTGGCACCGTCGGATTCGAGAGCAATATCAACAATTCCGCCCTTGGTAATGCTTGCACCTGTGTAGCCGGTTCCCGTGACTCTCGCCATAGTAGCCTTTGCATGAGTACTGTCGTGTGGGAAAAGAGCAGTGACAACATTAACTATGCCGCTGCCATCGGTATCGTAATTCGAACGAAGACACTTGCCGGCAAACGACTGGTTTGACATATGTGCCAATGTTGCATTATAAATACTTGTTGAAGTCGGAGGTGTTCCGAGGAACATTGATATATAAACGTCGTGTCCGCTGAAGGTCAGATTGCTGATTGTCGATTGATATTCCGTGTTGCTTGTGATTGTATCCATATTGCTGGCGTTCGGATGCAAAAGAGTATTTGCCTGATGGCTGGAATTGTCGGCATCGAATTCGTCGAAAAGGAGCCAGTATCCATCGGTGCCATCGGCGATGTTGGGATGTATGAATAACAGACTACGATAGTGCGAACCGTTGGATATAGCGGGTCCGGAGTCACTGCAGGCATAATCAAAACCTAAGTCCGGCGCAACGAAACCCTCAGCGATTCCTGCACCGTATTTTTGCGCATGGTCAGTATAATTTATTAGAGCGGTACTGTTTGAAAAAGCTTCATCGTGAACATACGTCCATTCACCAGAAGGCAGTCCCCAACCGGCATAACCGGAATTGCGTATTATGTGTTCACCATACGCGGCTGTGTGAATGGCGGAGACATCTTTGTGAGCATGACTTTCTGTATCCATCGGATTCCAAAGTGCTGCTGAAAGTGCGCGGGTATCCGTGCCGGATTCGACGAACCAGGCGCCGCCATCAGGAAAGATTCGGCTTGGTCCTCTTTCTGGAGTCATTAGCGGCTGGTCATAAAAAACGTAATGCAGCAGGCGTCCAAGAGGAGGTATAGAATTGTTTATCCATGCCGCATATCTTCCGGCTTTATCTGAGAAGCGATATGCCCTGAAGACAGAAGCGCCTTGCTCGTGATAACTGCGGTTCGGTGCGGTATCGCCAAAGGTGTAGAATTCTCTAAACGGAGTAGTTCCGTAACCATAGAGCCATTCCATGAGATTAATAGCAACGGGGTCGGCATAGTAATTTTCCTCGCCGGTGAAAGTCAGGACATCCATGAAGTTACCTTTTGCTTCGCGTTCATAGTGACTGAGACGTATACCCGGGTATCCCGGTCCCTGCCGGCCTACACCATCGGTAGTTATCTGCTGATTGAAAAGTTCGTCGCGATAATCGGCTTTTGCAGCGTCAATTTTTGTTCTGTCGTTGATATAAAGCGCCCAAATGCCGCGACAGCCATAAAGGTTCAACTGCCAAGATGGGCTAATAGATTCGTACCAATCAGCTACAGCTTGTAACTCTGTTTCCATATCAGTAATCTGTCCAGCAGTAAAACCGTTGTACATAACGTCGAGTGCGAGGACGGTATTAAAGTATGCGCCACCTGTGATTACCACATAAGGAAAATCGTAACTTCCTGTATTTGGTGGGTTATTATTTATCATCTCGGTCAACAGTGCGGGCCAGTAAGCAGAATTGGTTATGAGGTCATAAAGTCTATTTTGGTATGTGGTACGATTCGGAGTATCAAGAATATACGCTAACGCACAGCCGCTTACAATGTTACTCAAGTTTATTACCTTGCCCTTAAAGTCATCATCATCTGGATAATAAGTAATTCCGGCGCTCGAAATGGCCTGAGACTTCATGGTGCTCCATGGTGCCGAAGAAGCGCGCGCCTGCAAGTCCGGGAAATTTGCTTCGGTAACAATCAAAAATGGATGAGCGGCTTGGATTTGCCCCGCACACAGTACAACCGCTATTATACTAAGTACAAATAAGGTATTATTCTTCACAACCACTATCCTCCAGGTTAAATTTATACCGTCGTTTTTCTTGCGTTTTCGCACTCTCTATCAATCTTAACGAAACAAAGATGAGGATACGGTTAGAAAAACAATATCATGAAAAAAGCCCGCAGGAACGAAAAAGCGGTTTCTTCGGCACTTGTCTTCACAAAAAGCTCAATAAATCAGTTTAGCAAATTACCAAACGAATGTCAAGCAGATATCGGCGTTTATAGGCGTTTATCAGCACTTGTGCCGCAATTTGGCAGTATACCTTACCTGTGCCTGCTGTATCTGTGCCGGTGATGTCCCCTGCAATAAAATGATTTGAAAATCTGTCCTGAGAGGTGTAAACTGGCCGATTATATAAAGAAAGATTTTTACAGGAAGAAATTATGGCAGAATTTAAGATAGAACCATCACAGAGAATTAAGCGATTGCCCCCCTACTTGTTTGGACAACTGAATGCACTAAAACTCGCCAAGCGCCAGCAAGGTGCGGATATTATCGATTTGGGTATGGGCAATCCGTCTGACCCGGCACCGCAGGCTGTCATTGATAAGCTCTGCGAGGCAGCGAAGGACCCGCGCAATCACCGATATAGTGCATCGAAGGGGATAAAAAATCTTCGGCTTGAAATCGCGAAGAAATATGAACGCAAGTGGAATGTCAAACTTGACCCGGAGACGGAGGTCCTTGCGTGCATAGGTTCCAAAGAAGGTTTTAGCCATTTGTGTCTTGCGATGATGGGACCCGGAGATACCGCGATTGTCCCTGACCCTGCATTTCCGATACATAATTACTCGGTGGCATTGGCTGGAGGAAATGTCGTAACAGTGCCCTTGGGTAATGATGAAAAATTTCTAAATAACGTTGCTGAGGTCATAGAACATCTTTATCCGAAGCCGAAACTTTTGATTTTGAATTTTCCTCACAATCCAACAGCGATGACTATCGATGAAGGGTTCTTTGAGCCGATTGTGGATATGGCGAAACGATTTGGTATTGCCGTTATTCATGATTTTGCATATGGAGAGACGTGCTTCGATGGTTATAAAGCACCGAGTTTGATGTCGGTCAAAGGCGGCAAGGATGTCGGCGTCGAATTTATTACGATGAGCAAGGCATACAATATGGCGGGCTTTAGGGTCGGGTTCATGGTTGGCAACAAAGATATGGTAGATTATCTGGCAACGATAAAGGGCTACTATGATTATGGTATATTCCAGGCGATTCAAATAGCAAGCATTATCGCTCTAAGGGAATGTGAAGAAAATATGATTGCCCAAAACGAGATATACCGGTCTCGGCGCGATGTGCTGTGCGATGGACTAAGGAGAATCGGCTGGGAAGTCCAAACGCCGCGTGCATCGATGTTCGTTTGGGCAAAGGTACCGAAAGAGCATTCCAAAGGCAAAGGCAGCATCGATTATGCGCTCGATTTGATGGAGTATGCCGAAGTTTCGGTTGCTCCCGGAAGGGCTTTTGGTGAAAATGGTGAAGACTATATGCGCATCGCGCTGGTTGAAAATGAGCAGCGGCTTCGCCAGGCAATTCGAAATATCAGCCGGTTTGTACAAGACAAACCAATTAGAAAAGGCAAAGACATCTAAGTAAAGATTTGCCCGAAAGAGATAAATGCGCATTTTATCGGGCAGTTATCTCTTAACAATAACAACTATCAAAACCTTCTTAATCATTACAATCCACAAAGGTTGTATTCTGACGCAATCGATTCGGATTATTTAACTGCACTGGTTGGAAATGCGGAGAAAAGACTTGACCTCCAGCTGCAAATTTGGTCTAATAACATCAACACCATGGGGGTGTGAGGAAAACTTACCAAAGGAAGCTATTATATGCTATTGCTTTTTGGTTATCTATTCTGTTCGTACTTAGATTTTGTGTATGGGTATGCGTCTATAATGTGGGGTAAAGAAAATACAGCGATGTAGATATTTGCAAGTTCTGCATCGAAGACAATCTTTGTTTTGTACAACAGATAGTTTTGCGAATGTGAAGCTATCAAAGCTTGGGGGGAAGGGATTCCAAAAATAAAAGAACTTGAAATATAAGTGCGCGGAAGGTTCGCGCTTGGAGAAAAGTAAAACGGTTTTCAGTTTTTATGATTGATATTGGGGCTTGAGACTAATGAGAAAATTAAGATTTTTGATATTATTTCTTGCTATAGCGTTAGTTGTTCAGACTGCGTCTGTAGCGTATGCGAATACCGTACTGCCGTCTAGTTCATATTATGAAGGCACAACGTATTACAACAACACAGGTGGCTATATAGATTTCGCGGTATATGACACACAATCTACTGACGGACAGGAATTCGAGTCGAGGTTTGGAACGGCTCCGGGGGCTGGCAAATACATTTATGCATATCAGATTTTTGCGGATGAGAACTCTGAGCTAATAAATTACTTTGCTATAATTGGCATCAACGAAAGTACTTTTGCCAAACCGATAAATGATAACATAGGTTCGCTTGATGATTTAACTGGCGATGGAATAACACCGGATAACGCATTTATTACCGCAACACTTGATTACGAAAACTATGGTCTTGAATATGGTGGTATAGGGGCCTGGGTCTTTGACAGCAATCCTTTAGATGAGGATGGCGGGCAACATTCTGTGATATTGGTCTTACGTAGCGACTATGAGTGGATAGCGGGCAACTACACTTTTGATAGACAAATTGCTAACTCAGTTCCAATTGTAACTCCAGAACCCGGTACGTTAGCACTTCTTGGTTTTGGCAGCGCGATGCTTTTAAGAAGGCGTAGGAAATCTATCCGCTGATATATTAAGAAAGAATTAATTAATTCCTGTTAGTAGTGATAAGGCAACGATGGAAAAGAGTAATTTTATATTCAATAAATACAAAGACGTGATATTGATTTTCACGGTTGTTATATCCGCCTTGGCCGGACGGGCATGTAGCCAAACAAATACTTCGGTGCTTTTACTCCAGCAAACACCTGCTAATGGTGGCGAAGTGGCTCCAGGAGTAGGGGTACATCATTTTGATATAGGTTCAAGAGTTACTTTAACAGCAATTCCCCAGCCGGGCTATCAATTCGTTTACTGGATAGGAGATGTAAGCAACCCCACGGCAAACAACACTATAGTAAATCTCGATACGCCTAAAATCATTATCGCGGTATTCGAAGAGGTTGAGTATGAGTATCTGCCTCGTCATGAGAATGAGTTATGGTCATTTAGCGGCATTATTCATAACAGTGCGGTTGATTATAAGAGGCAGGGCAGGGGTGGCATGAGTGGAACAAAGCTGCGTAAACCAATGCAATACGAAGAACCGGAGTATCCAGAGTATCAGGAATTTCCGATACCGGTACCGGAGCCAATGACTGCTGTGTTGTTTGGATTGGGTAGCTTGCTGGCTCTTAGAAGCAAGTCAAGAAGACAGGTTCGGAAAAATCGGCAGTGATTTGAAAGAGTATAGTTATTGAATTTGAACAAAAACAATAATACTAAGAACTAATCGTCCCCCCTTAGTCCCCACATGAAATGAGTGGGGCAACAGGAGAAAAGCCAGACGGCGGAAAGCTTTCTGGCTTTTCTTTTTTTTGTATTTATGGTTTTCTAAAAACGGCCACGATGTTTTCGACCTCAACCACAAATAGGCGATTGTTCCCTTCGAAGTCGACCGGTATCGCGCCTTTGGGATTAAAGAGGACTTTGTCGTATTGGCAAAGCGGTATTTCGGGGAGGTTCTCGACTTCGGCGGATATCGTTACTATTCGGCCGGTTATCGTGGGTATCTCTATATTGTCGGGCAGCTGAATACCGCCTTTAGTTTGTTTCTTGTCCTCGTCTTTACGAATTAACACGCGTTTGCCTATCGGCTCGACCGTTTCGAATGGCTCTGCTCCGATTGGTTCTTCTTTATTCATCTTGCGTTATCCCTTGTAATTTAAGTTTGTACTCTTTTCAAGACTTAGTTCCGCCAACGCCTTGCCCGCAGGCATTACCTTTACGGACTCTATAGCTGATAAGCGTTCTAATAGTTTATCTAAAAAGTTCGACCTCATGGGCCCCCACCCTTCGCCATCAAGGCCGTGGACGCAACAAATAAGCCATCCTGAATCCTTCGAAAGCAATTCTTCTATTCTTTGCTCTACGAATTGCTCGCTACTAGCAGGCCCAAAGCCTCTGCAGGTCAGTTTGACTTGACCTTTGTGCGGAAGCGCATTTATCACATTGCCGCGAGTCCTAAAGGCCAGTACCTTGGTAGCCAGCCAGCTTTCCAGTTCGGGCGTTGATGCGTTAAATGGAAAATTGAAAATGGCTCCCTTCGGTTTGAAACCGTCAAGATTGTCGGCAAAATAATCCAGGCACCGCATAATCAAACCCTTTGCTTCATCAAGCGGCATCTTGGCTTTATTGGCATGTTTATATCCGTGCGGCATTATTTCGTGGCCTCTTTGCTTTAATTCGTTCCACAAACCAAAATCTCCTTTGCCTCCCCTTTTTAAATACTCAGTTGGAGCTTCGAAGCTATCGAGGTGACCCGTCGCGAGAACATTGATGCATGCCGAGAGATTATATTTCTCATAAATTTCAGCCGTCTTAATACTTGATTTTTTAAAACCGTCGTCAAAACTCAAAGTAACTATATGCTTTTTCTTTTTGGGCGTGATTGTTTTTCCCTTATTGTTGGGGCTGCATGAAGACAGCCACACCGGCAGCGTTACCGATGCCGCTGCTGCACCTGCTTTTTTCAGAAAATCGCGACGTGGATAATTACGGATATTCATATTCGTTCGCCCTTTGCTAATACGGGAATTGAAATATAATGTTTAATCGTTTAAAAAGCCGGGCCCCATTATACAGCTTTTTTTACTCTTTTGGGTTTTTTTGCTTTTTTTACCTTTTTGGTTTTCTTGGCTTTTTTTCTTCCAAGCAGTTGGTCAGCTTCTTCCCACGTTGCCGGTGGCCAAACTCCTTCTTCCTGTAATTGCTTTAAATTGTCCACCTGCTTCATGCTGATAATGGTCCTGCACCTTGGGAACTTATTACAGCCAAGGAAAGGCCCCTTCTTGCTCTGCCTGACTACCAATTCGCCGTCTTTGCACTTGTAACATTTTATTCCTGTCGGTTCTGGCGGTGGTTTTGGCGGCAGAACATTTCCTTCTTTATCTATACCCAAAATGGTTTTGCATTCCGGGTAGCCGCTGCAACCTAAGAACGGGCCGAACCTGCCGTTTTTGTTTATCATTGGTTTGTCGCAGTTGGGACATTTATGCTCGCTTACCTTTTGCTCAACCATTTTACCGTCTCTGTCGCATGGACAGGCAAACTTGCAGTCCGGATAAGCCGAGCAGCTTAGAAATCTGCCGTTTTTGCCGAATCTATAGACCATTGGCTCGCCGCAATCGGGACATTTGTATTCGCTTGGAGTTGTTTCAGCTTTGGCGTGCTTCATCTCGGTTGTCGCTGTATCGAGATTTTTCTTGAATGGTCCGTAAAATTCTTTCAAAACGCTGACCCACTCAATATCATGTTCTTCAATCTTGTCCAGTTGCTCTTCCATGTAGCGGGTAAAAGCGATATCCATTATTTTGGGAAAATACTCATTGAGTTTATCAGTAACTACTTCGCCGAGGTCGGTGGCATAAAACTTTTTCTCTGCTTGCTCGACGTAGCGGCGGTCCTGAATAGTACTGATGATGGATGCGTATGTACTCGGTCGGCCTATACCTTCTTTCTCCAGAGCCTTAACTAACGATGCTTCGGTATATCGAGCCGGCGGTTTTGTGAAATGCTGTTGTGCCTGGATATCTACCGGTGCCAGGTTTTGGCCTATTTCCATTGACGGCAACTGTTGGTCGCTTGAAGATGTTGGCCATATCAAGGTAAAGCCGTCGAAAACCAATATTCTACCGGTGGTTCTGTAAAGACACGTGCCGATAGAAGTTTCCGCGGAGATAGTTAAATTCGTTACGTCCCACTTCGCCGATGCCATCTGGCAGGATACGAACCGTCGCCATATCAAATCGTAAAGCCTGAACTGCTCATCGGTGAGAAACGACTTTATATCCGAAGGTGTCATGTCAACATCAGTCGGACGAATGGCTTCGTGTGCCTGCTGCGCATTTTTCTTCGAGGCATAAAACTTAGCTTTTTCGGGCAGATAATCTTTGCCCAAGTGCGTACCGATATAATTGCGAACTTCCTTAACAGCTTCACCGGAAAGATGGGTGCTGTCGGTTCGCATATATGTAATAAGACCAAGTGAACCCATCGAACCCAGGTCGATACCTTCGTACAACTGCTGGGCTATTCGCATAGTTCTTTTTGTGGGAAAACCAAGACGATTCGCCGCTGCCTGCTGCAACGTAGATGTTATAAATGGAGGTGAAGGCCGAGATTCGGAACACTTGGTTTGCAAATCAGAAAGTTTAAATTCCGCGTCCTTGACAGCGCCGAATATTTTGTCCGCGTCTTCTTTTGTAGAAGCGGAAAATTTATCGTCACCGATTTTATATAAATCAGCTTTAAAAGCATTATGTTTTGTCAGCCACTTGCCTTGTTCCGCCAGTGTCGGCGGTTTATCGTCTTCGGTCTTTGGTGTGACAAAGTCCAGCCATTGCTCTGTATAGTTGCCATCCAAATCAGTAGTGAAAACCGCTGGGATGAGCCAGTACTCAACAGCGTCAAAACAGCGAATCTCTCTTTCTTTTTCGACGACCATTTTGACGGCGACGGATTGTACTCGCCCTGCCGACAGCCCCCTTGTAACTTTTTTCCACAACAGCGGAGAAATCTGGTAGCCGACTATTCTGTCGAGAATTCTGCGGGCTTGCTGGGCCAGAACCTTGTCCATATTGAGTTTGCCCGGGTCGGCAAAAGCAGTTTGTATTGCTGAATGTGTTATAGCATTGAAAATTACGCGGTAAGTCTTTTCTTCATCCATGCCGAGAATCTCAGCTAAGTGCCAGGCAATTGCCTCCCCTTCACGGTCAAGGTCGGTTGCCAGAAAGAGCCGGTCACATTTCTTTGCAGCTGCTTTCAAAGAAATTATCGTGCGCTTCTTGCCGGGTAATATGTCATAGGTCGGAGCGAAATCGTTTTCGATATCAACGTTAATACCCTTGGAAGGCAGGTCTCGGACATGCCCCATTGAGGCCTCTACAATAAAATCCGGACCGAGATATTTGTTTATTGTTTTTGCTTTAGCGGGTGACTCTACGATTACCAAAGCTTTTTTAGATGACTTTTTTGCCATAAAGTAAATTCAGTTTTAACTGTTTAATGGTTCAAAATGCGATTAGTTAACGACTCATCGGCGTTTTTCGGAATAAAATTTAGAATTGGACAAATACACTTACGCAAAAGAATTGTCAAGGAAAATCAATTTTACGGTTCGCTGCCGTCTGCGGTTGTTTTTGAGCATATCTTTATTTATCGACTTTTACCTGAACAGGCGCCAGTCCTTCAGAGAATATACTACACATAAAAAACTGGGGTTTGATGACAATTTTGCCTTGTTCATCGATATACCCCCATAAAAAGCTATTGCCAGTAAATAAAGCAAGTCCATCGCAAAATGGCGTCATCACCTTAAAGTTAGTCTTAAACAATGTTTTGCCTGTCTTGTCAATACAGTCGGTGTAAAATACTCTTCTATAACCCAACTTGCCATTATTTCCATAATAAACGATTGCTTTGCCATCGCGAAAAGACCTTGCCCGCTCATACTTCGGTTCAATTACAAATTTCCCCAATTTGTCGATATAGCCGTATTTGTTGTTGATTATTGCGTATGCCAGTCCTTCGGAAAATTTACCTATATAGTCAAACTCTGGCTCGATAGCCATCCGTCCTGTTTTATCTATAAAACCCCATTTCTTGTCGACCTCAACTGCTGCCAAATTTTCGGAAAAATCATGTGCACCATTAAATTTCGGTTCAATAATAATTCTTCCTGTTGTGTCAATATATCCGTGTTTATTGTTGATTACTACGTATGCCAGCCCTTCAGAAAATTTACCTACATAATTAAACTCCGGCTCGATAACCATCTGTCCTGCTTTATCTATAAAACCCCACTTCTTGTCGACCCCAACTGCTGCCAAATTTTCGGAAAAATCATGTGTACCATTAAATTTCGGTTCAATAATAATTCTTCCTGTTGTATCAATATATCCGTATTTGTCGTTGACCTCTACACTTGCTAGCCCTTCCGAAAAATGGCTTGCGAACTCGAATTTTGGCGCAACAATATATTCCCCTGTTTTGTTGATGTAGCCATATAAATCATTAATTTCTACCCGCGCAAGGCCGTCAGAAAAAGGGCTGGCAAAGTCAAACTCCGGTTCAATAACGAACTTTCCGGTCTTATTAATATAACCAGATTTAAATTGCCTACAATATGGGTTTCTTAAAGGTAAATTGTACCACCACCAATTTATATAGTAATATTTCCCGTCGGGAACTGAAAATTGATAGAAATGATTCATTGTATCGAAAAAGAAACAGGATACAGAACTGACAATCGTTAATCCTAAAATTATTGCTGCTATTCGTATCTTTTGTTTGGCCTTTGTAAAAGCTAGGATAAAGCAGCAAAACAAAATGGTAGCAGGTATGGCATGAAGAAACATAGGCCAATCTATTTCGGTGTGGCGCCTACTTAATTCAGCATACGCAAGTAATCCCCACAGGAGTAGAGATATACTCAAGTGAATAATTCCCAGAAAAGCTATAGTCTTAATAACTCGTCGTTCTATTTTTTGGCTATCTGGCTTTCTTTCAAATGATTCTTGGAATTTCTTTAAGAGCCATTTTGTCATGCGAGCTTGGGTTAATAAGTCGAAAAAATTGCAGCCTTGGAAAGGAGGTGTAACTGTTACGCTCCATGGCCAAGGACTCGCGTCGTACGTAATTTTCACACCGTGAGCCACTTTTAACCACGCCCGAATAATGTGTTCGGATATTGTTGTGTCCTTCGCTGTAAATCGAGCTCTGTAATTGGTCATCTCTATTTCCACAAATTCTTTGTCAATGCAAATAAGGCCAAAATCTTCAGATATAAATTTTATTTTATGAAAAGTACTTGCGTCCTCAATCGCTACTAATATGCATTTCCAATCAGGTTTAAATAATCGATTTGGCCGAGATTTGATTTTGTGTATTAAAAAAAGCTTCAGGATATGTCCTTGAAAAATACCCATCAGAAGCAACAGCAGTAATAACAGGTCAAAAATCAATCCCTCAATAAAAGTTTCCTCAAGAAAAATTTCATAAAAAAACCACAATAACAAAAGAGCAAAACCCCCAAATATTACCCCAAAACCAACGATATAGGGACGCATATTACATTTTTCAGAAGGTTCTACAGCTCGGATAAAAGATTCGTCTGAGAAGTTTACCTCGGTGGGCGTACCTTCCGGAAAGCCAATGTGATGTTCGATATCATCTTGCATATTTCGTATAACTTACTATAAAAAGCCTACAGGTTACATAATAATTTTTAAACAGATATGAGCTTTTCAAGCAATGGCTTTAATTTTCTAATGGCATTGCCGCGATGAGAAATTTTATTTTTTTCTTCTGCGGATAGTTCAGCGACGGTTTTTTCCAGCTCTGGCACGAAAAAAATCGGGTCATACCCGAAACCGTTCTCACCAACTGGACTTTCGGAAATTATGCCTTCCAGTGTCCCTTCGGTTTCAATTAAGACTTTTCCTGCCATTGCTAAACACAAATGGCAGACGAATCTTGCCGTTCTCTTTTCAGAGGGCATACCTTCCAAAAGTTCCAAAACCTTGGCCATATTATTATGGTCGAGCAGCTTTCTATCCTTTTGCTTTTCGCCGGAGAATCGTGCGGATTTAATACCGGGTGCGCCATCGATCGCATCGACCACTAAACCAGAATCGTCGGCAATTGTCCAAAGACCACTTGCTTTGGCGTAGCCGAGAGCTTTCTTGCCGGCATTTTCAGCGAAGGTTAAGCCGTCTTCTTCAACTTCACTGATACCTTCGAATTCAGCAAGACTTGCCCATTCGATGTCACCGCCGAGCATAGCGTTTAACTCAGCGATTTTGCCGGGGTTCGTTGTAGCTACAAGAATTTTGGGTTTCATTGGTTTTGTGCCAGTGTCAGCTCATTAGTTTTTTCAACAAGGCCCGTTGGAAGTGAAGCCGATTTTCTGACTGGTCAAATATAATCGAGTTAGGTGACTCGACGACTTCGTCGGTGATTTCGTAGTCACGGTATGCGGGCAGACAATGCATAATTTTGGCATCGGCTGGTGCTTTTTTGAGCAGCTCCGCATTGACCTGGAAGCCCGCGAAATCATTTACGCGTTTTTGCTTTTCCTCTTCCTGACCCATACTTACCCAGGTGTCGGTATAAATTATATTAGCATCGACAACAGCTTCAGCTGGGTTGTTGGTCTGGGTGATTGTCTCAGCGGAGAATCCATTGGCTTTTTCAATCGATTTGGCATCGAGTTCGTAACCGGCTGGCGAGGCGACAACCATTTCCATGCCAAGTTTCGCACAAGCCATTGCCAGTGACCTTGCTACATTATTACCGTCACCGATGAAAGCAATCTTTACACCTTCCAGTTGGCCGCAGTGTTCACTTATAGTAAGCACGTCCGCCATCGCCTGACATGGATGTGAGAAATTCGTCAACGCGTTTATTACCGGTACAGTAGCAAACTCGGCTAAATCAATAACTTTGCTGTGCTCGAACGTCCGTGCCATTATACCATCGACGTAGCGGCTGAACACTCGGGCCATATCCTTAATAGGTTCGCGCTCACCGAGACCGCCGATGTCTTCCGGCTTGACATAAATTGGACTCCCGCCGAGGTCAGTCATAGCGACCTGAAAACTCATGCGAGTTCGCAAACTCGGCTTTTCAAACAACATCGCCAAAGTCTTACCCGCTAAGCACAAATCGCGTTTGCCGTATTTGTACAGTTTCTTCAAGTCGCTGCTTTCGACGAGCAGTTCTTTCAGCTGTTCGCTGGAGGTGCTGGCTATGGAAATAAAATCTTTCATTTTGTATTTTCCGTTAAAACGCTATCAAGTATCTCGATAGCCTGGTCAATTTTTTCTTTCGTAACAATCATCGGAGGCATAAACCGCAAAACACTGCCGCCCGTGCAGTTTATCCGCAAACCTTTATCCAAACATTTATCGACAATCTCGCTGCCGGAACTTGTCAGCTGCACACCAATCATCAAGCCGACACCGCGAACGTGGTCAATAATGTAATGTTTCTCTTTCAGCTGTTCGAGTTTTTCTTTCGTGTATTCACCGAGTTCGACAGCATTTTCCAGGAGGTTATCTTCTTCGATTGCTTCTATGACCGCTACAGCCGCGGCACATGCGAGGGCATTGCCCCCAAAGGTCGAAGCGTGCTTACCCGGTACCAATGCCGCTGCGATTTCTTCCTTGGCAGTCATCGCTCCTATCGCTACCCCACCACCGAGCGCTTTAGCCAATGTCATAATATCCGGCACGACGTCGGTATGCTGATAAGCAAACCACTTGCCGGTTCGACCGACTCCGGTCTGAACCTCATCGAGTATCATTAGTGCGCCGTTTTTATCACAAAGTTCGCGAATAGCTTCCAAATATTCGTCCGTGGCGACGTTTATTCCGCCCTCGCCCTGAATCGGCTCAACCATAACCGCAGCCACTTCGTCGGTAAATGCCGCCTCCAGTGCGCTAATATCATTAAAAGGCACATAAACAAAGCCCGGCAACAACGGCAGAAAACCCTCGTGATATTTCGGTTGTGCCGTCGCAGCCACTGTCGCGAATGTACGGCCATGAAAGCTGCCTTCCGCCGTGATGAATTTATATTTTTCGCTCGAAGTATATAATCGCGCCAGTTTCAATGCCGCTTCATTGGCCTCGGCACCGCTGTTACAGAAAAAGTATTTACCGCCAAAAGAGCGTTCGCTTAAAAGTTTTGCCAACTCACCCTGCGGTTCCGAGTAGAACGTGTTGTCGATATGTATAAGCTCGCCGGCTTGTTTACGCAGCGCTTCGACAACTTTAGGGTGACAGTGTCCTATCCCGCTTACTGCCCAGCCGGGAAACATATCCAGTATCTTATTGCCGTCGGCATCGTACAAATAACACCCCTCACCTTTCACAATAACGCGGTCCAATCGACCGTAGTTGGCGATGACGTATTTGTTAAATAAATCTATTGTCTCTTGCGTGTTCATGACTATTTGCCTTATTTAGTTTTTATTATCTGTGTTCCGACGCCCTTATTGGTATAAATTTCCAGCAATACCGAATGTTCGATTCGACCATCGATAATATGCGTCTTTTTAACTCCGGCATCCAACGCTTTTATGCACGCCTCTACCTTCGGGAACATCGCATCTGTAATTATACCGTCTTCTATCATTTTCTTAATTTGTTTTTCATCCAAACTCGACACCCAGCTTTCCGGGTCATCGATATTGGTTCGTATCCCGTGCGTGTCACTTACCATTACTAATTTTTCAGCGACTATCGCAGCAGCCACTTCGCCAGCGGCACTGTCGGCGTTGACATTTAACTTACCACCGGTCTTACCTAAAGCTATCGGCGCGATAACCGGTATCGTGCCCGCATCGCAAAACGTCTTTAATAGATGACCGTTTACTTCGACTACCTCGCCAACCAAACCGACATCAAGCTTGCGTCCGTCTTTGCCGGCTAATCGCAACGGCTCCGCAAATAACACACAACTGCTCAACGAGTGCAGCCCCGTCGACTCGCAACCAAGCTCTTTGAGGGTTTCGCAAATCGGCGTATTGATTTTGTCTATTAATGTTCGTTCAGCTATCGTCAACGTGCGCTCATCGGTGTAGCGGCGACCCTGAACCCAAACCGGCTCCAGACCTGCCTGCTCCATCGCCTTGGTGATAGCCTTCCCGCCGCCGTGAACGATAATCGGCTGCATCCCGACCGTTGCCATAAAAGCAATATCCACAAGCAGCTTTTTGCGCAGACCCTCATCGTCGAGAACACTGCCGCCGAGCTTAACAACCACGATTTTACCGCGAAATTGGCGGATATACTCCATTGCCTCAATCAACGCACCAGCTTTTGCAATAGCTTCTTCCAACTCCTGTAACTCCTAAATAAGCGATAAGCGTTTCCCGTTTTTCACGGAAATAACCGTCCGAACAAGCCGACAAGTCTATTATCACAAACCCACTTCGTCAAGCCATATTTATATCACATCGCTGGCCTACGAAGGAGGAATCCATTATAATAATTTCAATGTGTCCTAATCACAAAAAATCAATCGACTGGGTTCGTGCCATCGTCCATTTCGTATGTGGTGCTATTTTAGGCGTGTTTATCGGATTGTCAGCAATGCCACCTGTAGCAATGGAAAATTCTGTCTATTTTGCTTTGGTAATACTGACATGTGCCTTAGTGTGTGGTTTCATAGCCGCAATCTTAGGCGAACGATTCTGGCAGTCATTATAATCAGGAGCATTAAGAGTCACCCCCCTCGCAACCCGCCTTGTCTCGCCGTAGCACCTTGTGCGAAGGCGGAAACCCAAATCATTCGCACAGCGTTGTAATTGAAGTGCAGTTCAGCCAATTCGCACTCATCTTGGCGAAATCAGCAAAATTAACCTCCCCGTCGCCGTTAATGTCGGCACTGTAGCAACCCACGCACTTTGGATTCAGCCATTGTGTCGCAAATTTCGAAAGGTCCGTCGCATCAACATCAAAATCACCGTCAACATCGCCTTCCAATTCCTCAGTATTGAAGGCCACTTCTAAGGTTACTGTCGCGCTGTCAATAATGACGTTCTCTAAGGGCCTGTTAGGGTCGCTGTCTCCCCCGCCTGTTGTGGGTAATACGGCTATGGCATTAACAACACTCATTCCGCTAACAACCTCCCCGAACACACAATACCCGGCCCTGAAATATGCAGTGTTTTGATTATCGTAGACGACACCGCCATAGTCCCAAAATAGATTGTCCGTATGGTTTATAAAAAATTGGGATGTTGCTGAATGTGGGTCAGCAATTCTGGCCATTGCGATAGTGCCGGTTAAGTTTGAAAGACCATTTGAGCCTTCGTGAATTATTGGCGTCCCCAGTGTGCTTTCGACCATATTGACGTCGTAACCTCCGCCCTGAATCATAAAGTCCTCTATAACACGGTGGAAAATCAGACCGTCATAAAAACCGCTCCGGGTATAATCGATAAAATTACTAACCGTCACTGGGGCCTTCTCTGGATAAAGCTCTAAAACTATGCTGCCACTCACAGCTCCGACTATATCTAAAGTAATCTGAGGGTTAGCTGCAAACGAATCCGCTGGCAAAGCCAACAGAATCAGCACAAACAAAAAGAAAATGGAAATCTTTGTTTTCACCACCGCAACCCCAATCAAAAATATTCTTCTAATCCGCCGTAGGCGAAATATACAACGTATAATCCTAACTATTTTACAAAAATCACCTCTAAAAATCAAGACATTTCCCTCCTAACCCCCCCGCCTATAATAATCCCACTCCCGCCGATACACGCAGCGTAGCGCAGAGCCGCGTTAGCGAACACCCCTCGTAGTTCTGCCATTACACGTTATGTTTAGCCCCGACACCTGTGGTCGGGGCATCATTATCATTTAGCCCC
>JAGLSU010000073.1 GCA_023135935.1 Planctomycetota bacterium
AAGAAAATTGGTGAATTTTCTATTGCTTAGGAAGGTTAGCAGAATTATTCCTGTCGCAAACAGCGTTAAGGAAGACGTGTTGAAAAACAATTGGTTTTTGTCCGCGAAGAAACTGTCTGTTTTAGAGAATTCGATTGACTACAAGCGTTTTGCCGACGTAAAGGTTTCTAAACAAGAAGTAAAGCAGATGTTGGGCTTGTCTCAAGATACGTTTATTTTTAGTACAATAGCTCGGTTTGGGTCATACAAGGGTCATGATTTTCTTATCAGCGCGTTCGAGAAAGTAAAAAAACAAGTTCCCACTGCACATCTATTACTTGTGGGTGAGGGGGCTTTGAAAGACGAGCTACAGCGGCAAGTATCAAAGGTTGGTATTAGCCAATCAGTGCATTTTTTAGGTCAAAGAAATGACATTCCAGAACTGTTAAGAGCTGTGGATGCATTTGTTTTGCCCTCCATTGGGTCCGAGGGTATGCCTCGTGTTCTTTTAGAAGCAATGGCAGCAGGTGTTCCTTGTATTGGTACAAGGATAGGTGGAACACCTGAGGTACTATGTAATAGCGAGATAGGTTATATCGTTGAGCCAAAAGATTCAAATGCCCTTGCGCGAGCAATGATAAGCATCGCTCAGGCAAGCAATGTAGAGCGCGAAGAATTTGTTGAAAAAGCACAAAACAGGGTTCGCCAATGTTACTCACACCGGGTAGTTATAGAGAAACTTAGAATGCAGTATGAGGGTGAGTATCAAAGTCATTGCAAACCCCGCTAAACCAGGCTTAATATTTGGAGGAGTAATTTGTGCCAAAAGTAAGCGTGATAATACCAACTTATAACAGCAACGGCTTGGTCAAAGAGACTATTTGCAGCGTTATGGCTCAGAGTGAGCGGGATTTGGAGGTGTTAGTTGTCGATGATGGTTCGACCGATGATACACGTAGTGTCGTAGAGAGTTTAAATGACCGCAGGATAACGTATTTTTACAAAACAAACGGTGGTCCAGCCAGTGCGCGCAATTTCGGTTTGTCAAAGGCCAAAGGGGAGTATGTTGCTTTTTTAGACCATGATGATTTATGGCCTGTCAATTATTTGGCTGTAATGTTAAGCGGCTTAGAGAAACATACGGAATTTGGTCTCGCTTACAGTCCGATTACGGTTAGGTACCCTGATGGCAGAGAAATTAAATCGTTCAAAGCACCTAAGGTTAAATCCGGCTGGTTAGTTGTAGAACTATTCAAGCAGGGATTTATTTGGACCTCTGCGGTATTAATCCGCAGAGCAGTTTTAAAGAACTTTTGCTATGATGAGTTGCTTAGGACCTCTTATGAGGATAGCGACTTTTTTTTGAGATTAGCAATGCGAACGCAGTTTTTGTTTGTGCCCGAGGTTGAGGCAATTCGCAGCGAGCACACGAAAAACCTCTCATCCGAGGCAGGTGTGCTTCCCACAAGAATTATTATTTTAGAGAGGTTTTATTTTCGTTCAGGGGGAGATAAGGTAGTTCCTGTCAAAATAGCCAAACGTAAGCTTAGTCATGCAACGCGCAGGGTAGCCGAAACATACCGACATAAGGCATGTCGAACAGCAGCAATTACGTTATACAAACATGCTATTAACTACCACCCTGTAGACTTGCGTCTTTATTTTGGACTTAGCCGAGCTTTGTTGCTCAGCAAAAGAAACGATAAAATGCCCGCGTGGCGAATGCCTGAGCCTTTAGCTGATGTGGCAGGCTGAGTTCAAATCACTTCTTATCTTTAGCAATCGCCCTCCATGCGATAAAACAGGTTGTTATCATCATTATGTGTGCCATAGTTTCCACGGTTTCTTCCAGAAAAATATGCAGAAGGGCTTCCCCAGGCAGGTAGAGATATCTAAACACTCTTCTGGCGATAAGCTGTGAAAGTAAATACGTCCCGAATGTCGACCACACCCAGATATGGAGCCGGTCATCCCTGATAATTTCAAGTTTATCTTTCCGAATAATTGCCCATGCAGCCAAAATACCCAGGGCGACATAAATCCCCTTGCTGGTTCCGTGGAAATGCCATTCACGGCAAAAGAAAGCGATGCATAAGGCCAGCATAAACAGATGAAATTCACTTCGGAAAATAATCGTCTGTACAGCGAATCCAACGATGCACACACCTACCAGAGCCAATGCGATACTTTCATTAAACCCGCGAGAGACAATCCACTGCTGGCCAATCATTTTCGCCAGATAGACTAAAAGCATCGCCATGGGGCCAAGCAGTATGGGCCACCATTGCCCATATTGCCGCCGCGCAGCCAGAGATTGACATTGATTATTCCAAATTTCCGTCATCAAAGTTTCTTTTCTTTTGTGAACGAATACCTCTCCATCTGATATTTCCCATAGTTAACAACCATGGGTTAAAACCCGTAGGATTGCGACTGAATATCAAACGTTTGGCTGTTTAGCCAAATCTTCCAATTTCGCGATAATATCAAAATATTCTTTTGGTTGCAATTTCTTAAATTTTAGTGACACAAAAAGGGGGTTGCGGCCCTAACATCCGGCATATATAATGCACCGACCAGCAGAGAATCAAAAAGATGAAAGGTGATTTAATAATCCAATAAGCAGGGAGCGACATATGTTGAGCGGTAAGACAATTTTGATTACAGGTGGCACTGGTTCATTTGGTAACAGCTTCACACAGAGGGTACTTACCGAATACAAACCGGAAAAGGTGATAATATACTCAAGAGATGAGTACAAGCAATATATGATGCAAAAACGATTTGCTAAATATGAGAGGCAGATAAGATTTTTCCTCGGAGACATAAGAGACAAGGACAGGCTTTATAGAGCTTTTGACGGAGTAGATTATGTTATTCACGCCGCAGCTCTCAAACAGGTACCGGCTTTGGAATACAATCCTACTGAAGCGGTCGATACTAACGTTATAGGGGCGCGTAATATAGTCAGTGCCGCTACAGATAAGGGGGTAAAAAAAGTCATATCACTGTCTACGGACAAGGCTGTTAATCCTATAAACCTTTATGGTGCAACGAAATTAGTAGCTGAAAAAATATTTGTCGCAGCGAATGCTTACAGTGGCGGAAGAGTTAAGTTCTCGTCAGTCAGATATGGCAATGTAGTGGGTTCCCGCGGCAGCGTGATTCCGTTTTTTATGGAGCTTAAAGAAAAAGGTATCAAAGAATTTCCTATTACCGACGAGAAGATGACTCGTTTTTGGATTACCTTGGACCAGGCGGTTGATTTGGTTATAAAAGCACTGAAAGAAACCGACGGTGGAGAGGTATTTGTTCCAAACATACCTTCTATGAAGATTTCAGATTTAGCCAAAGCAATTTCGCCGGACTGTACGTTCAAGTCTATAGGAATAAGGCCCGGCGAGAAAGTCCATGAAAGTTTGATTTCTTGCGATGAAGCACAAAACACCAAAGTTTTTGACGGGATATATGTGATAATTCCCTGGTTTCTTGGGTATGCCGGAGCTTGTAAAAAATATGAGAAATATCCTTCAGTAAAGCGAGACTTCATTTTTCGAAGTGACATTAATGATGCATGGTTGAGTCGGGACGAGCTTGCAAAGATAGTAAAGGGCCTGAAAATTGACTAAATTCATACCTTATGGCTGCCAATGTATAGATGAAGATGACATAAAGGCCGTTGTTGAGGTGCTAAAATCTGATTGGATTACTACCGGTCCCGCTGTAGATGAGTTCGAAAAAGCGATAACCGAATTTGTAGGTGTCGAATATGGGGTGGCTGTATCAAGTGGAACGGCGGCCCTGCATACCGCTATGTATGCAATTGGCATTGCTCCAGGTGACGAGGTTATTATTCCAACTATGACATTTACCGCCACCGCTACGGCCGTTGTATTCCAAGGCGGCAGACCGGTATTTTGTGATGTTGATGCCGGTAAATTGCTCATTGACCCGAATCAGGTTGAGGCCAAAATCACCCCGAAAACCAAGGCTATAATTGCCGTAGATTATACCGGTCAGACTTGTCAGTACGATGTTTTGCGGGAAATCGCCGACAAGAACAACCTTGTGTTGGTAGCAGATGCCTGTCATTCAATAGGCGGTGAGTACAAGGGGCAAAAAGTCGGCACATTAGCTGATATTACTACTTTTAGCTTTCATCCTGTAAAACACATTACAACAGGCGAGGGAGGAATGGTCGTAACCAATAACGCGAAATATTATCAACGAATGCGAATGTTTCGTAATCATGGCATCACTCTGGACCAGCGGCAGCGCTGCGAAAAAGGGCAGTGGTTTTATGAGGTTGAGGATGTTGGTTATAACTACAGGATTACAGATATTCAATGTGCATTGGGAACGAGTCAGTTGAAGAAGTTGCCTGGATGGATAAAACGACGGCAGGAGATTGCTTTACGCTATGATGAGTCTTTCAAGGGTCTGTCTGAGATTCAACCTCTGGACGTTACGCCCTACGGTTCTCATGCTTATCATTTATATGTCGTCAGGGTTCTGGGTGCCGACAGAAATGAAGTTTTTAGTTTCCTGAGGGATGCTAATATTGGTGTAAATGTACATTATATCCCCGTACATTTGCATCCACTTTATCGCAGACATTTTGGGACCAAAGAAGGATTGTGTCCTGTTGCTGAAGCCGCATATATCCAGATATTGTCTTTTCCGATATTCCCTATGATGACAGATGGGGATGTGGATACTGTCATTCAAGCTGTGTACGAAGCGATGGCAAAAAACACTTAGGGAGAAGACCTCGATGGACGTTGAATTCGTAGCCGAAATTTCCAGCAATCACAACGGAGACATTGACCGTTGCATGAGGTTTATAGAAACCGCTAAAGCTATAGGTTGTGATGCGGTAAAGTTTCAGTTGTTTCGAATATCGCAATTATTTGCCCCTGAACTTCTGAACAATCGCGCAGACCTTAAAAGGCGGGTGGAATGGGAACTACCTCTGGAATTTATCCCCCGTTTGTACGAAAAATGCAAGCAGGAGAAAATTAAGTTTTCCTGTACACCTTTTTATCTCGAAGCGGTCGAAGAACTGAGACCCTATGTCGATTTTTATAAAGTGGCATCTTATGAACTGTTATGGGCCGATATTCTTAAATGCTGCTGTTTGACGCATTTGCCGATAGTAATATCAACCGGAATGGCAGATATTGATGAAATTGACCAGGCGATGCATGTCGTAACCTCCTGTGGCGCAAAAGACGTAACGCTGCTTCACTGTGTGTCGAATTATCCAGTTTCTCCCCAGCATTGCAATCTGGCCGCAATTAAAACTATGAGAGACAGATATAGCTGCAGGGTTGGTTGGTCCGACCATAGCGTGAATGCCTCCGTGATATACCGGGCGATTTATAAATGGAACGCTTCGATGATAGAGTTCCATATGGATATTGATGGCAAAGGAGAAGAATACAAAAGCGGACATTGCTGGTTACCGCATGAAATATCTCCTGTGATTGATGATATAAGAAACGTTAGCGGCAGAGATAAATCCTGTATGTCCGCGGATGGCAGTGGAATCAAACAACCGTCTGAAAGCGAAATGATTGAGCGAGAATGGAGGGCTGACCCGTGCGACGGATTGAGACCTCTTCGGGCAACGAGAGAATTCCAGGAGAACAAATGAATATAGGTGCTATAGTCCAGGCAAGATTGAGTTCATCACGTTTGCCAGCAAAAGTGCTCTTGCCGCTTGCCGGTAAGCCGGTCTTATGGCATGTTTTGAACAGATTAAAGCATTCAAAGAGGCTACATACTATTGTATTGGCAACATCGACTCTGCCCGAAGATAAGAAATTAAAAGAAGTTGCTGACGAGTTTGGTATTCCAACTTTTTTCGGTAGTCTTGATGATGTACTTTCCAGGTACTATCATGCATCCCGGCAGTATAAAATTGACCCTGTCATCCGAATAACAGCGGACTGCCCTATGATTGACCCGGAAATTGTAGACGAGGTGATTGAACATTTTTTAGAACAGCCTTATGATTATTATAGTCTGTACGGTAATTTTCCTGATGGGCTGGATACGGAAATAATTAAATTTGACGCATTAAGAACAGCTTTTGAAGAAGCTAAACTACCATCGGAAAGAGAACATATTGGTGAATTCTTTAAGTCGAATCGAGACAGATTTAGGACGGGGGTATTCGAGAAATTCAGTGACAAGTCCAATTACAGATGGACACTTGACGAACCGGAAGATAATGAGTTTTTGAAAAAGGTTTTTGGTGAACTGTACACAGAGGGTGAAGTGTTTTCGTATCGTGATGTGTTCGAATTACTGGAGAAGAGGCCTGAATTACTGGAAATAAACAGTCATATTATAAGGAACGAAGGATATCAAAAGTCTTTGCAAGAAGACAAGAAATTTCTGACTGAAATTGAGAAAGAAATGACAGGACCATCGCTTTATAAAAAAGCCGTGAAAATTATCCCGGGTGGAACGCAATTATACTCGAAGCGTCCGGAACTGTTTTTGCCCGAGTTATGGCCAACATATTATTCAAAAGCAAAAGGTGTTGAAGTTGTTGATTTAGACGGTAATCGCTATATAGATATGTGCATTTTTGCAGTTGGAGCATGTGTCCTTGGATATGCAGATGAAGACGTTGACAGAGCGGTTAAGCAGGCAATCGACAACGGTTCCACTTCAACGTTAAATTGTCCGGAAGAGGTTGAGTTGGCCCAGTTGCTTTGCCATCTTCATCCCTGGGCGGACATGGTGCGTTTTTCAAGAAGCGGAGGTGAAGCGGTAGCTATTGCTATTCGCATTGCCAGGGCTCATAGCGGCAAAGACAAAATAGCTTTTTGCGGTTATCACGGATGGTGCGACTGGTACCTCGCGGCCAACCTTGGTGATAGCAATGCTCTGGATGGACAATTAATGCCTGGACTACCGCCGTCAGGTGTGCCGCGCAGTTTGAAGGATACGGCACTGCCGTTTGCTTATGGAGATTTTGACGGACTCGAAAAGATAGTAAAAAAACACGGTGATGAACTTGCGGCAATTATTATGGAACCTGCCCGAGATTTACCGGACAAGGGCTTTTTGGAATACGTTAGGAAAACAGCGTCTTCAACAGGTACATTGTTAATCTTTGATGAGATAACCTCAGGCTTTCGCATCAATACTGGTGGGATACATCTTACGTTAGATGTTAATCCTGACATAGCTGTCTTTGCTAAGGCTATGGGGAATGGCTATCCCATAGCAGCGGTGATAGGGACAAAAGAGGCTATGCAGGCAGCCCAATCTACTTTTATCAGCAGTACCAATTGGTCAGAAAGAACAGGGTTTGCTGCTGCCATTGCCACGATAAAAAAGTTTGAGCAGGAGAACGTAGCCGAACACCTGATGAAAGTCGGGCAAAGAATTCAGTCCGGCTGGCACAACGCGGCTGAAAAAAATGGATTGAATATTAAAGTATCAGGCATTTTTCCTTTGAGTCATTTTTCTTTTGAGTATGATAACAGCCTTGCGATATCCACATTCTTTACACAGGAAATGCTCAAGAAAGGTTTTTTAGGTTGGGTTCAATTCAAGGCTTCGTATGCTCACAAGGACTCACATGTCAACAGCTACCTTATCGCGGTTGATGAGGTTTTCAGACTGATTAAAGATGCCTTAGATGCAAACCGGGTCGAAAAACTTCTGGAAAGCTCACCCGCCCAAAAAGGGTTTTACAGACTGGTAAAGAATTAAGATGGAATATCGGGAACTGGGAAAAACAGGTTTACGCATCTCTGCTGTCGGATTTGGTTCTGTTGAACTGGGTATGGACTATGGAATAAAAGCTAAGAGTCAGTATGGCAAGCCGGACAAAGCGACAGCAGTAAAAATAATTAATAAAGCTGTCGATTATGGGATTAATTTATTTGATACCGCTCCGAGTTATGGAGATAGTGAAAGCCTGTTGGGTTCGGTTATTGGTTCAAGCTCGCATTATATTGCGACCAAAGTTAATCTTCCGGTGGATAACCAGGTTTCTTCCGTCGCCATCAGGGCATCTATAGAGAGTAGTCTTAGGAACTTGAATCGCAATTGTCTTGATATTGTGCAGATTCATAATGCTACTGCTAGTACTATCAGTCAATCTGATATTCCTGAAGTTTTAGTGAAACTTCGGGAAAAAGGATTGATTAGATTTATAGGCGCCTCTGTTTATGAACCTGAAAATGCATTAGCAGTGCTTGATGCAGGCTGCTTTGATGTTTTGCAGATTGCATATAATATCATGGACCAGAGAATGCTGCAGAACGTAATACCTTTGGCGCAAGAGCAAGGGGTGGGTGTCCTTGGGCGGTCGGCGTATTTTAAGGGTGTACTGACAGCAAAGGCTCAGCACCTCAGTGAGGAGTGTGCTTTTTTGCGAGACTCAGCAATCAAGGTTAAATCTGCAATGAATCTGAGTAACTGGGATGACTTGGCTGAACTTGCGTTGAGATTTTGCCTGTCGACCCAAGGGATTGATTCGGTTCTGGTGGGAATCCGAACGATGGAGGAGCTTGACTTTGCGGTAAAAACTGAAGAAAAGGGGAATCTGGTATCGGATATTCTTGGGCAGCTCTCTGGATTTGGTATTGATGACCAACATTGGTTAAATCCAGCTAACTGGTCTATGTCTTGAGAAGGTATATTAGTATGGTAAAAAGTGGTTGGAAAATATTAGGTGAATAAATGCATAAAGGTACAGTAATAGATAAAGTAAAGGGTTATGAAATCATAGATTGTCGGAGCTGTGGTTTTATTCATATAAATCCCCTTCCTTCGAAGGAAGAATTGCTAAGTATTTATAAGGAAGAATATTATTCAAGCGAAAAACCTCAATTTATTGAAAGGCAGATAGAGGACATTGAGTGGTGGAATATTGTATTCGATGACCGTTACGATTTTTTTGAAGAAAATCTTCCGAAAAACAAACGTAAAATATTAGACATAGGCTGTGGTCCCGGTTTTTTTCTCAAACGAGGGGAAAGCCGGTCTTGGCAGGGCATTGGTGTTGAGCCTTCAAAGCAAGCTGCGGAGTATGCCCAAAGCCTTGGTGTGGAGGTTACGAATTGTTTTTTGGACGAGTTCGATATCGAAGAGCACATGGGGAAATTTGATGTGATTCATCTTTCGGAAGTCCTTGAGCATGTCCCTGACCCCATAGATGTCTGCAAGAAATCTTATAATCTTTTATCTGATGGCGGTATTATATG
The DNA here is from genome assembly GCA_023135935.1 of Planctomycetota bacterium. Taxonomy (GTDB): domain Bacteria; phylum Planctomycetota; class Phycisphaerae; order Sedimentisphaerales; family Anaerobacaceae; genus JAGLSU01. The sequence goes on from JAGLSU010000073.1 coordinate 9,213, forward strand.
TGCCGTTGTTCCGAATGACTATAATCCCTTTCAGAAGGCTTTGAGGGAGAACCTTGCCTTTGAGCCCTATTGGCTTGGGCCTCCTCACCATATAAATTATTTCACATTTAATTCCCTTAGTGCATTGCTTGAGCGGGCGGGCTTTGAGATTTCGAGGAAAGAGGCAATGTTCCCTATCGACATATTTTTGCTTATGGGTTCTAATTATATTGGAAATGATAAAATCGGACGAGATTGCCATGCAAAACGAAAGAACTTCGAAATTAATCTTTCCCGTTTCGGTATGAATGATTTTAAAAAAGAGTTGTATGAGTTTTTTGCCAGCAGAGATATCGGGCGAGAGATAGTAATTTTTGCTAAGAAGTGAGATAAATAATTAACATGTTCCAGAATAAATTTGGAAAATCCGACGGAAAAGCAGTTTTTATTATCGATGGCGGAGAGAAACTAGGATTTGGCCATTTTACACGCACCACTCAAATAGCCAAATATTTAGCTGAAAAGAAAAACCGTGAATCTATTTTTATAACAAGTAATTCTCTTTTAAGTAAAAAGGTAGAGCAGCTTGGCTTTAAGTTTTATTTTGTTGAAGCCGCAAATGAAACAGCAAAGGATATGCAAGAGATTTGCCAAATCGTAAAGAGTCAGGCCTGCCGGACTGTGGTAATCGATATGAAAAGCGATCATAATTCCGATTATATTATAGAGTTGTTAAAGGAAAATGATACGGATATGTCTATTACTTTGATAGATAACTTTACAAGTGCGAGACTGTTAGCTGATAAAAACCTTTATCCTGTGCCGAAACAATTGGTTTCTTGTTTAAGCTGGCAAGGCTACACAGGCAAAGTATATTCAGGGCTCAAGTATTTCCCGCTAAAAGATGAGATTATCAACATAGTACAAACAGAAAAGCAAAACGATTGCGTAGTTGTCATGATGGGTGCGTCTGACCCTAATAACTTAACATCTTTAGTTATGAACAGCCTTGCGGATACCGGTAAAAAAATAAAAGTTATAATCGGACCTGGTTTTATACATAAAGATGAAATAAATAAAATCACTGGTCAGTATAGCTCTGTTTTTGAGCTTTATGATAACCCTGCTGATTATATGAAAGTAGTATCTTCTGCGGCGCTAGCAGTCACAGCCCTTGGCGTATCCATCTATGAATTAGCATATTTGAGAATTCCCGTATTGGTAATTGCTAATTATAAATCCGATATGGAGGCAGGCAGAATTTTAGAAGAATCAGGATATTGTAAGTTTATGGGATATTATGGAGATTTGAGGGCAAACAGGCTGAAAGATGTTTTGCCGACCATTGATGTGAAGAAGTCT
>JAGLSU010000074.1 GCA_023135935.1 Planctomycetota bacterium
CTGCAAGAATAAATCCGCCCCGTGTTCCCCAGCTTTCTCTACGTTCCTCTAAAAGCTCAAGGCTCACTGCATCACCTCCATGTGACTATGCTTGCTCTTCTGCCTTTTTTATTCCAAGTAATTGCAATGTGTCACGCTCAACGATACCTTGAATTTTATCACGCGGAACCGTTGGCAAGCTCGTATCAGCCAAAAGCTTATTGAAACCAAGCAACGTCTCTATACATGCCCCGGCATTGCCGGATGGAAATCCGCTACCGAATAATAACTTATCCATCACACCACATTCGTTTGCCGAGACAACCAGATTATAAACCTGCCAAACATTGTCGGGCTTTATCGTCAAATCTGCATAGACATTTTCGTGTTTTGCTATCATAGCCAATGTTTGTTCAACAAACGGCAGTCCCATAGAACCAATAACAATTTTTAAATCGCCAAATTTTCTGGCAATCTCATCCAAAAGATACGGTTGAGCATAATCCAAAACCGCATCCGGACCCTGCTGTCCTCCATTATGAAAGAAAACAGGCAAGCCGAGTTCCTGTGCCACCCCATAAAACTGCATTGCCTTGCTGTGCGCAGGATGAAAACCACACTGTGAACAATACAGTACCACGCCTGACAACCCGAGTTTATTCGTAACTGGCGTCAGTGCCCTAACACTTATTTTATCTTTGGTCGGCTCTACAAATGCAAAACCAAACATTTTTTCATTATGCTTACTGACATATCCAGACAACCTTTCATTGACTTGCTGGCTTGAATCCTCCGGAGTGGCCAGCACTATGCAAGCATCCACAGTTTCGGATGCCGCAAGGTGTTCGGAAACATCAATATTGTCAGCAGTAAAATTTATGTGTGTGTGGCAATCAACTATCATCTGCCGTACCTTTAATTTTTAAGCCACTATTCATAACGGCCCTAAAAGTTGTGATTTATATTAGTCAAGGCAGCTGCCAGCGTCAAGCACAATATTTGCCCTTCCATCGCCTTACATAAAGCTTTTCTTGACCTAAAACCACTGCGGAGGTAGTATAGTTGCGATTCTATAAATCCTCTCCATGGAGAATTATTATGGATTGTCCGGTTTGCAAAAATGCGATGATTACACTCGAACTTGCTGAAGTTGAAATCGATTATTGTATCGATTGCAATGGCATTTGGCTCGATGCCGGCGAATTGGAACTGCTGCTTGGAAATCCTGAAAAAGCTAAACAATTGCTCAATTCTTTCAATGTCGGCTCCAAATGCACCGAGACCCGTCGAAAATGCCCAATATGCTTGAAGAAAATGCAAAAAATCATTGTCGGCTCATCCGCCCCTGCCCTTCTCATAGACAAGTGCTCCAAAGGTGATGGCCTATGGTTCGACAAGGGCGAACTGCAGGACATCTTCGACAGAGCCCAACTGGACGAGGGCAATAAAATCAAAAAATTATTGTCAGATATATTCAACACAGAACAAAGCAACTAAAAAATGAACATTAAAGAACAAACCTTCGGAAAAACTTCAGACGATAAAAATATTATTTTGTACACACTGACCAATGCAAATGGTCTTACTGCAAAATTAATCAACTATGGCGCAATTCTAACCACACTTGAGTTGCCTGGCCGAGATGGGAAATTTACTGATGTTACTTTGGGTTATGACACACTGGAAGACTACATCAAAGACGATTGCTACTTTGGCGCCACCGTCGGCCGTTGTGCAAACCGCATCGCAAAAGGAAAATTCACGTTAAATGGCAAAGAATATTGTCTCGCAACCAATAACGGTCCAAATCATCTGCACGGCGGCATAAAAGGATTCAACAAAGTCGTATGGGACGCCGAAGTATTCGAAGAAAAGACAGGCCCTGCCATAAAATTCACATACTTGAGCAAAGACAACGAGGAAGGATATCCGGGCAATCTTACAGTAACTGTCATCTACTGGCTTACAAACGACAATGAACTGAAAATCAGTTACCAAGCCGAAACAGATAAATCCACACCTGTCAATCTGACGCACCACAGCTACTTCAACCTTGCAGGCCACGATTCCGGCGATGTCCTCTCCCACGAATTGACAATCAATGCCGACAGTTTTACTGAGACCGACGAAACTCTTGTTCCCACCGGCGAAATAAAAAGCGTCAAGGATACACCTTTGGACTTTACTACAACTGTCCGTATCGCAGACCACATCAATCAAGTCGAGGGCGGTTTCGACCATAATTATGTACTTAATAACAAGAACAGTTCATTAACTTTAGCTGCACATGTCTATGAGCCCACAACCGGCCGGGACATGGAACTTTATACCACCGAACCGGGAGTGCAATTTTATTCAGGCAATTTCCTTGATGGAGTAAAAGGCAAAAACGGTGCCGTCTACAAAAAACACAGTGGATTCTGCCTCGAAACCCAGCATTTTCCAGATTCACCAAACAAACCGCAGTTTCCGTCAGTAATTCTTGAGCCGGTCAAAAAATACACACAATTGACCGTGTATAAATTCTCTGTAAAATGATTTAGATAAAGGAGAAAAACTATGCCTACATTAATAATTGTTGCTGTTGTTCTTGTCTTACTTACTGCTTTTGTGATTGGCGTATACAACACTTTAATTCGGCTTCGCAACCAGGTAGATAACTCCTGGTCACAGATTGACGTTCAGCTGAAGCGTCGTCACGATTTAATTCCCAATCTCGTCGAAACTGCCAAAGGTTATATGCAGCACGAGCGAGGAACCTTCGAGGCCATAACGCAGGCCAGAAGCCAAGCCATGGGAGCAAAAACAGTTGGAGATGCCTCAAGAGCCGAAGGCGCCCTTGGCGAAGCGCTGAGCAAGTTCATGCTGGTCGTAGAAAATTATCCAGACTTAAAAGCTAATCAAAACTTTCTGTCAATTCAGGAGGAGTTAACCAGCACTGAAAACAAAATCTCCTTCGCACGGCAAAACTACAACGACCAGGTTTTATTCTTTAACAATAAGATTCAAATGTTTCCATCTAGCATCGTTGCCAATACGTTCAACTTCGGCAAACGTGATTTCTTCGAGATAGAAAATGCCGCCGAACGTGAAGTGCCAAAAGTAAACTTCTCTTGATGACTAAAGAATTATGTTTGAGTTAATAAGAGCAAATAAAAGAAACTCCATTATCCTGATGGTGGCCATGGGCGCTTGCCTGCTACTGCTGGGATATTTCATTGGTTTGGCTTTCTTTGGTCCAAAAAACGGTTTTACCGGTTTGATTATCGCAACTGCTGTTTGGCTTGTGCTAACACTTATCAGTTTCTCAAGCGGTGACCAGATTCTGTTGGCAGCCTGCAAAGCCACGCCCGTTACTCACGATGTCCATCCGCAGTTGTTCAACGTCGTAGAAGAAATGAAAATTGCAGCGGGGCTACCGGCAATGCCTAAAATCTATATCATCAATGACCCCGCCCCAAATGCCTTCGCTACAGGTCGAAATCCCAAATCCGCCTCGGTCGCTGTAACTGCCGGTCTGCTTGGCCGACTCAATCGTGACGAATTACAAGGCGTCATCGCCCACGAAATAAGTCACATCCTGCATCGTGACATCCTTTTCGTAACTCTTGCAGGAATAATGCTCGGCTCAATTGTCCTGCTTTCGCAGGTCTTCCTGCGAAGCATGTTTTACAGTTCAATGATGGGAAGCCGTCGAAGATATTCTGCAGGCGGCAGAGGCGGCGGTCAGGCACAACTCATCATGCTGGTAATTGCAATTATCGCTGCAATTCTCGCCCCAATTATGGCATATCTTTTATATTTTGCACTTTCCAGAAGACGCGAATACCTCGCCGATGCCGGTGCGGCAAGACTAACCCGCTATCCGGAAGGGTTAGCCAGTGCCCTAGAAAAAATTGCCAACGACCCGGCACCACAATTGGCTGCCGTCAATAAAGTCACAGCCCCGATGTACATCGTTAATCCTTTCAAGAAAAAAAAAGCAATGAAACTGTCCGACCTTAGCAGTACACATCCGCCAATTTCCGAAAGAGTACGAATCCTGCGAAATATGACACACGGTGCATCCTTCAAGGATTACTCCGATGCATACAGCAACATTACAAAAACCAAAACGGTCGTCCCCCCTGCTGCTTTAACGAAAGAAGATATCGCCCTGCGCCAAGCCAGCAAAGAAGCCGAAAAGAAACAGCAACTCGAAAAGCAAATGCATCAGGTCGGAGACATCATGCGAAAGGTCAACGGTTTTATATTCCTGACCTGTGTGTGCGGTTTGAAGCTGAAAGTACCACCGAACTTCAAATCCAAAAAAGTCGGCTGCCCGAGGTGCAAACAAATATTGGATTTGCCCGATAAATAGGATTGGCATTTGGGTGGGGAAAACAAAAATGGAGCCTAAGGGATTCGAACCCTCGACCTCTTGCATGCCATGCAAGCGCTCTCCCAACTGAGCTAAGGCCCCGCGAAGCATTGATTTTAGCAAAGGAACCTGCCGTTTGCAAACAAATTCTCCTCACTCATAACCAATGCAAGACAAAGCTCTTTCTAAGACCTTTAATTTATGGTATTTGTTTAGAACTTGTTGTGCTAAAACCGCGTAATTCAATAGGGAATTAGTAGAAAGACCAGGAGCGTTGATTAAAAGACAAAAAATATCTATTACCGGCTGTGTGCAGGGTGTTGGTTTTCGCCCAGCAGTCTACAGAATAGCCTGCCAATTGGGACTTTCGGGTTTCGTTTACAACGACACAAAAGGAGTAACAATTGAACTGCAGGGAAAAGGGGACGATATAAATACATTTTTGCAACGCTTGCAGTCCAAAGATAAACCGCCACTGGCACAAATCGCTTCTTGTGAAACGGTTGATATACCTGTCATCGAAGCCGAAGATAAATTCACCATCAAACAAAGTAACTCGGCAGGCACCGCTCTATCTCAGGTAACAGCCGATATGACCACCTGTATCGATTGTCTCACCGAAATGGCTGATGAAAAAGATTTCCGCTACAGCTACCCATTTATAAACTGCACCAACTGCGGACCGAGATATTCAATAGTCAAAACCATTCCCTACGACAGACCGAATACCACGATGTCAGTATTCGAAATGTGTGACAAATGTTCCGCTCAGTATACAGATGTTACCAACCGACGCTTTCACGCTCAACCCGTTGCGTGCCCTTCCTGCGGACCGAAAATATGGCTGACCAACAGCAAAGGTAAAACCATCCAGACAGAAACCGACGCAGTTATAGCCAAAACCGCCCAGTTGCTTTTGGAAGGAAAAATCGTCGCCATAAAGGGTGTCGGCGGTTTTCACTTAGCAGCCGATGCACTTAACGACGAAGCTGTAAAGAGACTGCGACAATGCAAAAGAAGAGACCACAAACCATTTGCCATGATGGCTAACTCAATCGAAAAAATAAAAAAACACGCCATTGTCAGCAACTTAGCAGAAGAAATTTTGAAAACTCCGCAAAGCCCAATAGTTCTGCTACCGAAAAAGAAAGACTCAAGCATAGCATTATCAGTCGCAGATGACGTCAACACTTTTGGCTTTATGCTCTGCTACGCCCCGCTGCATTACTTGCTCTTCGCACAAGGCATAGAAGTATTGGTTATGACCAGCGGTAATGTCTCTGAGGAACCGCTGATTTGCAAAAATGACCAGGCACTGGAAAAACTCGGTGACATTGCCGATGCTTTCTTGATGCATGACAGAGAAATTTATCGACAGGTCGATGATTCGATTGTCCATTTTATCGACAACCAGCCGGTACCGTTGCGACGAGCCAGAGGATACGTCCCCACACCAATTATCACCAAGCAAACCTGCACCAAGGATATATTTGCCACTGGGGCAGATTTGAAAAATACTTTCTGCTTTGGCAAACAAAATCAACTAATTTGCAGCGAACATATCGGAGATTTAGAGGATGCAGATGTCTATCATCACTACATCGAGTCAGTCGAGCATCTCCGCAAACTTTTCGAAGTCGAACCGAAACTCGTAGCCTGCGACCTGCACCCGGGCTATCTGTCCACCCGCTACGCCCTTTCGATACCCAATGTAGAAGTTATGAAAATTCAGCACCACTGGGCCCACGTTGCCTCCGTAATGGCAGAACATAACGTTACTGGCCCTGTCATTGGTTTAGAGTGTGACGGAACCGGTTACGGAACGGACGGAGCAATATGGGGCTGTGAATGTCTGGTTGCAACATTAGACAACTTTGAAAGATTCGCCCACCTGGACTATTATCCATTGGCAGGTAGCGACAAGGCAAGCAAAGAAGCTATAAGACCCATCATAGGTCTGCTAAAGAAAACCTATGGTGATAATTTCAAATTAAATGATTTCAAATGGCTGCTCGACCGAATCGAGCAAGATACCGAAAAACAGCAAATTATCGTCGAACAAATCGACAAGAAAATCAATACCATACAAACTTCCAGCCTGGGGCGAGTTTTCGATGCCATAGCCGCTATGGCAGGGATGGGTAATTATAACCATTTTGAAGCACAGTTGCCGATGGCTCTTGAATCAATTATTGCCGATGATATCGAACAGCAATATGATTTTGAACTTATCGAGACCGACAGCGAACCCCTACTGCTTGATTTGCGTAAAATGATTGAACAGATAATCAGTGATATCCAACAAGGTGCCGATGCTGGCGTTATATCGGCAAAGTTCCATAACTGCCTCGCTGGGGCTCTTTTAGGAATGGCCAAAAGTGCCAGAGAAAGCAAAAACATAAACACTGTCGCATTAAGCGGCGGGGTATTCTGTAATCGGTATTTGACAAATCGTTTGGTTAAACTCTTGAAGGAAAACGATTTTGCAGTATTATTTAACCGAGCCGTGCCATCAAATGATGGTGGAATATCTCTCGGCCAAATGGCAATTGCAGCTTACAGTATATCCAATAAATAAGGATTCTTTAATATGTGCTTGGCAATACCAGCAAGAATAGTAGAGTTAGAAGGCGACAAAGCCGTTGTCGACGCAATGGGCAACCGCTGGAAGGCTAAGACCACCCTCCTGCCGGAAGTAAAACTTGGCGACCTGGTTTTGATACACGCTGGCTTTGCCATTTCTACCATTGATGAGGAAGAGGCCAAAAAAACCTGGCAGCTCATCGCGGAAATAAATGACTTTAATGAAACGCAAAACAAAATCTCAGGATAGGTTACAACCCTATGCTCGACAGAATCAATAAAGCGCAAAATATGATAGAAACAGCCTGCAAAAAGCTGGGCAAGCAAATCAACATTATGGAGGTTTGCGGCACACACACCGTCTCTATCTTTCGAAACGGTATCAGAACAATTCTGCCAGACAATCTAAAACTTCTGTCCGGCCCGGGATGCCCCGTCTGTGTCACCGACCAAAGCTATATCGATAATGTTTTACAAATAGCTGATAACAAAGATTGCTTAATCGCCACTTATGGCGATATGATTCGCGTACCCGGCAAAGGCGGCTCACTCGAGACAAAACAGACAACTGCTAATGTCAAAATCGTCCTCAGCAGCGAAGATGCTCTGCAACTGGCGAAAGACAATCCCGACAAGACAGTCGTCTTTATCGCAGTCGGTTTCGAAACAACCACGCCAGCAACCGCCGTGGCAATAAAAGAAGCACATGCCGATTCTGTAGATAACTTCTGCGTGTTAAGCGGACACAAGCTTGTGGTACCCGCAATGAAGGCTCTCGTCTCCACTAAGAACGACCACATCGATGCATTTCTCTGTCCCGGCCACGTCAGCGTGATAATTGGTTACAACAGCTACAAAGAAATAGTAGAAGACTATGGCAGACCTTGCGTCGTAGCTGGCTTCGAACCCATTCAGATAATCGAAGGACTTGCAGAAATCTGTCGCCAACTTGCCGATGGAAAAACCAAATTAGAATCCGTATATTCGGCTGTGGTAACAGCAGAAGGAAATACCATCGCCCAAAAAATTATCGAAGAATGCTTCGAACCCGCAGATGGCTACTGGAGAGGGTTGGGGGAAATAGAAAAAAGCACACTTAAGATAAAAGATAAATACAGCAAGTTCGATGCTCTGAAAAGATTCGATATAACCGAAACACCGGTCGAAGATACCAGTGGTTGCCAGTGCGGCGAAGTTCTTTGCGGACTGATAGACCCGCCGCAATGTAAATTGTTTGGCAAAACCTGCACCATAAATACACCTATTGGTCCTTGCATGGTAAGTTCCGAAGGTGCCTGTGCCGCTTGGTATAAATACAGCCTGAAGGAAAAACCTTAAATAATGAAAACAGACAAAAACGACAGAATCTTACTCGCACACGGTGGCGGAGGTCAGTTAAGCGACGAATTAATCCGCCATCATATTCTGCCCAGATTCGACAACAACACCCTTGCCGAATTGACCGACTCAGCAAATCTCGAACTCGACTCAAAATCAATCTGTTTCACTACAGACAGCTACGTGGTCAAACCGCTATTTTTCAATGGCGGTGATATCGGCAAGCTTGCTGTTTGTGGAACGATAAATGATTTGGCTGTTGCCGGTTCAAAGCCGGTTGCTTTATCTCTGTCGCTGATAATCGAAGAGGGCTTTGAATTCAAACTGCTGGATAAAATTTTAGACAGCATCAGCCAGACCGCACGGGACAACAACGTTAATATAGTCACCGGCGACACCAAAACCGTCGAAGCCGGTGCCGCAGACAAAATCTTCATAAACACAGCCGGTATCGGAGTCAAACTGGACGGCATCGACCTCGGATTCAAAAAGATTAAAGCCGGCGACAAAATACTCATCAATGGTACAATTGGCGACCACGGCATGACCATCATGTCACAGCGAAAAGATATCAAGTTTCAGTCACAATTAAAAAGCGACTGTGCCGGTCTTGCCGACCTGATAACTAAATTATTAGAAGGCTCCAATGGTGTTAAATTTATGCGTGACCCGACTCGCGGCGGATTGGCTGTGACACTTAATGATATTGCAAGACAGGCCGGTTTAAGTATCGAAATAAATCAAGCAGACATTCCAATCAACCCTAATGTCCAAACCGCCGCAGACATGCTCGGTTTTGATGTCCTCGACATCGCAAACGAAGGTAAAGTCGTAGCAATCCTTTCGGCGGAATCTGCTGACCAGTGTCTTAACATTTGCAGGAAACATCCGTTGGGAAAAGAAGCAAAAATAATCGGTGAAATTGTCAAACCTAAAAATGTACCAATCGTAGAAATGACAACCATCATCGGAGGAAAAAGAATCGTTCATATTCCTTACGGTCGACAACTCCCGAGGATATGCTGATGCACGAAACGATGGTGGCACAAAGTCTGTTGGAGATGATATCAGCTGAGGCTGCAAAGCGAAATGCAAGACCTATCGGCGCCAAAATCAGTTGCGGAATGCTCAATCCTGTTAATGACGAAATACTTTCCTTTGCTTTTGGAGCCATTGCCAAAAGTACGGTATGCGAAGACTTGAAATTGGAAATAGAGCATAAGCCAATGAATGGACAATGTAAAAACTGCGACAGCACCTTCGAGCTTGAACTGTCACATCTGGTCTGTCCAAAATGCGACGGCAAAGATTTCGAATTACTGCCGAATGAACCCCTAACGCTGGAAGAAATAGAATTCCAAACGGAGTAACAAATGAAAGTAAATATCGGGAAAAAAATCCTCTTAGCAAATGAAGAATATGCCTTGAAAAACAAACAGCTGTTAGCTGAAAAGAAAAAGCTCTGCCTCAATATGATATCATCGCCCGGCTCAGGAAAGACCTCTATATTATACAGAACAATATGCGACCTAAAGGATAAAATTAAAATCGGTGTAATCGAAGGAGATATTCAAACCGATATCGATGCCGAAAGAATTAGAGCCACCAAAGCTCCCGCTATTCAGGTAAATACCGACGGCGCCTGTCATCTGTCCGCGGCTCAGGTAAACAAGGCATTGGAGAATCTGCCTATAAACGAACTGGATTTAGTGTTTATAGAAAATGTTGGCAATCTCGTTTGCCCCTCAGATTTCGAGTTGGGTGAAAACGCAAAAGTCGTGGTGCTGTCTGTTGCCGAAGGTGACGACAAACCTGTAAAGTATCCTTCTATTTTTGCAAAGTCAGAGGTACTGCTTATTAACAAAATCGATTTTCTTTCTGCAGGAGCACAGGTCAACTTTGATATCGAACGAGTAAAAATCGACGCCAGAAAATTAAACAAGGACATTAAGATTTTCCCGATATCTGCCACGACCGGCGAAGGCATGACTGATTGGTATGATTGGTTAATAGAATCAATCAATAACTCACAAGGCAACTAATCAGCATCAGCTTGGTAAAGCTGATGTTCGCAAATATACTTTGCTACGTCGGGATGTAACATCTCACTCACATCTGCCCCGTTCGCCAACATTTTTCTTATCTCGGTACTGCTTATATCAACCAGAGAAGTTTTTATGACATTCTTCTGTAACTTCTCAACACGATATTGCCCCCACGTCGCTTTAAATTTGGTGAAATCCGGCGGTTCGAAACCAGCTCTATACATCACCGATAAATTGCACTCACTAATTAGTTTCTCGATACCGTACCATAACGGAAGTTCATCAATACTGTCAGCACCTATGAGCCAATAGATTGAAGCATCGAAATCATAATCGGCCCGAAACTGCCTTACGGTTTCCAAGGTATAACTTGGCTGAGACTTTTTTAATTCGCATCTACTTAATCGAAACTTTTTGTTTTCAGTAGTTGCGAGAGCCATCATCTTAAATCTGTCTTCGTCACTCACTCGAGGTAGAGTTTCCTTAAGAGGTGAACATTTAGCAGGAACAAAAACGACTTCATCTGCGCCGATTTGCTCTGCTGCTTCGGCAGCAACAATGGTATGCCCGAGATGAATCGGGTCAAACGTTCCGCCGAACAATGCTATCTTTCTTTTCGCCATAAAACAATTAACAACCAAATTGTGTAATTATTTTAGAAAAATATTACAAAAAGTTAAAAAAAATTTAGCCCGCAAAAACTACCTAACAACAACAAAATGCCACATAGAAACAGGTGAACGTTTACCTTACCTAAATGTTTCATACTATCTTATAAATACAGCAACAATAAAATCCATATCACCTTCATTGTAACAGAATACCGTAAAACCAGCTTAAAAGGTTAAAAAAACACACTTATCGCAAATCATTATAACAAACATTTTTTCAACTGAAACAAAAAGTTTGGACGCAAATCATTTCAAACAAAAATTATTGTCACAACAAAACAAATCGCGACATATCATTTAAAGACTTGACAGCCGAGACAAGAGACTGCGCAAAGCCTTTGCGGAGAAAATTTTATGAAGTATTTACAAAGTTTTGGACGATAAAAAATATAATAATCAGTATGATTTGTTTAGTTGAACTTTTGTAAAGTAAATTAATGTTGTGTTGTTAACTTAAAAATAATTTAGTCAATAGAAAGGTGGTAACACACTAATGGCAAAGAAGAAAAAAGCTGCAAAAAAGAAAGTAGCTAAGAAGAGGAAAAAAGTAGCAAAGAAGAAAGTAGCAAAGAAGAAAAAGAAAAAAGTAGCAAAGAAGAAAGTGGCTAAGAAGAAAAAGAAAAAAGCCGCAAAGAAAAAAGTAGCTAAGAAGAAAAAAGCAAAAAAGAAAAAGAAAAAAGTAGCTAAGAAAAAAGTAGCCAAGAAGAAAAAGAAAAAAGCAACTAAGAAGAAAAAGGCTAAAAAGAAAAAAAAGTAAAACGTAACTAAGCTTTGCGAAAATGGAAGGTTTCATGAAAATGAGACCTTCCGTTTTTTTATGCAAATCTCGAATACAGCCCTCCCAAATAACCCCCAATAATACATTAATATGCCACTGCCCACCCCCTTGCAATTGACTGTCAACTCCTTATACTATATGTCGATGTTGCATTGGTGAACACTAATGTAAGTTTTAATAGCTCATTAAATATGGAAGAATAGTTATATGGATTATTTCAATTACAAAAATGGTAAGCTGTTTGCTGAAGATGTAGATGTCGAGACAATAGCAGCCGAAGTTGGCACGCCGGTTTACATATACAGCAGGGCTACCTTCATGGACCATCTGCAAAAAATCCAAAAAGCCTATAGCCAACTCGACACCACAATTTGCTATTCAGTCAAAGCATGCGGCAATATAAACATACTGAAATTTATGGCCGAAGCTGGCAGCGGTTTTGATATTGTCAGCGGCGGAGAATTATATCGCACCCTTCAAGCCGGTGGCGACCCATCGAAAATAGTTTATGCCGGTGTCGGCAAAACTGACGCTGAAATTATAGAAGCATTAAATGCAGATGTCGCTTACTTCAACATTGAATCAAAAGCCGAGTTGGAGAATCTAATCCGATTAGCTAAACAGACAAACAAAAAAACCAAGGCGGCTCTTCGGGTCAACCCGGATATCGCCCTTGGTACTCATGTTCACATAACTACCGGAGTCAAGGAAACAAAGTTCGGCGTAGATATAGAACAAGCCCAAAAAGTATTCGCCGACTACGGCGATAATCCGAATGTCAGCCTCTGTGCAATTCATGTACATCTTGGCTCGGGCGGAAAAACGATTGACCCTTATTGCCAAGCGGTCGAAAAAATTCTGCCACTAATCGATAAACTTCGCAGTCAAGGCCACACCATTGAATGTCTCGACTTAGGCGGCGGATATGGTGCCGACTACGAAAGTAACACCGTCCCCTCAGCAGCAGACTACGCCGCGGGCATTGTTCCACTACTGAAAGGCAAAGAACTCAAACTCATCCTTGAGCCAGGCAAAAGTATAAGTGCCAACGCGGCGATACTGGTGACGACAACTTTATTTACAAAGAAAAGTGGAAGTAAAAATTTCGTCATTGTCGATGCGGGAATGAATGACCTGATTCGTCCGGCACTGTATGACGCATTCCATTTTATTTGGCCTGTAAAAGTTGACGAGAATCTCGTACCAACTCAGCGTGCTAAAGACTTAAAAATGGACGGTACCAAAGTCGTCGATGTGGTGGGCCCCATTTGTGAAAGTGCAGACTTTTTTGCAAAGGACAGATCGCTGCCACCAACCGAACGCGGAGCTTTGCTTTCAATTTTTACTGCTGGAGCTTATGGCTTTACTATGAGCAGCAACTACAACTCCCGGGGACGAACCGCTGAAGTTCTTGTTGATGGCAAAAACTTCAAGGTGATAAGGAAGCGTGAAACCTATGAGGATTTAATTGCACTGGAAAAGTAACGCTGTACCCCAAGCATGACAAATCAGCTATCAGAAACTTCGTTCTATAAAGCCGGTATCAATCTTATTTTTAACAAAAAGATTATGTGAGAGGATATCCAGACAGACAGGTATCGTAGTTTTGACCGGTTCAATAACAAATTCCTGCAAAGCCCTTTTCATTGTAGCAATGGCTTCCGCCCGCGTTTCCTGATGGACGATAACTTTGGCAATCATCGAATCATAATTCGGTGAAACAGTCCAGCCCTGATGAACATGAGTTTCAACTCTTACACCAAATCCGCCAGGTGGAACATATTTGGTAATTTTGCCTGGACAGGGCGCAAAATCATTCTCGGGGTCCTCGGCATTGATTCGACATTCAATTGAGACACCCTTATGCTCAATATCTCTTTGGCTTAACTTCATAGTTTCACCGCTGGCAATCCTCAACTGCCACTTAATCAAATCGTGACCGGTAACCATCTCGGTGACGGGGTGTTCGACCTGAATTCGAGTATTTGCCTCAATAAAATAAAACTTTTTGTCCTTATCCAAAAGAAACTCAACCGTCACAGCATTGACATATTTGGCCTCTTTTATAATTTTTAGTGCAGCCGTGCAAAGCTCTTCTCTCGTACGTTCATCCAACACCGGACAAGGAGATTCCTCTATCATTTTTTGGTGCCTTCGCTGAATCGAACAGTCTCTTTCATAAAAATGTAACACATTGCCTTCTTTATCAGCCATCACCTGAACCTCTACATGGCGAGGTTCGACTATAAATTTTTCCAGATAAATCCTCGAATCCCCGAAAGCAATCTCAGCTTCTGCTTTAGCCGCATTAAATGCGGCATGAAAACTGATATCATTATGCGCAACTCTCATACCACGTCCCCCACCACCCGCAGAAGCTTTTATTATTACAGGATACCCAATCTTGCCTGCAAGCTTCAATGCCTCGGATTTGCTTTCGATAGCACCTTCAGAACCAGGTGGCACCGGAACTCCAGATTTCAGTGCCAACTTCCTCGCCTGAACCTTATCACCAAGCAATTGCATAGCTTCAACGGGCGGGCCTATAAACGCTATCCCGCACTCCTGACATATCCGGGCAAAGTTTATATTCTCAGCCAGAAAACCATAACCAGGGTGAATAGCTTCAACGTCAGCGATTTCAGCGGCACTTATTATGCGTGAGATATTCAGATAGCTCTCAGACGGGTCAGCAGGACCTATACAAATGGCCTCATCGGCAAGATTGAGGTACGGCGCATCTTTATCAGCTTCGGAATAGACCGCTACCGCCTCAATGCCAAGTTCACGACAGGCACGAATGATGCGCAGGGCTATCTCTCCACGATTTGCTATAAGGATTCTTG
>JAGLSU010000075.1 GCA_023135935.1 Planctomycetota bacterium
CTTGAGCGGGCATATAGTATTGGCATTGAGGCGGGGTTGCGTTATATTTATATTGGTAACGTACCGGGAGCCAGGGGAGAGAGTACGATTTGTTACAGTTGCGGGAGAGAGTTGATTGAGCGGATGGGGTATCGGATTTTAGCGAATAGTATCGAGGCAGGGAAGTGTCCGGATTGCGGTGTGAAAATTGCGGGATATGAGGTTTGATTTTTTTTAAGGTTAATTTGCGATGAAGATAGTAGCTGATGAGAATATACCGTTTGTGAAGGAGTGTTTCAGTTCGGTTGGGCAGGTTGAGGTCGCAAGCGGGCGAGCGATGTCACGGGAGATGGTAGCAGGTGCGGATGTGCTGCTGGTTCGAAGTATCACGCCGGTGAATAGGGAACTGTTAGAGTCAAGCAGTGTCAAGTTTGTCGGGACAGCTACGATAGGGTTTGAGCATATAGACGTGGAATACTTAAAAGAGAAGGGGATAGGATTTGCGTCGGCACCTGGTTCAAATGCAAATTCGGTGGCGGAATATATAATTGCGGCAATGCTGTCGGTGGGGCGGAAGAAGAAGATTCAGCTGGAAAGTAAATCGATAGGGATAATCGGTGTTGGTAATGTGGGAAGTAAAGTCGAGAAAAAAGCGAGAGCATTGGGGATGAAGGTTTTACTGAATGACCCGCCTTTGAAGAGGGAAAGTGGGGATGCTAAATATTTAGAACTGGAAGAGCTTTTCGGCTGTGACTTTGTGACGCTTCATACGCCTTTGACGCACGAAGGGCAGGACAAGACATCTCACTTGGCTGGGAAGAAGTTTTTTGAATCATTGAAGGATGGGTGTGTATTTATGAATACCGCTCGGGGTGGGGTGACGGATACGGCGGCATTGAAGTCGGCGATGAAAAATGGGACGCTTGGCGGGGTTGTGTTGGATGTCTGGGAGAATGAGCCGAATATCGATATGGAATTGCTTCGGATGGTTGATTTGTCGACGCCGCATATAGCGGGGTATTCTTTTGATGGTAAAGTTGCGGGGATGGTGATGATATATGAGGCGATGTGCAAGCATTTTGGGATTGAGGCGAATAAAAAAGCGAGAGACTTTTTGCCTGAGCCGGAGGTGCCGGAGATAAAAGTTGATTGTGACGGAGATGAGCAGGAGATATTGCATCAGATTGTTCAGCAGGTGTATGTGATTAATAGAGATGACTTTAATACGCGAGAGATAGCGACGATTGAAGAGAAGGGGCGTGGTAAGTTTTTTGACGATTTGCGGAAGAATTATTCTGTGCGTCGGGAATTTCAAAATACGGAAGTAATTCTGGCTGGTTCATACGATTCATTGGCTGCGAAATTGGCGGGGATAGGTTTTAAGGTGACGAATGCCTGAAAGTGGCGGAGAGACAATCCTGATGGGGGTGTTGAATGTCACACCGGATTCTTTCAGTGATGGTGGGCAGTATCTGGATGAGGACAAGGCAATTGAGCGTGGTGTTCAGATGGCCAGCGATGGGGCAGGGATAATAGATGTGGGAGGTGAATCAACGCGGCCCGGGGCGGAAACTGTTTCTGTTGCGGAGCAAATCGAAAGGGTGGTTCCAGTAATCAAGGGGCTTGTTAAAGAAATAAAGGTTCCAGTTAGTATCGACAGCAAAGATTATGAGGTGGTTGAAGCAGCGGTGGATGCTGGGGCTGGTATGGTGAATGATATAACGGCATTGGCTGATGAGCGAATTGGGGAGTTGGCAGCGGAAAGAAAAGTGCCGGTTGTATTGATGCATATGCAGGAGACGCCAGCTACGATGCAGGTTGAGCCGAAATATGGAGATGTAGTTGGTGAAGTTTTGGAGTTTCTTTTGGAGCGTGCAGGCAAAGCGGAAAAGTTAGGGATTTCGAAGGAGAAGATTTTTGTCGACCCGGGGATTGGGTTCGGTAAGACTTTGGAGCATAATTTGGAGTTGTTGAGGAATATCGATAGGTTTGTGGCGAGCGGTTATAAGGTTTTGGTGGGGACGAGCAGGAAAAGTTTTATAGGTAAAATTACAGGTAAAGAAAATCCGGCGGACAGGATATTCGGTACGGCAGCGACGGTGGCATTGTGTGCGGCGAAAGGGGTGTCGATAGTGCGAGTGCATGATGTAGCTGAGATGGTAGATGTGGTAAAAGTTTGCAACGCTGTCGGTCGGGGGATTTAGTCGGTATTTAGTACGATTTTTAGGGCTTGGGTGGTATTTTTTACGAATTTGAATTTCATTCCTTTTTTGGCTTCGGCTGGTATTTCGGGTATATCTTTTTTGTTTCTATCGGGCAGTATTACGGTTTTGATTCCGGCTTGCTTTGCAGCGAGAATTTTTTCTTTCAGTCCGCCGATAGGCAGAACAAGTCCTCTTAAAGTTATTTCGCCAGTCATAGCGACGTCTGGTCGGATTGGTTTATTGAGAAGCAGCGAGACGATGGAGGTGAACATGGCGATACCGGCAGAAGGGCCGTCTTTGGGGATGGCTCCGGCTGGGACATGGATGTGGTAGTCTAAATTTTTAAATTTGTCGTCGTCTATATTTAGTTTTTTGGCATTTGACTTCACGACGGAAAATGCGGCTTGTGCGCTTTCTTTCATGACATCGCCGATTTGGCCGGTAAGTTGCAGTTGACCTTTGCCGGGCATTGATGCGGATTCGATGAAGAGCAATTCGCCGCCGACGGGGGTGTAGGCGAGTGCTGTTGCGACGCCAGGGATGCCGGTTCTCAGAGCCAATTCGGATTCGAATTGTGCGGGGCCGAGTATCTTGGCGAGGTCTTTTTTGTCGATAGTTGCACGTCTTTTTTTGGCTTTGGCGATATCTGTTGCGACAGCGCGACAAATGGCAGCGATGTTTCTTTCGAGGTTACGTACACCGGCTTCTCGGGTGTAGCTTTGTATTATCGCGAGCAGTGCAGAGTCTTTTATAGTTAGTTTGTTTTTTGTTAAGCCGTGCTCATCGAGTTGACGGGGGACGAGATATTTTTTTGCGATGTTTAGTTTTTCGTTTTCAGTATAGCCGGGCAGTTCGATGATTTCCATTCTGTCGTGCAGGGCAGGCGGGATAGGTTCGGTGTAATTAGCAGTACCGATGAACATGACCGATGAGAGATTGAACGGTTGGTCGAGGTAATGGTCCGTGAAGCTGAAATTTTGTTCGGGGTCGAGGACTTCAAGTAGTGCAGAAGCGGGGTCACCTCTGAAATCGGCACCGATTTTATCGAGTTCGTCAAGCATGAAGACGGGGTTTTTGCTGCCGCATTTTCTTAGTTCCTGCAGGATACGACCAGGTAGTGCACCGATGTAGGTTCTTCGGTGTCCTCGGATGTCGGCTTCATCTCTAATTCCTCCGAGTGATATTCGAATGAATTTTCTTCCCATAGCGCGTGCGATGGATTTTCCGAGTGAAGTTTTACCTACTCCGGGCGGGCCGATGAAGCAGAGGATAGGACTTTTTCCGGTCGGGTTTAGTTTTCTGACGGCGAGAAATTCAAGGATGCGTTTTTTGACTTTTTTAAGGTTGTAATGGTCGTGGTTTAGAATTCTTTCGGCTTTTATTATATCGAGTTGTTCTTTAGTTTGGACGGCCCATGGCAGTTCGCAAACCCAGTCAAGATAGGTTCTTATGACGCTATACTCAGGCGAGACAGATGGTATTTTGGAAAGTCGGTCGAGTTCACGGAGAGCTTCGGCTTCGACTTTTTTAGGCATTTTTGCTTTTTTGATGTTTTTGTGTATTTGCTTAAGCTCTTCGGTTTGCAGGTCGCCTTTTCCAAGTTCGGACTGTATTGCTTTTAGTTGTTCCTGGAGGAAATATTCTCGTTGGGATTTATCAACGGAATCTCTGACACGGCCCTGGATTTTGTGACTTAGTTCCAGAACTTCGAGTTGATTTGCCAGCGCTAGCGATATTTTTTCGAGTCTTTTTGTGGCATCGAGTTCTTCGAGGAGCTTTTGTTTTTCGGCGATGGGCAGGCTAAGGTTGGCGGCGAGAAAATCAGCCAACGAAGAAGGGTCTTCAATGTTTTCCAGCAAAAAGGAAGCTTCTTCGGGTACGCTTGGACTTAGAGTGATGACGCGGTTTGCTGCCTGTCGGACATTTACGATAAGTGCCTGCAGCTTTTTTGTCATTCTGACTTTTTCTTTTAGCAGCTGAACCTTGGCTTTTAGATAAGGTTTTTTTGCGACGGGTTTTATTATTTTGAATCTGGCGAGGCTGTGCACGATGACGTGTATTGAACCCTGCGGCATTTTAATAATTTTTAGAACTGAGGCTGCAGTTCCGATTGAATAGATATCTTTAAAGTTCGGAGCTTCTGTTTCCGAGTTGCGTTGTGTGACGAGTCCGATGATGGATTTATTTGGTTTGATGTTAGCGAGCAGTGCTTTGCTTGCTTTTCGTCCTATGGCTAACGGGGCTACTGTTCCGGGATATGAGACAGCATTTCGTATTGGTAAAATGCCGATTACGTTGGGTAATTCGAATTTGCGATGGTCCTCGTGGAACAGGTCGTTTTCGCCGTTCAAAAATTCTTCGATGTTTACGGAATCATCGTCGATTGCCTCAAAGAGCCAATTATTGTGTGAGAACGACGGGTTTTTGTTAGTATTTGTCATTTTTTTACAAACTCTTTTCCTTTATAAAATCGAACGATATCTGATTATAGTTGAGAAAGCGCAGGCGAAAAAGTAAAAACCCTGTATTTTTTGTTTATTTAGGATAAGCCCATACGGCGTAAAAGAAAACCCCCGGCAAAACCGGGGGTTTGGGATACCTTTTTTAGTTTTTGCTTACTTGATTTCGGCATGGTATTTTTGCAGCGACCTTACGGAGGTATCGGCCTTTTGTCGGGCGGCGATACCTTTTACGGCGGCGGCAGCGGCGGCAGTAGTAGTGATGTAAGGTATGTTGTACTTAATTGCGGCCTTTCGGATGTAAGAGTCGTCATGTTTGCTTAACTTTCCTGAAGGGGTGTTTATGATAAGTTGAATTTCTTTGTTCTTGATTGCGTCGACGATATTTGGTCGTCCTTCGTGCATTTTCAGTATTGGTTCGGCTTCTATGCCGTTGTCTTTGAGGTACTGGCAAGTGCCCTCTGTCGATAAGATTTTGAATCCGAGTTGCGAGAACTGTTTTGCGGTGTCTGCGATGAATTCCTTTTCGCTATCGGAGATGGTGATTAAGACAGTGCCTTCGGCGGGGAGGGGCTGCTTTGTAGCTTCCTGTGCTTTGTAGTAAGCCATGCCGTATGAATCGGCCATTCCTAATACTTCTCCGGTGGAACGCATTTCAGGACCGAGTAGCGGGTCGACGGTGTGGAACATGTTGAAGGGGAAGACAGCTTCTTTTACACCGAAGTGCGGGAAGCTTTTGTGTTTCAGATTCAGGTCTTTTAGCTTCTTTCCGAGCATGACCTGTGTAGCGAGCCGTGCCATCGAAATGCCACAGACTTTTGAGACCAGCGGAACGGTTCGTGATGCACGTGGGTTTGCTTCGAGGACATAGACTTTGTCGTTAGCTATTGCATATTGCATGTTCATCAAGCCGATGACGTTTAGCTCAATAGCTATTTTCTTTGTGTATTCGTTAATTGTCTTGAGGTGTTTTTCCGGGATGCTTACCGGAGGTATGACACATGCAGAATCGCCGGAGTGAACGCCGGCTAATTCGATGTGTTCCATGACAGCGGGTACGAATGCGTCGGTTCCATCTGAGATGGCATCAGCTTCGGCCTCGATGGCATTTTCGAGGAATTTGTCGATAAGGATAGGTCTTTCCGGAGTTATGTTAACGGCTGCTGCTACATAGTGTTGCAGCATTTCTTCGTCGTGAACGACTTCCATGCCTCGGCCGCCGAGGACGTATGACGGGCGAACCATCAATGGGTAGCCGATTCTTTTGGCGATTTTTAGAGCTTGTTCAAGGTTGCTTGCCATACCGGATTCGGCCATGGGGATTTTTAGTTTTTCCATCATAGCATTGAAACGGTCACGGTCTTCAGCGAGGTCAATGGCTTCTGGTGATGTGCCGATTATTTTGACACCAAATTGTTCAAGCTCCTTTGCGATATTCAGAGGAGTTTGTCCGCCGAACTGTACGATTATCCCTTCTGGTTTTTCTTTTTCGTAGATGCTTAAGATGTCTTCGACGGTGAGTGGTTCGAAGTAAAGTTTGTCCGAGGTGTCGTAATCGGTCGAGACAGTTTCGGGGTTGCAGTTTGCCATGATTGTTTCGAAGCCCTCATCGCGGAGAGTGAAGGCAGCATGCACGCAGCAATAATCGAATTCGATTCCCTGTCCGATTCGGTTTGGTCCACCTCCGATTACCATGATTTTTCGGTTTTTGGTTACGCTGACTTTATCCGGTGCATTATACGTTGAGAAATAATAGGCAGCATCTTCGACGCCGCTGACGGGTACAGCTTCCCATGCTTCTACGACGCCAAGCTTTGTTCGTTGATTGCGGATTTTTTCTTCGGGGATGTTTAAAATCTGTGCGAGGTATCGGTCAGCGAAGCCATCCTTTTTGGCTTGCGTGAGTAGTTCGTCGGGCAGTTGTTTTCCTTTGTATTTTAGGATTTTTTCTTCGAGTTGGACGAGTTCGGCCATTTGCTCGATGAACCATTCTTTGATATATGTTTTTTCGTGTAGAGCTTCGATTGTGGCGCCTTTTCGGATTGCTTCATACATGATGAACTGGCGTTGGCTGGTTGGTGTGCTGACGAGTGTCATTAGTTCATCGAGAGGTAGTTCGTTGAAGTTCTTTGCGAACCCGAGTCCATATTGGCCGGTCTCACGGGAACGGATAGCTTTTTGGCATGCCTCTTTGTAGTTTTTGCCGATGCTCATGACTTCTCCGACGGCTTTCATTTGAGTGCCGAGTTCGTCTTTGAGTTCTTTGAATTTTTCGAAGCCCCATCGTGAGAATTTAACAACGACATAGTCACCGGATGGCGTATATTTTTCGAGAGTTCCGTCTCTCCAGTATGGAATTTCATCGAGCGTGAGTCCTCCGGCTAATAGTGAAGATACGAATGCGATTGGGAAGCCGGTGGCTTTTGAAGCCAGAGCAGATGAACGTGAAGTTCTCGGGTTGATTTCGATTACGATGACACGTCCTGTTTTTGGGTCGTGTGCGAATTGTACATTTGTTCCTCCGATAACCTCGATGGCATCGACGATATCATAAGAATATTTTTGAAGTTTTTGTTGTAGTTCAGGGGCGATTGTCAGCATAGGTGCGGTGCAGTAGGAGTCCCCTGTGTGAACGCCCATTGCATCGACGTTTTCTATGAAGCAAACGGTTATTTTCTGATTTTTTGAGTCACGGACGACCTCGAGTTCAAGTTCTTCCCATCCGAGTACAGATTCTTCGACGAGTATCTGATGGACCATGCTTGCGGCCAGGCCTCGAGCAGCGACGGTTCTTAGTTCTTCGATATTATAGACGAATCCACCGCCGGTACCTCCCATAGTATAAGCCGGTCGAATGACGAGAGGGTATCCGAGTTTTTCTGCGACTTTCTCGGCTTCTTCTATGCTATGTGCAGGTTCGCTTTTGGCCATTTCGATGCCAAGTTTGTCCATAGTTTTCTTGAATTCGATTCTGTCTTCACCGCGTTTAATGGCATCGATTTGTATGCCAATGACTTTTACGCCATATTTTTTAAGCACGCCGGCTTCTGCAAGTTCAGAAGAAAGATTGAGGGCGCTTTGTCCACCGAGGTTTGGCAGAAGTGCATCGGGTCGTTCGGCTTCGATGATTTTTGTCATTGTTTTTAGGTTTAGCGGTTCGATATAAGTAACATCGGCCATGCCCGGGTCGGTCATAATTGTAGCAGGGTTGGAGTTGACGAGTACGATTTCATAGCCGAGTTGTCGAAGTGCCTTGCAAGCTTGTGTTCCGGAATAGTCAAACTCACAGGCTTGGCCGATGACGATGGGTCCTGAGCCAATAATCATAACTTTTTTGATATCTTCCCGTTTAGGCATGCTAAATCCTCCTGTTCTTTGCCATTTCAATCCGTTTTTTTTGCAGCTTGGTTATGATGTGATTAAGTGTATTGGGGAGGATTAAACTAAATAAGGGTAAGGATGTCAAATAAGAAAATAAGCAAAAGCGATTATTTTCTTAAGTTGTTGTTATATTGCATGCCAGAAGCCACTTTTTTTGTCAAGATGTGTTTTTTTGTGGCGAGTGAGTATTAAAGGATGATTTCTGAGTAGGTATTTGGGTCGTATTGCAGGATTATTTCAGGTATGAAGCCTGCAGGTATTTCAGTTGTTCCTGAACGATTGAAGTAGAGGTCACTATTTCCGCTTAGAGTCATGGGATTGTCGGAATAGTTGAGAATTGAACCATTTATTATTCCCCCTGCATCTCCGAAGAATTCGATGCCATTTGCGGCAATGGCGCCGTTTAGGACATCGAATGAACCTCCCATAGAGACGCTGAATCCCGGTGCCATCAGGAAAGTTCCAGTTTCGTCTTTAATTTGTGCGAATTGCGGTTCGTCAGGTAGTTCAGTAACGGAGGAACTGGAAACGGAACCGAGGAAGTTAATCTGGTTTTCTCCGGAGTTATCATCTATCGAACCATCCCCGACAATGATTCCGGTTATGTCAACGTGGCCCGAGAATGTGATGGTATTCGGTACTTCGATGAAGATAATGCCTCTTAGTGTTGTGTCAGCAGAGAAAGTGGGATTTGTGTTGGGCGGTATTCTTATGTTGTCGAGTATTACGGTATTAGCATCGAAAGTGGTTTGCACATACTGTTCAAAGTATGTTGGGTTTGGCTCGGGGAATTCGGCAGGTACTTCGCCGATGGAAACATGATTGTCGATAGCCTCTTGTCCAACTTCGCCACCGATACCGGCTTGGCCACCCTGAAGGGTGACATATGCATCGGGATTTGTGATTTTGACATCACCGGCGATTTGCGAGTTTCCAATGATGGAAAGGGCTTCGTTTTGATTTTCACTTTCGATGTAAACGTCGGCTTCGACGGCAATGTTTATGCCGGTCAGTTCGATATTTCCTGCTAACTCAAGAGGTCCTTTTGTTGCGACGCCGTAATCGAAGACCGAATTAGCTCTTGTCTCGAAATCGTAATCGGTTCTTATTGTTCGTGTTATTATACCTGATGTTCCGGTGACATCAATTTGCAGGGTTTCGGCGTCAAGTTGCCTTATCACTGCGGTAAAGTTTTGATTTTGGGCTGAATCGAGTATTACGGATGGTATAGTTATAGTTGAGCTGTCATAGGTTGTTGTGACATTTGAGATTCCGTTGGCGGTTAAATCATTTTGTAGCGATGCAGCGATTTGATTGAATACCTGGGATGGTGTTGTCAATCCTGATATGGCAATGCGGTTCAGCCAGAAGCGGGTGATATGGAGTCCTGATTCAGCGGAAGCTCTGGCACGGTTGGCTTTTCGTAGGTTTTCTGCGATTTGCAGGTTAGTGCCCGACATGGTAGCCATTGAGACGGCAAGTGCGGCAAAGATAATCACGAATATCATAGATATGATGAGTACGGAACCGCGTTGTGTTTGACGAGTTAAATTTTTTACGAATTTCATTATTTTTCCTGCTGAAAAATCCCCCTTGAAACAAAGTTGCGTTACCTTCTATATTCTAATTAAAGTATAAAAAATAATATGTTGGGGGCAAAATGAAGACAAAAGATTATTTTTTGGTGTCCGATAAGAGGAGGTTTTTCAGGAGGTATTTTGCAGTTCAGCGAAGTATGAGCTTCGGCTGAACGGTGAGGATTGGACCCATGAGAAGCCCATTTGGGTTGCTTTTTGTTTCCAGAAGTCAAATTTTTCCGGATGTATGTATTCCGCCACCTCAAGGGAATTTTTTGAAGGCTTTAGATATTGACCAATCGTTAAGCGGTCGCAA
>JAGLSU010000076.1 GCA_023135935.1 Planctomycetota bacterium
ATCAATCCAAATTATATAGACTGTCACAACCGAAAGGGGGTAACCTTACTCAGTCTTCAGCGATATGAACAAGCCGCAGTAAGTTTTGAAGAAGTACTTCGGTTAAAACCCGACCATGTCCAGGCTATTAGCCGTCTCGGTTCAGCCCTGGAAAGAATGGGTAAGTACGAATCAGCAATTCAAAACTACAAAAAGGCAGTGGAGCTTAAACCCGATTATTTTTATGCTCATCGCAAACTCGCTGCGGCATTAGTCGCACAAAACAGACCCGATGAAGCCATTAAACATCTTAATGACACTTTACAATCGAGGCCCGATTTATCAGAACTATATAATTATTTAGGCGATATTTATGGTCAACTCAACAAATATGATTTAGCTATTCAAAGTTATAGTAAGGCCTTAGCGGCAAAACCTGATTTACCTATGACACATTTTAAATTAGCCACTATCTATCATAAACAAGGCAAACTTGAGTTAGTTATCAATCACTGTACTGAAGCTCTGCGGTTAGAGCCCCTCCTACATGAAGCGCGGGTCAACCTTGCTAACGTCTTGTTTAGAGTCGGTAGAATCGAAGATGGCATTAATCAATATTACAAAGTTCTTGAAACTAACCCTGGAGAAGTTGAGACTATAAACACTCTAAATAATTTGGCATGGATTCTTGCTACCACTGAAGATATGAAACTACAAAATCCAGTTGAAGCTATCAAACTTTCTGAACAGGCCTGCGAACTGACAAAATACAACCGTGCTGACTTGCTTGATACATTAGCTATCGCTTATGCCGCTGCAGGAAAATTTGAGCAGGCAATAGAAACCGCTGAGAAAGCAATAAGCTTAGCCAAGTCTGAAAACAAAAAAAGCATGGCTAGTGTAATTCAGAAACGATTGGAGTTATATAAAGCCAATAAGCCATATCTTAAGCCGTAATCTTTATCAGGACTCAACGGAAACGTTATATGGAGCAGACAGACAATAAAGGATACGTAATATTAATTTGTGTGGTGTTGGTGTTGGTTACACTGGTTGGTTTTGAGCAAGTTCGGCATCATAAGTTTGTCAGCTACGACGATAATACCTATGTAACCGAAAACCCACATGTCACCGGGGGTATAAATTCTAAATCCATCGGCTGGGCATTTACTACAAGTCACGGGAGCAATTGGCATCCATTGACGTGGATAAGTCACATGGTTGACTGTCAATTGTTCGGAGTAAATCCGGGGGCACACCATATTGTTAATTTGTTATTTCATATTGCGAATACACTTCTGCTTTTCTGGGTCTTCAAGAAGATGACAGGCGAGATATGGGCAAGTGGGTTCGTGGCCGCGGTGTTTGCTATTCATCCTTTGCACGTGGAATCGGTAGCCTGGATAGCTGAGCGAAAGGATTTACTAAGTACGTTTTTCTGTATACTTACGATAGCAGCTTATATCAAATATGTGAGACAGCCGGGTACAAAAAAATATCTGTTGGTGGTTTTGTTTTTCGTATTGGCCTTATTAAGTAAACCGATGGTGGTGACATTGCCGTTTGTTTTATTGCTTCTGGACTATTGGCCATTGGATAGATTCAAAAATATCGGAAGATTGATTTTTGAGAAGATACCTCTTTTTGTTCTTTCGGGAATTTTAAGTTTTATCACATTCATCGTTCAGCAAAGAACGGGCGCGGTCAGTGACATAGCAAACGTCGGTTTTAATTTGCGCGTATCCAATGCGATGGTTTCATATATCGATTATATAGTTAAGATGATTTGGCCTGTGCGTTTGGCGATATTGTATCCTCATCCGGTGGATAGATTACCCCTCTGGCAGCCGATGGTGTGTTTTATATTGCTTATTGGTATTACAGCAGGTGTGCTTTATCTGAAAAGACGTTACTTGACGATGGGCTGGTTGTGGTATGTCGGGACATTAGTGCCGGTGATTGGTTTGGTACAGGTTGGCAATCAAGCGATGGCAGATAGGTATACTTATCTGCCATTGATAGGAATTTTTGTTATGGCAACTTGGGGTGCTGCCGAGGTTTTATCCAAATGGCGGTACAAAAGAATCCTATTGGGAGTATTGGCAGCGGCAATAATTATTACTCTTACAACATGTACACGCGAACAGGTAAAAGTGTGGCAGAATAGTTTTACTTTATACGAACGTGCTCTTGCTGTAACAAAAGATAATTACAAAATACACAACAATTATGGAGTATGTCTTGGTAAAAAAGGCGAGTCAGATGAGGCAGTTATGCATCTTAGCGAAGCGCTGCGTATCTATCCCAAATTTTCAGAGGCGCATCTGAATATCGGTTTAGCGTTTTTTATGCAAGGCAAAGAAGACGAGGCTATCAAGCATTGTGGTGAAGCCCTGAGTACAAACCCAGATTGGCCCGAAGCGTACCGATGTTTGGGTCGTGCATATGCTAAGCAGGGTAAGTTTGAACTGGCAATTCAGAATTACAAAGAAGCACTGCGTATCAAGCTGGATTATCCCAATGTCCATTTTAATATGGGGCAAGCTTTAGTTGAACAAAGCAAATACAACGAAGCTATTGAATATTTTGAAAAGGTTGCTGAGGCAGAGCCTAATTGGCCCGGGTCATACTATAGTCTCGGAGGTATTTATTACAAACTTGGTCAAATAGAATTAGCCATAAAAACCACCGAGAAAGCCATGAACTTAGCTGAAACTGCAGGCGAAAAAGCCCAAGCAGAAAAGTTTCGAAAGCAACTGCAATTATATAAAACCGGAAAGTCGTATAATAAACGGTAACCCATATCAGAATTTAGTGGAGATATCATATGGAACAATTGCACAATAAACTTTATGTTCCTTTGATTTGCGGGGTATTAATTTTAGCAACTGTTATCGCTTTCGCACCGCTTGTCCATAATGAGTTCACCAACTATGATGATAATGTTTATATAACTGAAAATGAGCACGTCAATTCCGGTTTGAGTGGTAACTCGATTAAATGGGCCCTTACCACAGCACATATCGCTAACTGGCACCCGCTGACCTGGATAAGCCATATGGTTGACTGCGAACTGTTTGGATTAAACGCTACTTATCATCATTTAGTGAGTTTGTTATTCCATATAGCAAATAGTTTGTTGTTGTTTTTGATTTTCAAAATGATGACCGGGTCGGTTTGGCCGAGTGCGTTTGTTGGTGCGGCATTTGCTTTACATCCTTTGCACGTCGAATCGGTAGCATGGGCGGCGGAGCGTAAGGATGTATTGAGTACATTTTTCTGGCTTTTGACGATGTGGGCCTACGTTCGCTATACAGAGCGTAAAGGCATCGGAAGATTTTTGTTGGCACTTTTATTTTTCGGTTTGGGTCTAATGAGCAAGGCTATGCTGGTGACATTGCCGTTCGTGCTTTTGCTTTTGGACTATTGGCCATTAGACAGATTTCGAGATATCAAGAAATTGGTTCTTGAGAAAGTACCTTTCTTTTTAGTTATGGTTCTTTCGAGCGTTGCGACTTTCTTTGCTCAACGCGGCAGCGGAGCGATAGAATCTTTCGGTACGTTAACATTGAAAGTCCGTGTTGCCAACGCCGCAATTTCTTATATCAGGTATATTGGAAAGACTTTTTGGCCGAGTCGATTGTCAGTATTCTATCCTCACCTTCGATATCATTTGCCGATATGGCAAGCGGCGGTATCGGCTTTATTGTTGGTTGGAATAACAATTTGCGTGGTACTTATGCTGCGCCGAAAACGTTGGCTGACGGTTGGTTGGCTTTGGTATGTTGGGACGCTGGTACCCGTAATTGGACTTGTTCAGATAGGGGCGCAATCTATCGCGGACCGGTATATGTATGTACCAATCATT
>JAGLSU010000077.1 GCA_023135935.1 Planctomycetota bacterium
TTGGTCTGGAAACGCACAGAGAAAAGAAAGAGGTTTCGGACAGAATTTTTGGACATCCAGGAAATATCTCAAGCTAAAGTTGGTTGTGACGAATTGTCTCAGAATCAACTCGTTCTAAATCAGGTGTACGATTCAATCAGGCAACTGTCTAAATCCGAAAGTTCCATAGTGTTGCTATACTTAGACAGCCTAAGCTATGATGAGATGGCTGACGTGCTTGGTATTTCCAAAAGTAATGTCGGAGTTAGATTGAATCGAGCCAAGAAAAAATTAGCTCAATTATTGAAGGGGCTTATCGATGACTTTTGATGAATTACAAAAAACCTGGCATTCTCAGCAGGCTGACCCTAACCTTGCAATAGAGCCTGGCTTGCTTTTAAAAGAGGTCAAAAGAAACAAGGAACAGTTTGACTCCGCCATTTTCTGGCGTGATTTTAGAGAAGTCGGAGTTGCTGTCGTGCTGGTTGTTTTCTTCCTATGTTTTGGAATCAAACACAGCTTATGGCCTTTGTATTTATTGGCTCTTGTTTGCTTGTGGGTTGCTGCATTTATAGTTGTTGACCGTATCGTACAAAAAAGAAGGCGGCCGTGCCTGTCGGATTCGCTATTTAATTGCGTAAAAAGTTCTTTGGCTCAGATAAACCATCAGGTCTGGTTACTTAGAAATGTATTATGGTGGTATCTGGCCCCACCCGGAGTTGGTTTAATAATTTGGTTCGGTTATTGTGGCATAAGCATAATGACAAGTGAAAATCCGCACACTGGATATTTACTGTTCAGCTTAGGAAATATTGTTGGTACGATATTATTATACTGGGGTGTTTATTGGTTGAATCAATGGACGATACGTAAAGAACTAGCTCCTCGCAAAAATGAGCTCGAGGATCTTCTCAACAGCTTTAAAAGTGCTGATGTTTAGCTTTGTAAACAAACCTTACTATTCTGTATGCAACTTGGATAAGTTGCGTCGCTGGGTTTCCAATATTCCTAGTAGAACAATACGGACATTTGTCAGATTAGCCACTTCCAGCAGCAGTCACAATAGCCAACGGATGGTTACAGTTTTTTCTGTTTATATATTGTTGCTTGGGGGTCTAACACAATCCCTCCAAAACAAAACGGTTCAATCGAGTACTATCGCAGAATTTATAGGACCAGCCCAAAGAGCATTGCTAAGTCGGGCAGTTTGGGTGGTTTCCCCTTGACATTATGGGGCAAAATGTGTAAAATATTGTTATTGGGGTTCTGTATAACTCAGGCATGCCTTAAAAAGGTTTGCCTAAAATAGAAAGAGGGGGGGAATAATGACTCTCTTAAGAAAATTTTCGAAAAGATACCGTTCTGTACAAGTCACGTTACACTTTTTAGCATACTGTTTATTTTTCAGTGTGTTACCTTTAGCTGCATTAGTTGGACCGCAAGGCAAGGCTCTTGGACACAGCAAACACCAAGGAGGCAATCCGCACAACAGCAGCATTTTGTTACCAATCAACAATAGAGTTAATCCCAGTGGTATTATCGTTGGCACAGGAGGAATTAAGGTCAACGGGATGGGACTCGGCGTTCCTAACACAGGTACCGGGACAAATCCAAGTGGATACACGGTGCAGGGAC
The DNA here is from genome assembly GCA_023135935.1 of Planctomycetota bacterium. GTDB lineage: Bacteria > Planctomycetota > Phycisphaerae > Sedimentisphaerales > Anaerobacaceae > JAGLSU01. Next base: position 1,615 of record JAGLSU010000077.1, read on the forward strand.
CTGCTACCGGTGGTCATGGAGCTACGGCGGTCAAACTTGATAATATCCCCGGTCATAAGGGAACCACAACTAATCAAATGCAGTCAAATGGATTTGTTGTAACAGGCTCCGGCAAGAAAGTATTTCTTGCGCAACATGGCAGCAATATTTTTGTTGAAATCGATTCGTCAGGTTTAAATGGGTTGATGGTTAAAGGGGGCGCAAACAATGGTAAAAACCGAGCATTAGTTCTTGCCGCTGGCGATGCTTTTTCAGAGGCTCTCGAGAACCATGCTTCCTTAGCAAGTGTACTAACTGTACCAAATCCAATTGGTGCCAAAGGTCCTAACCCTGTCCATGGCGGTCAACACCCTAAGAAGGGCGATGGAAATCCTGGCGGCGGTAACGGCAAAGGTCACTGGGGCGAAGGTAATAAAGGTAATGGCAAAGGCAATATCTGGACAGGTAACCAAGGTTTAGGTGTTGGTGAGGGTATGGCTGGTGGTTCCAACGGCAAACCTGACCCCGACCCGGACCCAGATCCCGATCCAGACCCTGACCCAACTCCAGAGGTGGCTGCTTCACCTGTTGCACCTCTTTCCCAGCGTGAAACTCCAAAGATAGAGGGTTGTCCCGAGTTGATGCAAGCAGTAGCTGCGGAACTTGGAATTACAGGAGAGGCTATTCAGGTTGCTATAGGAAAAGCTCTTGCACTTAATCCAAACATACAACCTTGTGAGGCTTGTGCAGCACTGGTAGATGCCGCCAATATTTTAAGAGATAGGGACGGTTCACGAATGGCTGCTATGATTCAAATGTTCAATACACTAGCTCCAGCTGATGCTCCGTTTACTATGGAAACGGCTGCGTCGATTGCTATGGCATTCGAAGGTGCCGAGGAAGGGACTCAATACGCTTCGGTGATGGAATATATTGACGCTTTCGTTCAGTATGTTATCGTTCTGGACACTGAGTTGGGTTCGCCGGTAGGTGACTCTGTGGCCTTTGTTATGGAAAAATATGGTACGGGCATAATAGAAAGTGGTAATGCCAATATGATTGCTTGTATAGATGAGCGATTGGTGACTTTAACCAATAAGATTAGCCATCATGAATCTATAGTGTCCAAAACTCTGCGGCCATTGCATAAGAAAGCAACAGTTAAAGGTGCTGGCATAACTACCCTAAGTCAAAATGCACCCAGTAAATTCAGCCAAGCACTTGGTAGTTCAGAAATCATAGTGGTGAGTGTGGTGCTTGCCATCTTGGCTACGATAACACTTCTTAGCTTGCTTAGAATAAAGCAGAATAGATAATTAGTTATTTGAAAGGCTTGGCTCCGGAATGGAGCCAAGCTTTTTCATACCACAGAAGATGTTCAAAACATTCGCCATTTTCTGAGGATTTTTTCAGTCTTTGCTACTACAACCCTTATAGGCTTACGATTTTTGCGAATTTATTAGCTATTTGGTTTTTTGGTTGTAGTCTGGTTGTATGGATTTTCCTCAATAATCACAGTCGCAAGGTTATCAGAAACAAGCTCATAAGAGTGGCTTTATTCAGTTGTTTTGTTGGTTTTTTAGAGATAAAAATCTTCGACAAAAAGGGTTGACTTGATACGTAAAGTCAGGTAGAATTAAGGGTTGTGTTCGTTTTTATCACACACTAAGTGTGAGTGAGTGTTAACCGCAATTAGCGGTATTTAAACGATATGCGAAAGGAGTTTGAAATGCGATATGTAAGGATTTCTGCACAAGTGGTTTTAGTGGTATTATTGGTAAGCCTAACAGGTTGCTTTTCATCTCATCCGGCAGACATAGCGGTTTTTGCCAAGCCTGCTCAGGTTACTGTGACCGCCGATGGCTATGTTTTACAGCCGCCGGATGAAATCGAGATATATTGTTCGAAGGTTCCCGAGGTTCATATGCAGCGTCAGCAAATTCGTCCGGACGGCAAAGTCATGTTTGAGGCTTTGGGCGAGATACATGCGGCAGGTAAAACGCCAAAAGAATTGGCGGACGTTATGAAAGGGAAAATCATGATGTTATATGCATTGACTGGAGATAATCCCGTTGATGTTCGTATAGTGGCTTACAAGAGTAAGGTGTACTATGTCCTGGGCCAGGTGTATTTTCAGGGTCCTCAGGAAGCCACTGGACGTGATACAGTGTTGACTGCATTAGCGAAAGCTCGACCGACAACTTTGGCATGGAAAGAGCGTATTCAGGTAGTCAGGCCGTCCACGGATAAAAATGTCAAGCCTAAGATATTCGAGTTGAACTACGAAAAGATGATAGCGCACGGAGATACAAGCAAAAATGTTCTCTTGCAAGAAGGCGATATAGTTTATGTTCCTCCTACAATATTGGCGGCAATCGGTCTGAAGGTGGAAGAATTGGTAAGCCCGATTGGACGAGCCTTCTCTACCGTGAACATTGTACAAGGGCCTCCAGGCAGATAAGAATAGAGATATGCCTTATTAGCTAAGTGTGCTTTAGTAAGGTTGCTTATTATAGGTTAAAAAGGAAAATAGTAGTGCTGATGAATCTGCGAAACAGATTGACCTTGGTTCATTTTGCCAGCACGGTATGGTTTATGCTGGCCATTGGTTATATTCTGATTTTAGCATTGCGACAAGCTGGTTTTCATTGGTGGGTTATATTTTCACTGTCGGGGTATTCTGCGATACTTGTTTTTTTACTAATTAGTCTTTACCTATTCGCAATTTTTAGAGGGATAGACAGAAGCCAGAAAATAGAAAAGGAATATCCGCTTACCAGTACTAGATACTATGCGGTATTCTATGATATAAGTCCATTGCTGGGCGGATTTGCGGGTTATGTGGGAACAATCGGTATAAGCAGAATGAGTGAATTACTGCTTGGCATTGCTCTTGGGACATTGACGACAACTTTTTTAGTATGGATAGTGGTAGACCCTGCAATAGCATTTACCGAAAGACTATTACCTGCCAGCCGAAAACACCGCCTTGAGCGATTAGCTCGAGTTAGAGTATTACGACAAAGAAAGCAGAAGGAGCAAAAACGCTTGTTAGCTGAGGTGTTGTCCCAGGACGAACGAGAGCGAATCCGCTGGCAGGAAGCATTGAAACCACAGGCTGCAAAGTTGGCAGAGTTGTTGATGACTAATGGAATCGATTTTAAGCAAGCGGAATGTGCGGCCGTTGAAATAGGTGCTAATGCCTGGCAAATCGGGGGGTTGAGTTGTATGCAGGAACTTCGTGATATGACAATGGCTATATGTAGGCGGAGAAATCAGGGCAGCGATACTGTTGACTATATCCCTGTGTGGTGGGATGGGATTGGAAGCTGGCGAAGTTTTTTACTTTGTTAGAAAGAAGAACTTAGATATAACATCTTAGGTTTTGAAAGGTAGTGAGGGTGAGAAAAGCAATATTCTTATTAGTCATAGTGCTTGTTTTGACCTTTGTTTCTGTTTCACAGGCAGGGGGTCTTTTCTGTGTAGATGTTAATGGCCCAAACGACCCTGGTACCGGTTCTTTTGATGACCCTTTTCGTAGAATTCAGGATGCGGTTGACGTTGCTGTTAGTGGCGACATTGTGGAGATACGGGCTGGTCTCTATACCGGTCTTGGTAATTACGACATTGACCCGAACGGTAAATCTATTACTATTCGCAGTATAGACCCTAATGATTCAAACGTTGTAGCAAATACCATCATTGACCCGAATGGGGCTGGTCGTGGTTTTTATTTTGACAGTGGTGAAGATGCAAACTGTGTGATTTCCGGCCTTACTATAAGGAATGGGTATACAGGAGGAAAAGGCGGAGGTGTTTATTGCTATAACAGCAGTCCTACTATCACAAACTGTATTATATCTGGTAATTCTGCTGGAACTCATGGTGGTGGACTCTTTTGTCAGAACAGCGACCTGCAGATTATAGGGTGTGTCATCAGCAGCAATACATCTGCCAACGATGGTGGCGGCATAGAGCACTGGAGAGGCAAATCGGTGGTTACAAATTGTATCATCAGTGACAACCTTGCAAACGGTGTGGGAGGTGGTGCGGACTACTTTGACAGTGACGATATAATACTAACGAATTGCACTTTTGTGAAAAACTCAGCCGATTCCGGAGGCGGTTTCTACAGTTGGGGAAGTGATGTGAGCGTTAAAAACAGCATTCTCTGGGCAAACGAAGCAACTGAAGGTTCGCAGGTAGCTCTGGATACAAGCGGCAGCGTTTCAATTGATTATAGTGACGTGCAGGGTGGAGAGACGGCGGTTGATGACCCAGGTGACGGCTTGATATGGGACAGCAACAATATAGATTCTGACCCGTGTTTTGCATTTTTTAGTGCAAACGGCGACCCAAATGTTTGGGACTTTCATCTTCAAAGTGTGTATGGCAGATGGGATGCGAACAGTCAAAGTTGGGTAACAGATTCCAATACAAGTCCTTGCATTGACGCAGGGAATCCAAATTCAAACTGGATTGAAGAGCTGTGGCCAAATGGGAAACGAATTAATATGGGTGTTTACGGGGGAACAAATCAGGCAAGCAAAAACGGAAATATCGCTGATTTCGATGTCAGCGGTGCCGTAGACAACATTGACCTGGATGAATTTGTCTCCGAATGGTTATCTGAAGAAGACAATATCGTGAATCTGAATCTGACTGGATTTGTAGATTTCGCTGACTTTGCACTTTTTGCTGATAACTGGCTCTGGCAACAACCTTAAACAATAATTTATATACAAAAAATATAAACCTTTATTATTCAGCACCTTTAAGCCAATTTACAGCAAAAATGGCAAAGTCACCAAAATCAACTTTATGGTTTTGATCCAAATCTCCTCCAGCACACCATTTGTTCAGTTCATCACAGTCTGTTTTCAACCAATTCAATACAAACAGTTTGAGATCAGCCGAATCAACGTTTCTGTCATAACTAAAATCACCGGGGATAGGGGAAATGGCAAAATTGGCTTCTTCTCCCATCGCTGCTGCCCAACTACCAGCATAAGTACCACCACTGCCATGGAATGATTCTTCGGTTAGTATAAAGTTTGCTATGTAGCTTCCTGGTGGTAAAAATACCTCGTCGACTGGCAGACGCTCCCATTCACCAAATATCGAAACTGTGAACTGTCCATAGTCGGTATCATAAGCCAGCGAGGATATATTGGGATCAAACGTGGTTGACTTAATCGGACCATCCTGTTCTGTGTAGGCTCGTTGCGAAGTTTTCCATAAGACGTGGTAGCTGCTGTTGGCCTCAAAGTTTAGCATGGCATTGCCATTACAGTCGGTGATGAAATAATCAAAAGGCAGATAAGCAGTATATCGATACTTTTTGCCTGTCGGGCTGGAAGGTTCGTTAATATCTCGACGAGTAGAGTACACTTGGTCGTTAGGATTAGGTGATGAGCCATCTCCTTTGTTATTGAGATTTTGACCATTAACCCATGCGGTTCCATTCCATTCTTCCTGCCACCAACGTCCGGTCAAACCAATGTGTTCATTTGCCACCGGATCCATGTTTGGGTCACCTACGAGTTTGAACTGATAGGCAAAGTTTGGCTTGAGATTACTGACAGTCAATGTTCCGGAGAGTGTGGTGGTATCAGCCAAATAGCCTACTTGTACGTTTGCCTGGGTGTAGTCATAGCTGGTTCGGTAGCTTTCTGCATAACTTTGATCATTAACATCCAGCCATCGATAATCTCCGGTAGGGCTTGTTGTGCCGGAATCTATATCCCCCATTACAGTGACAGACGCTGGCCCAACAAGGATGGTTCCCAGCCCATTTCCTGTGACCTGGAAACCTATGGCACTTACTTCCGTTCTATCATAAGCGTTGATTATGGTTGCATCACCGTCTGTACCTTGGGTGTGAGGTGAAGGATTATCTGAGATATTCCAGGCAATAGCATTATCGAAATTCAACCTTAGGACAACGGTTTGGCCAGGTTGGATATTTTCCCAGGGAGATTGCCAGAAGGTGTCATTGTGCCAATTATCTGGGGGGTTACCGCTAGGTCCTGTAAATCCGGTGTTTATAAACAGACTCATCGAGACTGGGTCTGTGCCATTATTTTTTACCCACAAACAATAACCGCCAAAACTGCTAAAATCACCATTTCCATGACTGGGCAATATCTGGCCATAATCTGAGACTGGGTAGTCGTCCTTCACACCTGCGCTGGCTCCGGTTAAGCCTGAAAAAGCAAACCGAACAGCATCACCTTGAACATCTATGCGGGAAAACGTAGCTAACCCCCAGCTAATACTGCTAAATTCACTGCCTAAAAGTATATTCTCAGAAATTGTGAAGTCGGAAGCAGCTTTAACCACACTGACGAATGATACTAAACTAATAACAATTAGGATTACCAACTGCTTTGCAACTGTTATATCTCCCCACAAAATAAACATCATCACCTTTATGTACATGTCCGCCAATCGGAACCAGTTCAGAGACAGTTGTAGTTGTCCCTGAACTGTCCGTCAATTTACCTATAGTGTCCTGCGTCTTCGTAGCCATCCGACAAAGCCCACACCAATGCCACCGAGTACGATGGCTCCTGGAGCAGGAATAACACCGTTATTTATAAATTGTGCGCTGTCGTTGTCACCACCGTAGGGAAACCCCTGTCCCTGAATGCCGATAATTATCTGCTGGTTATTCATGTTGGTAATTACATCATCAGCTGTGTAGGTGGTGGAAGTAAGCGTGAAAAGCACCTCCAGCCATTCACCAGGATCAATACCGTCCTCGTTCGTGCCGGGACTATCTGCATCGGCAAGATCCAGAAGTTCAACGCCATATACGAGCTTGAAATTAGTGTCACCGGGTAGATGGCCTGGTGAGACAGCTTCGTCAGCGTTTTCTGTAAAACTGACGCCACCACTGGAATTTGAAATGTTAGCGATGGAAAGCAGTACACCATCGTAAAAGTAGATGCCACGGATAAAAGAAACGTCCGGCCCCGTATTTCTAAATTTAAAAAGTGCCTGTCCGGCACCGGCATCCATAACATCAACGAAAAACTGGTTTTCACCAATGGCTTCATTTAAAGGATCGGCGTCTTCGCTGATACTGTAAAAGCTATACGTTACTACAGCCATCGCAGGTATAGACAGCGAGCATAAGATCGCAAGAGCAAGGTATAGAACTAATTTTTTCATAAAAACCACCTTCTTCCAAGCTTTCCGAGGACAGGGCAAAATCCCTGCCCTTAGTTGCTTTTTATGCTCTTTATAGTGTCCTGCGTCTTTTTAACCAGCCTACAAGTCCTACACCGATGCTGCCCAGTAAAATAGCACCGGGAGCGGGAATTGGTGATACCGATATATGGAACGTATCAGGAGAGCTGGGGTTAGTACCAGTACTATCCAAATTTGCCGCTACCTGGAAGCCAATGTTGGTTACATGGTTCAGAAGGGCACCAGAAGCATCAGTTGCAAAATTCAAATTAACCACCTTTGTTTCACCAGGGGCTATCAAAGTCCAGCCATTCTGGCTGAACAAGTCTGGCTCGCTGATATCCGTCCAGCCTGTGTTCATATACAGGTTGACATACCAATCGTCGTCGTTGTCGTTAGCGAAGACAAGAGCGTAATCTGTGTAGCCTGTAAGATCGCCCTGCGGTGCAGATTGTCCGCCAGGTCCTGCGGGCTGCCAGGGGAAACCAATTCCGATTGATGACCATGGATTGTATGGGTTTGCTGTTGTGGTGGAGAGTGATGCTTCATAACCAACCGCCAATGTCGTCGCTGTGAATCCATCGCTATAGGTGCCACCAGTCCAGACGGATAGGGCACCAGAGTTCCCTGTAGGATTGTCCCATGCCTTGACCATCGATGCCAATTCTGTTGTGCTAAAGGTGTAAGTTACAGCCGCCATTGACACGGATGCCATTAGGCTAACCAAAATACTTACTAGAATTAACTTTTTCATAATTAACACTCCTTAAAATATTTTTCCTAACCTTTAAATACTACAATAAAAACTTTAGTGAATGCCTCGCGAGAACACTCTCTATACGTTTTTAAAATATTTCTCAGGCGAGTTTAGGCGGGCCTCGGGGTATCGTTTCAAAAATGAATGCGGGAGAAAAACACATCTGCTGTTCGGCTACTGCAGCCAAACAGTTGGTTACATATAATGACGGAGACAGAGGTGTCATCATTGCAAACAGAGATGCTCTTAATGTGTTCTCGGTTTGCGTAGAGATACTATCTTGTCCGGTTTGGTAAGAAAGTTGTGAAACGCTTTTGCTATCAGGTATTCCTGCGAGATGATGAAGGAGTCCTATGTACCTGATGCCTTCAATGTCACATTGCAGGCGATGAGGAATTCTAAGGTAATACGGATAAGCAAGCTCTGTACGTATTTGCTGTTTAGCGTGATTTTTATGGCTGAAATGGTAAGCCAATCGAGGAATGGTCTGAATCCCTGTTTGGCCTGCCCACAATAGCCCCATCATAGCCATGAGCCAAACCCTGCGGTCTCTATATAGAGAAACACATAGGAAACCTGTCAGAAGCATCAGTGCTGTTGCAGGTACAGCAGGTAAGAGTTTTACAGAATTGTTGCTGACATTGAGTAAACCAGCGGAGTTTTCCGGCGGCTGTAAGAATTCTTTTCCGAGATTAGCAAGTTCAGTACGGATGGGTTTGACAACAGTGTTAATAGAACCGGATGTTGTAATCCGGGTATTTGTGATAGACAAACTGACGGACATATCAGTACTATGGTGTGTTACTGTAGGAGAGGCATTTGCAATTGAAATGGCCAACAGTAAAACTAGCGCACACAATAGTTTGTTTATACGAGGCAAGTTGTTTTCTCCACTCCGCGTCACCATTTATTTCCACATAAACAGAGACCGCTCAACAATGAATTCGTGCTATCCTTAGCGAATTTTAAAAATACAAACACCCCAAAGACTACAGGGGGGATCCCTCCACTACTACCCCATAACTTAAGGCCAACATATCAATTATGAAACAATTAGCATTATTATACAAGTAGAAAGTCCGAGAAAACCGGTAATTTAAGTAGGAAAATCCAAATTTCTTTAGGATATGCCTTTTAAATGCAATTAAGTAGGTTTTTCATCACTTAAAGGGTATGCCAAAAGAGGTATAGTAGAAAGTTTTTTTTGGATATAGTTAAGTAGAATGGTGGGATTATTTTACAGATAGTTTGAGAAGAAAAGGGTCACTCTTTTTTAGGTATATTGGAAGAAACAGAGGTTTTCTTGTCGGTTTTTTTTATTTCAACAATGGGAATGGCAGAAGTAGTTCCTGATTTAGCAGTGGATTTAGTTGCAATGTCCAAAAATTTCAGGACCATTTGGATTTTGTTTTTGACACGGACTCTTCGGTAAATATTTCGTATATGTGTTTTGACAGTGCCATGCTTTATTTTCAATATAGCTGCTGTGTCTTCATTATTTAAACCCCGGCAGACAAGTTTAGCCACTTGAATCTCTCTGTCAGTTAGGTGATACCGTCTTTGAATGTGGGGCCAGTATTTATCATCAAGTAAACTTATCGATGGCACACTGAAAACAGAATCATCATGCCCTTTGTTTTTACCCGGATTAGAGTGTTGGTGTTGGTCCATTTTTAAAGACCCTTTAATAATTTTTCAACGAGACCTTGTGCATCAGCATGCTCGATCTCAGATAAACCCCCGATTTCAGTATTTAACTTTATTGCTTCTTTTAAGCTTTCTATAGCTTTATCCTTTTGTCCAAGTTTGGCCAAAGCCTTTCCCAAGTGCAAATATGAAGCCACCTTGGCAGGTGTTCTATCTGGATATAGCTCTAAGCATCTGTTGAAGTCCTTAATCGCTTTATCATATTGCCCCAATTTGTCATATAAGACGCCACGTGTGTCAATGAGGTCAACGTAGTCGGGAGCAAATCGCAAACCGCGTTGCGCAAGCTCAAGAGCTTGTTGATATTTGCCTTGTTCGTCACACAGTATCCATGCCAGATTATTAATGGCGATAACATTATCAGATTGAAACGTGAGAATCCGCTGGTAAAGTGTTGCTGCTTCTGTTGAGTGTCCTGTTATTTGCAGCAGCATAGCAAGTGTCTTCATAGCGGGAAGAGAATCAGGGTCGTGATTCAGGATTCTGCGGAGTAAATCTTCGGCTATTTTTTTTGCTTGGCTGTTTTCATTAGCTGCCAAGTTACTGGCAATAGTATGTGGTGTATAAGCGTCTTCAGGATGATTCTGGCACCAATGCAAAACCATCTGGCTTAACTGAGTCCAGAGCTCCTCGTCTTTGAGTAGTCCGGCCTGAGCTAATAACGGACCTGGGTCGTCAGGAGCTGACTGCTGCAGAGAGTGAAATTTCTCTTGAGCCTCTGCTTTGTTGCCGTTTTTGTACAATGCTACGGCAAGGCTGATATGTATTCTTTGCTCATCAGGCGTACCGTTAGAAGAGGCTAATTGTGAGTTGAGAAGGCTTACGGCTTTTGTGGATTGGTTCGCAGTTATGTAAGTATTGGCTAAGTGTATCACAATATCAGTATCATTCGGATAACGTTCTCGCAATGCTTTTAGAGTTGGAATCGCCAAAGCAGGTGATCTTACTGCCTCCAATCGTGCTTTTAACAGAAGTAGAGATTTGTTATTGGGCCGATGAATAAGGCCTCGTAAAGTGATATCCAGAGCTTCGATTGATTGTCCTTGCCTGAGAGCTATTTGAGCTAAAAGTGTCCAGGCTTTGCTGAGGTTGGGTTGGTCTTTTGTTATTTTTTGGAGAATACTCGTTGCCTGTTCTATGGCTGGGCTTGTTCCTTCCGCAAGTAGGAAACGGCTTTTATATAGACGCAATTCAATATCTTCGGGATTTGCGGTTAGAGCATTATCGAGAATATCATTACCCTTGTTTGTCCTATCTCGGTCGCCGGAGACAAAGAAAAGTTGGATGACACGTTTTTGAATGGTGAGGTTCTCCGGAGCTAAAGACATTGCTTTTTCAATATCAGCGATAGCTATATCGTATTGACCTATGGAACGGTAAAAATCGCTTTTAGCTGTCCATGATTCGGCATTATTGGGTTCTATAACTGTGGCTTGTTCAAAATCTTTTTCCGCCTTTTCCGCTTGTTTCAGAGAAACAAATGTTCTGGCGCGAAGAATATAGGCAGAAGCGTTATTAAACTTGTTCACTATTTCGTCGCATAGAGATATTGCTTCAGTGGATTTGCCTTGACGAACGTTTAATTCAATTTGCGCCACTGTTACTGGCAGTGAATTTGGTTCCTCACTCTCTAATTTGCTGAGCAGCTTGTCTGCTTCAATGAATTTGTCTTGTCGCATCTTAAGTAATGCGAGGGTTAAATAAATAGAGCGATTGTTTGGGTCGTTAGTCAATAAATCCTCCAGGATATCGCTGGCAGAGCTCAGTTGGCCACGTTTAAGATGGCTTTGTAATTCCAATTTCTTTAATCCAGGGTGATATAGTTTCTGGTTAGCTGTTTGACGAAGAATTTCGTCTGCCTGGTTGTATTCATTTGCCTTGTATAGAACGGCTACAGCAGGAATGATTATACGAAGATCCTGGGGTGAACGATTCAAAGCCTCGCGATAGGTTGAGATTGCGAGGGGTAACCGGTCTGCTTTTTCATAGGTTGCGGCAAGAAGTGTTCTGCTGGATTGGTCATCCGGATTGGCGAGCAGATTTTCTTTAAGGAGTGAAATAATATGCGGACAATGGTCTTTAAAGCTGTCTTGTACAAACCAGATTTTTGCCTGCTCGTACCGCCATTGCCAGCCACCCTCACCTTCAAGAGATCTAATATCATCGACGAGTTGCTGGGTTTTTTCGCTGGTTTCGATAATCTGTTCGCAGCTTAAAAGCCGTTTTCTGATGGGAATATCATCCGGCAGTTTCTGTGCGAGCGAGTTAAGCAATGAGTAAACATTATCTCTTTGACCCCACCGAGTGTATAACTCAGCAAGCAACAAACCAAGTTTGCGTTGAGCAATAGGCTGTTCAATGCGTGCTAAGGTGTCTTTGATAATCTTTTCAGATTCCTTGTAGTTGCCTTGCTGAGATAGCAATATTGCAAGATATCTTACTGGCTGGATAGAGTCTGGAAATTCTTTTGCGATATCCTGCAATCTTAAAATCGCTTCATCTATCTTATTAGTGGCGCGGAGCAACTCAATCTCAGCTATAGCGACTCCTATTTGCGAGGGATGATTCTTTTTTAATTCACTTACCAACGTTTCTGCGCCAGCGAAATTCTTTTGTAGCATTGCAAGCTGAAACTGCAAAAGTTTGACCTCAAGGGAACCATCCGTAGCGTTTTCCAATGTTGCAAGTTGTTGTTCCACATCCTGCCATACCTGGGAATCTTTGTCAGTCTCGTTTGTTGCAAGCAACTGTATTCTGGCTTGTAAATATAGCAAAGTGGCTTCAAAGTTTGTTGGTGAAAACTGCATTGCTTGGCGAGCGTACTCTTTTGCTTCGGTCCAGTTTCCGGTCTGAGCCAAGAGTCTGGCGAGAAGTAAACGTCCACCCATGAAATCAGGATTTTCAGAAAGCAGTGTTTGTGCCTGGTGCAATGCCGATAACGTGTCATCTAAACGAGTCAGGGTTGATGCTAATGCTAATCGGATTCGTGGGGATTTATCGCCCAATTGCATTGCTTTATACCAGCATTTAACCGCTTCATAATGGTATCCCTTCCTATCAGCGACAAGGCCTTCCAGGAAAGCAGTGGTTGTGGGCATGATATCATTTTGACGCAACTTGTTAATGCAGTCGCTGGCGAGGTTGAGTTCATCACACTTGATATATAATTCCGCAGCTGTGGGCATGAAATCCCAGGGTTGGAAGGAGAGTTCTTTTAATCCGGTCTCGGCAACTTTTGACATGGTTGTCTTCGAGCCAGACTTCAATGCAAGCTGTGCCCAGGTTTGCCACAGTATCTGGTTTGCAGGTTCAATCTTTTGTACGGCGAGGAGGTGTTTTTCCGCTTTGTCAAAAACATTGGCATTGATAAATTCTCTGGCAAGACGCAACCTTACGGCAGGCTCGGACAAATCCTGCTGTTCAGCCTGTTCCAAATCAGCTATGTTTTTAGCTTTATCTCCATGTCTTAAGTGGTAAGCCCCGCGAATAAGGTAAGCCTGGGCTGTGGATGGATTATTCTTTACTGCTTCGTCGAACCAGAATAGAGGTTTTTGTGAGTAATCTTCAGGACGCTGCTCAATTAGTTGTCCCAATAATTCGTAAGCCAATATTTGCTCTGGATGTTCTTTGATAATTTCCTTTAATTCTTTTGTTGCTTCTTTGAATTTTCGTTGGCTGGCAAGAGTGACGGCTAACATTCTTCGCAGTTCCAGGAATTGTTTTGTTTGAGTTCCCATTTTGCTTTTCTTTTGCAAAGTTGAGTTCTCTTCAAGTGCCCGGACGGCAATTAACTCAGCCTCACCAGACATTCCCATTTGCAAATATATTTCAACAAGTATTAAAGCTGCCTCGGAGTTTCTTTTGTCTATCCTCAAAATGGTTCGATAAGTTGCTATTGCTTGTTGAAGATTGTTACGTTTGAGAGGCCTGATGTTAAGCTGCGCATCGGCATATTTAAGCAATGCTGGCACGTCGTCCTGCACAACGGCAACATAGCGGCCTAGATTTTTTGCGGCCTCTTCCCAGTTATATTCATCATATGCCTGATTGCCGAGGACAAGCCCCTGTTCGGCTCTTCGGCTTCTCTGCCATCGGCGCAATCCGAAAGCAGTTACGCCCAAAACAACAAGGCCAATAAGCAAGATAATTGCCAATTTCCAGTTAAAATGTCTTCTTGACATTTACTTGTCCTTTCATGTTTGTTAGAACTGATTGATGAAATTCTTTGCCATTTTCTTGGCTGTTTGCCAACATATCCATAGATCTGTCTTCAACGATAAATTTTTGACATATTTAATATCGTAATGTATCCATTCCTGGAAGTCTTTCATTGGTTGACGTGTTCTACGGACCTGCCAAAGACCTGTAATACCCGGTCTGACCGAGAGTCGCGCATCCCTCCAAGACGGGCACGACGTATTTTCAGACTCTGGAGAAGGCCTCGGACCAACAACGCTCATTTGGCCAAGCAATACATTAAAGAACTGAGGTATTTCATCGATATACGTGTCACGCAAAAATTTGCCGACGATGCTAAGTCGTGGGTCGTTTGTCATTTTAAATTGTGGACCATCGGCCTGATTTAAAACTCTTAATTTATCCTGCATTTTATTAGCATCAGTGAGCATACTCCTGAATTTCAGACAGTTGAACACTTTACCATGTAGTCCCTGCCGGGTGTCTTTGAAAAATATCGGCCCGGGAGAGGTTAGTTTTATAACCAATGCAATTATCGGGACAATAGGTGCAAAAAGAACAAGTACAAGTATAGCTGCAATAACATCGGCAATTCTCTTAAAGCATCTGGCATAGGAAAATCTCGGCCAGATTCGGAAATTACTTGTATAGGAATTGTTGTAAAGTGTTCTCGAATTCATATTTTGTTGACGATGATGTTTTAGGTGGAACTGCGGACCAACTAAAATGCGATTTTGAATAATATTATTTCGGGGTATTGAAACATCAGGGGCAATGATAGATGTTTTGATGACAACTCCCTTTGCAACCTTAACACCGCTGCCAATAATAGTTGGACCTATTATAGTTACATTTTGACCAATATTAATGTTTTGCCCAAATAATACTTTGCCGAATAATCTTGCACCCTGAGATATTGTGATACTGTCCTGTGGCAGGAATTGATTCTGATATCCATTGCCTGAATTATGGAGATTTTTTGCTGATGTGTTAAGCCTGATTGCAAGAAGACCAAGTAAATCCTTCTCTACCTCAAGATCCAATACGGTGCCACCGACATTTAGACTGCGCACCGTTAATGAGTGTGCAGAACAAGCATCAATAAACATGGAGAATGCTAAGGGCAAAGCATTATCAACTAAAAGTTTGTTGAGAACATCAGTTCTTATAAACAGGTATTGCGGCCAATCGTTAGGAATCGACGATAGTTGAGCCGAATCGCTATATAACCGCCGAAACCCGACAAGTTTGCTCTTAGAGGTAATCAATACCTTCTCGTGAAATGCTTGCAACTGAGGCACTACGTTAATCGCTATGACGTCATCCTGGGATTGGTCCAGAATTTTGCTTAGTAGCTGATTGTCAATGTGAGTGACATATCTTCCATTTGAGACAGTGAACCACGAATTTGCTTTAAGCTTGCTTGTAACTCTCGAAGGAACGGGTAAGTTTTTCTCATAATATATCAAGTTTGCATCAATCTTTGCCGATTGGCTACGCCATTCCTCGGGAATTGCTATAACCTCATTATTACTTCGCTTGCGAGAATTTCCGTTCAAGCAACTAAAAGTAATATCAGAAAGGGGTTTGGTGCAAGTAGCAAACTGAAGCAAATTACATGAGTTGGATTTTGTCGAACTTTGTAAATTAGCTTGTTTGCCACTATTAAGCGGCAGATGCCCATTTCTATGTATAATAATCAACTTCATATTTTCTCTGTTGGATTGATATTTTTCTGTGACGATTTTGAGTTTTTGTTATCTTTACTAAATTCTTTTATTGGCGCCAGAAGCATTGTCTCTTTGTTTTTCCTACGTTTACTCCCTGTTGCAGCTTGATCCGCGTAGTAGCCATAGGCATAGCGGTTGTAGCTATAATTGCTGCTGACATTATGAAATACTGTACCCAGTACTTTCACTTTTATTTGTTCCAGCCGTTCAAGTGTTTCTCTTAAATCATGTCCTAAAGTATGGCCAGAAAAGCTGGTTAGGATAACCCCATCGCCCATCTTTGCCCACAAAAGCGCATCCGGAAAAGCCAACACAGGTGGCGTGTCGATAATCACATGGTCGTATTCCGTGCTGATAGTATTCAGGTTCTTACCAATATGGCGTTGTGAGAGTAATGTAAAAGCATCTGTCATATTTCGCGAATCAGCTGTCAGCACATCAAATCCTGCTGAGGAAGATTGAACAATTTTTTCAAACCTTTTGCCCCTCAACATTTCTTGTAGACCTCCTGAACCTTGGGGAAGATTTAATAGCCGTCGGATATTAGGCTTTCTTAAGTCGCCGTCTATCAATAATATTTTTTTGCCGGTCTTGGCCAAACTTGTTGCCAGGTTAATGGCAAACGTTGTTTTTCCATCACCCATTCCGGGACTGGTGACAACCAGCTTTTTCGGGATACCGTCTCCATTCAGTAATCCCAGATTGGCACAAATAGTTTGATAGTCACAAGATATTTGCTCGGGCAGTTTTAGTACGTCAAGGTAATCTGTATTGGTAGTAGTGCCGATTATACGAACCCCGACACGCTTAGTAATATCGTCAGGTGTATAGAGACTATGGTCTGCCTTACCCATTAAAAGAGCGAGGAAGCATCCGGCCGCCAAAGAACCGAACATAAGGGCTGCGGTGTATTTGATACGTTTATTCGGAACGGGAGCTACACTGGCATTATAAGCGACGGAAATTCTCGCAGGACGTTTCCGTTCCATTTCGAGTTGCTGGATGCGTCGTCTGACTGTATCATATAACTCCTTAGTAAGCTCTAGTTGTTCCTGTTGGTCCTGAATTGCCAAGTGTTTACGACCAAGTCCAATTGTTTCGCTATTTTCCTTGGCCAGCATGTCTTGCAGGCGTTTTTCGTAACCAGCAATTTGTGTCAACTCTATTGTTACATTAGCAAGCTGTCCTTCATGATTTTTGGCAAGTTCTTTTGTTATCAAATCGTCAAAAGTTTTCTCTAATTCATTACGTTTTTCTTCGAGGCGAGTCTTCAGTGCTTCCAAAAGTTCGGCTTTTCGTTTTAATTCAGGATTGGTAGGCGCCAACATCTGTTTTGCAACAATAAGTCCCTGGTCCAGTTGCGTGATGTTGCTCGAAAGTACCTGGAAGGTAGGGTTGGCATTAATAAACTCGTATCGCATTTTGAATAGTTCGCTAGGTGAAGACTCTTGTTGACTTATTTGGCCAAGTAATTGTTGCTGTGTTTCGAGCGTTATCTTGCGCGTCTGGATTTTGGTAAGTTCAGCTTGCAGGTTAGCAACTCGCTGCAGCATCATTTCCTGACGTCCTGTTAAAACCACGCTTCCATATTCTTCTGCCATTTGGCGGATGGTTTGGCGCTGCCTCTGTAGTTTATCAGTCAGCACTTTACGTTCGCTTTCCAGGATAGTAAGTTTGCGGTCTCCACCTTTTGTTTCCTTGGAAGCTTCTATGGCCATATATGCTTTGACGAAAGCATCCACTATTTGTGCGGCTTCTGTTGTATTCTGACTTTCCATAGTTATCTTTATTAGTTCACTTTTCCGACCTGGAACTATGGTGATGTTTTCGTTTGTTAATGCTTTCCTCAACTTGACAACAGGATTAGCAGCACTTTCGAAAAACTCCATTTTTTTATCCACGAGGTCATCCGCTACTCTTTGAAGAACCTGGTCACTTTTGATTAAGTCAGCCTGGGTGTTCATAAAGTTCTGATACATTGGTATTACACCTTCAGAATCTTTGTCACTAAATAAGATGCTTGAAATAACCGGTGCAACTCGAATTGCGGCTGTTATGGCATGGGTGGGCTTGACTGAAAGCCATATTGTAGGAATGCCGATTATGCATATCACTAAAAACACTCTTAGTATTATATGCCATCGGCGCAGGATGGGCGTAATCAAATCAGGTGACGAATCTACTCCTGGGTCAGCATGTGCCTCAATAGGAATAATCCGCTGTACTAATTGTTGGTCATGATGTTTTTCCATCATATCCATTTTTTGTTTACCTCCGAAAAAGATAGAAATAGTGGACAGAATTATTTATTTGCCGATACAACTTGTTTTTCTATGGGTACTGTTGTGATTTTCGTTAAGAGCCAAAGCTCAAGAACAATTGCTCCGAGTGCCAAAGGCATCATCGCATAGCCACCGAAATCGTGGAATATTTTCTCCCAGTGTTCGCCGCTGAGTTTTGTGAAGGCAATTGCAGTAATCGTTAATCGTATGCTGTTGCAGAAAAGTGCAATGGGCAGACTTGAAGCCAGGGCTATCAGTTTCTCCCACCATGTTCGCCTGATTAGCAAAACAACTAAACCGCCAATTACGAAAAAGGCCATAATCATTCTCAATCCATTACAGGCCTCAGCTACCGCTACTGTCGTGCCGTTTAGATGAATGATATTGCCTTCCCGTATGACGTGATAACCCAGTATCTCAAGGCAGAACACTGCCGACGAAGTAGCCCAGCTTTGCAGAGGCAGCATTATGGCATAATGGATTGAACGCGGCAGGGGGAGCATCAAGCCCAGGAAAACTAATGTTGAAAATACCTTACGGAAAATTTGCCAGCCTAACAGCATCAGCACCAAGGCAGCGATACTTAGCACGATAGACAATCTTTCTGCGGAACCATACATAAAAAATAGCCCAAAAAGTCTGAATGCCTGGGCTCCCAAAAAGGCAAACAGGCCCCAAATGGAAGGTCTTAGGCGGCACTTACTAATATCCTGACGTTTTGACCATAGGATATAAACAGCAAGAA